>NC_015318.1:1375000-1694430 GCF_000194135.1 Hippea maritima DSM 10411 | reverse complement strand
CAATTATAGCTCTGAGGTGATTTATAAAAGGTGTTATTTATTTAATCTTTCTCTCCCACTCTAAGGCTGTTTTACATATGAGTTTTAGGTTGTTGTATTTTGGGCTCCAGCCCATTGAGTTTACGATTTTTGTGTTATCGGCAACAAGAATCGCAGGATCCCCTTTTCTTCTGTCTGTTATTTCAACCTCAAAATCGTTGCCGCTTACCTCTTTCATTGTTTGTATCACTTCTTTGACGGAAAAGCCCTTACCATAACCACAATTAAACACACCGCTTTCGTTTTTGGGTATGTATTTTAAGGCTTTTATGTGGGCTAAAGCCAAATCATCCACATCGATATAATCCCTGATACATGTGCCATCCGGTGTAGGATAATCATCACCGAATATATACATTTTATCCCTTTTGCCTAAAGCTGTTTGGGCTGCCACTTTTATTAGGTGTGTGGCGTTTTTTGTGCTTTGACCTATCAAACCCCCTTTATCAGCCCCTGCAACATTAAAATACCTTAAAGCTACATATTTAAAGCCATTATGGGCTTTTGCTGTATCTTTTAATATCTTTTCTATGAACAACTTACTTTGGCCGTATGGGTTTATCGGGTTTGTTGGATGGGTTTCTTTGATTTTATCGTTGGTTGTTAATTTTGGCTCGCCATATACAGCTGCTGTTGATGAGAATATAAAATAATTAACATTGTGGTCTATGCAGCATTTTATCAGGTATGTTCCGTTGGATGTGTTGTTTAGGTAATATTTAAGTGGATTTTCAACACTCTCTGGCACAATAAGACTTGCCGCAAAGTGTATAACAGCATTAAATTCATGTGTTTCAAATAATTTTTTTAAGTCATTCCAATCCGATAAATCCAAATTCACAAACTCAAACGCCCTGATAGTTTTTAGGGTTTCTATTGTCTCTATAAAACCGGTGGATAGATTGTCTATTATTGTTAGGTTAAAATCCGTCTCTTTGAGTATATGCTTTGCCACATGGCTTCCAATATAACCCGCACCGCCAGTGATTAAGATTTTCATAATTTAACCTCCGGTAAATTTTTATTTCTTTTTAAAATGTTTGTCAATCAATCTTTGACATAGATAATATAAATGGTTAAAATTTCCGCATGAGTCCCCTTGTAATTGTCTCTATAGTTGTTTTTTATACATCTCTTGTTAGTTGTTTGTTTTTTATTTATCTGGCAAGACAAAAAGGATTGTTTTTAGATAAAGCAAAGGAGGATAAACCTCAAAGATTCCATAAAGATGATACACCAAGAATAGGCGGAATCGGCATATTTTTAGCTTTTTTAGTGGGTTCTTTGTTCTTTGCAAATGCTTTAGCTTTAAAGTTGTTTTTAGCAAGCCTTCCTGTTGTTATTGGTGGATTTTTGGAGGATTCATCCGTTAAGGTTAATCCAAAGATACGATTGATATTGGCTTTTTCATCGGGTTTTCTTGTTATTTTATTTACAGGTGTCCTTCTTAAAAGCTTGGGTTTTGTGTTTTTAAATCATTTGCCTTATGCAGTTGCTTTTGTATTCACAATATTTGCTGTTGCGGGTGTTACAAATTCTATAAACATAATCGATGGCTTTAATGGTCTTGCGAGTGGTTTTTCTCTAATTGCCTTAACAGTTTTTGCAGTTGTTTCCTATCAACTTCACGATAAGGTTTTATTTGAAATATCATTATTGCTATTTTTTTCAACGCTTGGCTTTTTTATTCTAAATTTCCCGTTTGGAAAGATATTTTTGGGCGATGGCGGTGCTTATTTTTTGGGTTTTATGCTAGCTGAGTTGTCTGTGTTTTTGGTCTCAAGACACCCCCTGATTTCTCCCTGGTTCTGTTTGGCTGTTATGATATATCCGGTTTGGGAGGTGCTGTTTTCGTTTTATAGAAGAAAAGTTTTGAAAGGCGTATCCCCACTGTTTCCTGATAAAATGCATTTTCATTCTGTGGTTTACAGATCACTTACCAAATCAAGCCCCTTGACATCGCTTTTTGTTTTGATTTTTGTTTTACCATTTGAAATTTTATCCTATTTCACAAAATACCGCACATCGTTGTCGATGATAATAATCCTGCTGTTTATAATTTCATACAACATGACTTACCACGCGCTTGTGTGGAAAAAATTGCCGTTTAGTTTAAAAGATACAAAAAATGGAAGATAGAGGGGTGAAGAGTTAAAATTTTGCCATCAGGCATAATAAAGTATTTTGTTACCTATACCAATAGGAGTGGGTATTCCGAGCTTTTTATTTTCGTTTAGTAATTCTGGGAATATAGTTGAAGCAATTTGCTGACTTTCTTTCACACCTACGAAGTGGAAGAAGTTTGCTGACACCCAAGATTTTTAACTTTACACCTCGCAGGTTTAAAACGGGCACAAGACAAAAAAGAGCGAACTTTTAATTGCAAGTTCGCTCTTATTACATCCTTCAGTTTAATTTTACCTACTCTTTTTTCTCTGAGGGTTTTGAACTTTCAGTTTTTACCTCGAACATTTCCTCTATATTCTTCAAGGTTTTTTTACCTATACCTTTAACCTTTAGAAGCTCATCCATTGTTTTAATCCGTTCTTTTTTCACAAACTTCACTATAGCCTCTGCTTTTGATTTTCCTATACCTTTCACCTTAAGCAACTCTTCAACTGTTGCTTTATTGATATCAAGTTTTGCCGTTTTTGAGTTTGCCGCATAGATAGAAGAAACGTTTAACAAAGAGACTACAAACAAAAAAGAAAGAATACGGATAGAAAGAACCCTTAACATAACATTACCTCCTCCTGCCAATATTGTTTTTAATAACTTGAGCGACTATTATCAAAAAAGCTATATAAAGTCAATAAAATTATTCCTTCTTTCACACCTCGTAGGTGTGCAGAAAGGTGTTTTACTATTGCAGACGCTCCTTTTTGGTAGGGAATTTATTGTAGCTTAAACATTATCCACCTCTTAGGTAGATGAGAAGAAAAATTAACTATTCTAATACAAGATGTTTTATAACTGATAATTCTTTTTGATAATCTATGCGGTTTTCCACAAAAGCTTTATAATCTTTAGTGTTTATATCTAAATATTTAGAAAAATTACACAAAGATCTATCACAAATCCCAAGATATTCTCTATAGGATGAGTATTTCCAATCCTCAGGTTTTTCAACAAGTCCGCTTGATGTTGGATTTAGATGGATATACCTTGTTAAATGAATAAGCTGCTCGTCACTTTCAACTAAAACATCCTTAAACCTACTTTGCCACAACGGCCCATTTCGTTTAGCCTTTGTGTTAAAATATCGGGTGTAGCTATTTAACAGGTTTTTCATATATATAGATATGCTATTTTCTTTTAACGGTGTCAACAAAAAGTGAATATGCGTTGGCATTAAGCAGTAGGCAACAATGTCGACTAATTTATTAAGTTTGTCAAAATCAACAGTGTTTTTTAAATGTTTATCTTTTTTAAGTCTTTTATAAAATGAAAATCTTATTGGTAAGTTTTCATAAACATAATACTGCATTATCTCTACCATTCGCTCATAATCATCATCAGATCTGAATATATGGTATCCAGCTATACTTTTTGTGAAAACATGATAAAAACTGCCAACCGCAAAAACTCGTTTTCTATCATTCATTTTTTCGCCTCCCAATCTTCACACTTCGTAGGTGTGATAAAAGGTGCCGAAAAAATATATCATAAGATTATTGAGATGTAAAGGATAATGGAATTGGATTTGCAAAGAACCAATTTGCACACCTACGAAGTGTGAAAAAGGGAGTGGGTCTTTAATAAATCTGGAAAAGTAAAGCCCTGACCCCGTCAACTGTCATTAGCACTCAACACTCAATTCTATTTTCAGTAAAAAAGTAAAGCCCTGACTACTAATAGCTAAAATATGTTATTTACTAGCTTTCTATGCAATATCAGTTTATGATATAATTTTATATAAGTGTTTTTGACAGAAGGAAAATAATGAATGAAAAAGTCAAAATTAAAGTCGATATTTTGAAAACAAAACTTATATTTTTCTCTGCTATTGCAGGTGGAAGTTGGACAAATTTAACTTTTAAATTAAATTTTTATGATGTAATTATAGGTATTATTTTTCTCTATAGTATTATTGGAACTATTGGGTAGTAATTATATGGGGTTTTATGGTATAAATGGAGAAAGAGGTGCGGAATGAGGGGTTATTTGTCAGATAAAGAGATTAAACCTATAATTGATGAATTAGAAAGGCTTTCAAAAATGATAAAATCATTAATAAAACATAGGATGGACAATGAAAAAAAATAACACCAACACCCAACACATATTAACCCATCTAAAACTCTTAGAATACGAAAGCATCCACATCATCCGCGAAGCGGTTGCAGAGGCAGAAAACCCTGTAATGCTCTATTCAATAGGGAAAGATTCTTCAGTGATGTTACATTTGGCTATGAAGGCATTTTATCCTGCAAAGCCACCTTTTCCAATTATGCATGTGGATACCACCTGGAAATTCAGAGATATGATTGAGTTTAGAGATAAGAGAGCAAAAGAGTTGGGATTAGAATTAATAGTGTATGTTAATGAGGAGGGGGTTCAAAGGGGGATAAATCCGTTTACACATGGAAGTAAAGTTCATACAGATATTATGAAAACAGAAGCTTTAAAAAAGGCTTTGAATAAGTATAAATTTGATGTGATTTTTGGCGGGGCAAGAAGGGATGAAGAAAAATCAAGAGCTAAAGAAAGGGTATTCTCTTTTAGAGATAAAAATCACAGATGGGATCCAAAAAATCAAAGACCAGAGCTCTGGAATGTATATAATTTAAGGAAAAACAAAGGTGAGAGCATACGGGTATTTCCATTGTCAAATTGGACAGAGCTTGATGTGTGGCTTTACATATATTTGGAGAATATTCCTGTAGTTCCTTTATACTTTGCGAAGGAAAGACCTGTTGTAGAATATGAAGGTGCGTTGATTTTAGTAGATGATGATAGAATGCCAGAAGAATTAAGAAAAAAAGCACAGATGAAATGGGTGAGATTTAGGACATTGGGTTGTTATCCGCTTACCGGGGCGGTAGAATCAAAAGCTACTACTTTGCCGGAAATTATACAGGAGATGCTCCTTACAAAATACTCAGAACGTCAGGGAAGACTCATCGACTTCGATCAAGTGGGAAGCATGGAACGGAAAAAAATAGAAGGCTATTTTTAAAAAATTTTGGATTTTGAATTTTGAATGATGAATTATATATGATGAATTATGAATTTTGGATTATAGATTTTGGATTAAAAAGTGAAAGAAGAGAATTTAATTAAAGAAAAAACTTATAATTTCGCATTAAAAATTATAGAACTATATAAATTTTTAAACTTTGAAAAGAAGGAATTTGTATTATCAAAACAGATTTTAAGAAGCGGGACATCAATAGGAGCAAATGTTAAAGAGGCTCAAGCTGCTCAATCAAAAAAAGATTTTTTATCTAAGTTAAGTATTGCAAGTAAAGAAGCAAGAGAAACATTTTATTGGTTAAGACTTTTAAATGATTCAGGTTATATTGAAAACTATTCAAGCAAAGATTTATTGTTTAGAGAAATAAATTCAATTATTAATATTTTAACAAAAATAATTAAAAACATTAATGGAGAACAGAAGTGAATAATCCAAAATCTAACATCCAAAATTCAAAATTGCAGTCAGAAGTTAATCCAAAATCCAAAATCCAAAATCCAAAATCTTTAATAGAATCTGATATTTTAGGATATTTGAAACAGCATGAAGACAAGGAGCTTCTCCGTTTCATCACCTGCGGTAGTGTTGACGATGGGAAAAGTACGCTTATAGGCCGTCTTCTTTATGAAACTAAGATGGTTTTTGAAGACCATCTTATGGCTTTGAAGGCAGAGGCAAAATACAAGCGGACAGAAGATGAGATAGATTTTTCTTTGTTAGTTGATGGTCTTCAGGCAGAAAGGGAGCAGGGGATAACCATTGATGTAGCTTACAGGTATTTTTTGACAGAAAAGAGGAAGTTCATTATTGCAGATACCCCCGGCCATGAACAATATACGAGAAATATGGCCACTGGAGCTTCTAATGCCGAACTCGCGATTATTTTAATAGATGCAAGAAATGGAGTTTTAACACAGACAAGAAGACATTCATTTATTGTAACGTTAATGGGTATTAAAAATATCGTTGTGGCAATTAATAAGATGGATTTAGTAGATTATTCTGAGGATGTTTATAATAAAATAGTAAATGATTATAAGATAATGTTTGAACAATTGAGATATTCGCTACCATACAAAAATTTTAATGCTGAATTATATTTTATTCCAATAAGTGCATTAAAGGGCGATAATGTTGCTAAAAAATCTCAAAAAATGCCCTGGTATACCGGGAAAACTTTACTTGAGTATTTAGATACAATAGAAATCCAAAATCCAAAATCCAAAATCCAAAATTTCAGATATCCTGTACAGTATATCAATCGTCCTCATCTTGATTTCAGAGGTTATTGCGGAACCATTGCAAGTGGAGAAATAAAGGTTGGTGATGAAATCGTTATCTTCCCATCCCGCATGATAACAAAAGTTAGAGCTATCGTCCCACCGGAATATCGTGAAAGTGTGTGTGTGTAGGTGAAGGTGGAAGTGGAGGTGTAAGTGTAAGTGAAAACAACCCAACACCCAACACCCAACACCCAACACCCTCCGAAAACAATAATCCAAAATTCAAAATTCAAAATTCAAAATTAGCATATTCTCCAATGTCTATCACTCTCCAAACAGAGGACGAGCTTGACATCAGCCGAGGAGATTTAATAGTTAAAAAGGGTGAAAAGCAGCCTATATTTAATGATAGTTTTGAAGCATTTTTAGTATGGATGGATGAGGAACCATTAAAAAATAGAGAATATATTTTGAAAATATATGCAAAAGAAACTAATGCTGTTGTGAGTAGAATTTTATTTAAAAAAGATGTAAATACATGGGAAAAGGTTGAAGCAAATACTTTAGAATTAAATGACATAGCAAGAGTCCAAATTGATTTGGCTGAAAAAATTGCTTTTGATTTGTATGAAGAGAATAGGACGACTGGTGCATTTATACTTGTGGATAAGATAACTAATTTTACATCTGCAGCTGGAATGATTGTAGGGGAAGCAACAAAAAGAAAGAAAAAGAGAGTATACACAGAAGCAGAAATAGCTTTGAACAAATTCATACGTGAGCATTTTCCAGAATGGGAATGTAAAGCGATAGAGGAGATTGATGGCAGTGAATGGTGAACTGTGAATGGTGAACAGTGAAGGGTAATTTATTGTAATTCAAAGTTATTGGGTTTATTTGTTGTTAGTTATGGTTACTTACAGGTTAGTTGATAGTTGTATACAGCTTACAAAGATACTGGAGACAGATTATGAAAATTATCAAAATGGAAGAATTTGAAGATTTAATTATTGAAATTAGAGGGCAGAAGGTCTTACTTGATAGCGATGTTGCTAAAATTTATGGAGTAGAGACTAAGAGAGTTAACGAAGCTGTAAAAAATAATCCCGAAAAATTTCCTAAAGGATATATTATAGAACTTACGGAAGAAGAAAAGAAGTATGTGGTCGAAAATTTCGACCACCTTTTTCAATTGAAGTTTTCCCCTTATGTCCCTAAAGCTTTTACCGAAAAAGGGCTTTATATGCTTGCAACTATTTTAAAAAGCAAAAGAGCGACAGAAGCTACAATTGCCATAATTGAAACTTTTACCAAAATAAGAAACTTAACCAGAAATATAAAAGCTCTTTCTACAATAACAGACAAGCAAAAACAGAGAGAACTTGTTAAGAAATCTGGAGAAATTATATCTGAAATTATAGATGATGAATTACAAACAAATGAAACTGAAACGACTATTGAACTTAATTTTGCAGTATTAAAATTTAAACATACTATAAAAAAGAAAAAATAGAATACTAATTTTAAAAAAATTTTGATTTAGAGTGAATGTTATTAATGGTAATTGATAGTTATTAAGATTATCCCTCATTCCGCACCTCTTTCTCCATTTATACCATAAAACCCCATATAATTACTACCCAATAGTTCCAATATCAGCCTATGCTTGTTTTCCAACCCAACAATCTGCTCTTGCCCATTAAGTAAGAGTAGATGTATAGCAAAGAAGTTCTCAAACACCCATCTTGCAGTGGGATTCTGAATGGGTTTGCCAAGTTGATTGGGAAAGGATTTGTTTTGATTTTTAAGCTCACTTCTTATTCTGTATTCCAAGGCAGAATAGACAAGCAAAGAGAGTGTCATTATCATAAGCATTGCTTCAATGCGTTTTGGGTTCTTTAGAAACATGGCATCGCTTAAAAACTCTGGTGATTTTAAGAACCTAAAGCCCCTTTCTATTCTCTGTTGAGATTTATACTCATCAAGCAGTTCCTTGGCAGACAGTGTCATATCATTGGTTGCAAGGATAAAAAGGCCACTCTTTTGGTTCTGTTTTTGTTTTAGGTATTCTTCATTTGGCTTGGTCTCTATAATCCAGTAGTATTCATAGTGGTCTGGTTTAGCATTTGGTTTTGGTCGTCCTCTTGTTTTGTATTTGGGCTTTGATATGAGTTTAGCCTCTGATATCATTATGCATTCTAACTTCTTTGTTTTTTCTTCAAATGCTTTTCTTGCATCAGCTTCACAGAAAAATGCTCTCTTTTGTAATTTCTCAATGAGTTTTGTTTCCTGTTTTTCTTTTTCTTGATACTCTTTCTTTATCGTTTTGTCCCCTCTTGATTTAGCATAACTGCTTTTGTATAAAACCCACTGTTGTTTCATTCCTTCATAATCTACTGTGTACTGGATAGCCTGATAGTTCTCATCAAGCTGAATAAATTCCTCTTCATTGTGGTTTTTGAGTATCTCTTTTGCCTGTTTTAGTTTCGATGGAACCCTTGAGATGAAAAGCATGTTGTTTTTCTTAAACTCTTCCATTGTTTTAGAACTAAAGAGGGCTGCATCGGCTATCACCTTTGTCTTTGTATTATTAGCATTCTTTAAAGAGTTAATATGCTCCTTTACTATATTGGCAAATGCCTGTGTATCTACTTGATTACCATCTGCAGGCTTCATCCATATGGGAATGCCTGCTTTGTGTTCTACTATAAGATTTAAAACCACCTGATTGAGCTCTGGATGGTGGTCTCTGCTGTATCCCTGGGTGATAAAGACTGGGGTTGGCTCATACTCTTCTTCTTTTCCTCCTTTTCCCCATTTTCCTTCACTGTTATTTCCCTTTTCTTCTTTTCCATTTCTTTCTTTTACTTTTCCTTTTTCTTTTTCTTTTTCTTCTTTCGTCTTTTGGTTTGGATACTTACCGTCAAGATGAAAGCTTGCGCTGTCTAAGTGTATGGTAGAGGGTGTAAGGTTCAGTATTTTGAGTGCCCTGCTTGCTATCTTTTCATACAGTTCACTTACGCCGTATTCAAAGAGCTTATCTAATGTTCTACCAAGTGCATCATCGTTGAACCAAGGGAAGTCAACATCCCTTCCGAATAATCTCTTTAGTGGTTTGTCTTTGAAGAAGAGAGGAGTTAGGTAGAGTTGCGGGACTTAAAATATTTTTGTGTCTCCCCCACAAACCTACTAAAATGGAGTGGGGTTTAATGAACTGTTCTAATGAACTCTGAAATTAGGCTAAGTATGGAGGAGCTTTAAGAGATGAACAGAAAGATGCTTAAGGAGATAATCTCAAACATGGATATGGATGTAGTAAAGGAGTTGGATGAATACGGAAAGAATAAACTGGCCACCCTAATGGAAGGACTACTTATTGAGATAATGGGTAAGGAAAGATACGAGTACTTACTTGAGAACCCAGAAGACAAAGGCAATGGAACCTACAAAAGGAGCCTAAACACAGGCCTTGGTAAACTGAATTTGGATGTCCCAAGAACAAGGAGCGGAAACTTCCGCTCTCATCTTCTCCCTCCCAAATATCAAAGGTATGATGAAAGCTTTGAGGATTTAATCTTCTCCTTCCTAATCAATGGAGACTCAAAACAGGAAATCGTGCACAAGATGAAATTGAGAGGACTGGATTTTAGTGAAAAAGCATACGATGAGATATTTGAATACATAAAGACACAGATGCTTGAATTTAAATCCAAAGAACTTCAGGAAAACTACTATTTTCTATACATAGACGCCTATCACTGTATGGTAAAGGATGAAAAGGATAAAAGGGTAAAGAGAGCTGTCGTTTACACTGTTGTAGGGATAGACACAAATGCTCAAAAAACACTCCTTGGATATTACTCATTCTTTGGTAGTGAGAACAGATCCACCTGGATGGAAGTATTCCAGGATTTAATCAACAGGGGAATGAAAAGGGTCTTAATGTTCATCTGTGATGATTTCAACGGAATCTCAGAGGCAATAAGAGCCTTCTTTCCTTACTCGGATATTCAGAAATGCACAGTTCATGCATCAAGAAACGTATACAAGCATATGAAAAAGGAGGATGCCTCATATGTGAACAAAAAGCTCAAGGAGATTAAATACTCCTGTGATACCTTTGAAAAAGGGATAGAGATTTTCAAAACAGAGATAATTGACAGATTCAAAGACCAATACAAGACCTACACCAAATATTTAGACTCAAGAAAAGAAGAACTCCTTGCCTTCTTAAAGTACCCTGAGGTAATAAGAAAGTACATCAATTCAACAAACACTGTTGAATCTGTACATTCATCCTTTGAAAAACAAAGGCTAAAGAAAGGAGGGTTCTTCCAGTCCATGGATATCCTAAATGTTGCCCTTTTCATTGCAACAGATAAATTACACAAAACCTGGAATGTTAATCCTCTGATTAAGGCTAAAAGATATGAACTGAATCAGATGTTTGTTGCTAAGTTTGGGAAGGGAGTTGAAGAGTGAGGAGGGATTTGGTATGATGAGAGAGACACAAAAATTAGGGGATGTCTCGGCTATTAGGTTGAACGATGAATCATAGATCTCCATTATCTTTCCATTTGACCTAATATTGAGCTTTTCTGATATGTATTTTTCAGGCACAGAGTAGTAGTTGTACCTGTAATAGATGTGGGAGTAGGTGTTTACAGTTCTTTTTGCAATATCGTAGGTCTCATATCTTCTATCTGGCAATCTGTTGAGTTTTTCCTTTTCTACATTGAGAAACTCATCCTTCGGTATTTTTCTTGTTGTGCCGTGTAGCTTTGCATTACAGATGTTGTCCTGCCAGAATAAAAGCTTCTCTTTGACTGTGTCTATGTCTTCTATTCCTTCCGCTCTTATGCTTTTTAGAAAGTTGTTCTTTATGTATTTTATGCTGGATTCTACCTTGCCCTTCTCATTTGGTTTTCTCACCCTACAGGCAACAGCAGAGGAGTTGTAATACTCAAGCATCCTTGCATATTCATGCTGAATTTCAGGCTCATAGAAGTTAACATGCAATACACCGCTTTTTAGGTTGTCTATCTTTATAGCCTTTGGTGCACCAGAGAAATATTCAAATGCATTGATATGGCAGTTTATGAATGTCGGTATACTTTGGTTATCCACAAGCTCATAGTATCTGTACCTCGAATAGGACAAAACCATTGAGAATATCCAGTACTTTACTTTCTTTTTTCTTCTGCTATTATTAGAAATAACCGGCATAGCCGAAATCTACTTGGGCTTCTTGGCCAGGTGGGCTTATTAAGGGGATGAAGGGCTCACCTGGCTTTAGCTTCCTGATGTAGCGTTTCACAGAGCTATAGCTTACATTTAGACTATGCTTTTCTTTTAACTTCTGGTGGATTAAAACAGCGGAGAGACCACTTTTTAAATACTCAATGATTTCATCCTTGTATGGATCAAGGATGCTTTTCCTTTTGATGGTGGGTGTCTTAATCTCTCCGTTTTCTACCTTTTTCTTAATCTTTCTGACTGTTTTCCTGTCAATCTTTAGCTCTCTTGCAATCTGTGAGACATTTTTCCCAATACTCAGTAGTGCTTTTACCGAGTAATACATACAAACCCCCAACAATTTTATTTACCCTCCATCTTTTAAAAAGATTAGGGCATGCTACCAAAAGGGTGGGGAATTTATAAGCCCTTTTGGTGGGGAGTTTATTGTAGCTTTAGCAGAAAACAGAATTCACACCCCTTTGGAAAATAGAATCCCCACACATTCAGATGGTTCCAACCTCCTTTCTATTTGATAGTCTGTAAGATTCACCATCAAGTGTAAAAATATGGGCATGGTGTAGTAATCTATCAAGCATAGCTGTTGTCATAATCTCATCACCCATCATCTTGGCCCATACGGCAAAAAAGAATATAGGGGGTCAAATCTCAACATTTGACATTCACTCAATCTTATGATACTTTGCCCTCTGTTATAGCACGACCTTTGAGAATTTCTTTTGAGAATGCATTCTACCATATAACCGCAAGAGGCATTAGAAGAGAAAATATCTTTTATTCTGATAAGGATAAATATGTCTTTATAGACAAAATGAATGAAACCTTTGAAAAATACTCTTTTGTATGTTACGCCTACTGCCTTATGGATAACCACTATCATCTGTTTATAAAAACGCCATCTGCAAACATCTCAGAGGGCATGCATTATCTCAATACATCTTATGCCAACTGGTTTAGGGCAAAATATAAACTTGTAGGCTCTATATTTCAGGGTAGATATAAATCCATTGTTGTTGATGCGGATAGCTATGCATTAGTTTTATCAGCCTACATTCATCTAAATCCTGCAAGAGCTGGTATGGTTGATGATCCGGATAACTATCATTTTTCAAGTTTCTTAGATTATATCGGCAAAAAAAGCCCTCTCGTAAAAAGACTTGATGTGTCATTTATATTAAGCAATTTTTCAGATAATGAAGAACAGGCTCAAAAACAATATATGAAGTATGTTATAGAGAATGCAGATCTTAAAAATCCCCTTGAAAAAAGTTATAAGAATTTAGCTTTAGGTAGTGAAAAATTTATAGAAAAGATAAAAGAGAAGATATCCAAATTGAGTTCAAACAGGGAAATAAGTCATATAAAAGGTGAAAACTTACTACCAAAAGAACGTGTGATTAATGCTGTATCAACTCAGTTTAATATAAAACAAAACATAATCTTTAAAAAAATCAAAGGCAATATTTACCGAAAATTAACCCTATATCTTCTAAAAAAATACACACCTTTATCATTGAAAGAAATTGGTGAACTGTTTAATATCGATTATTCTGCTGTATCTCAAACTGTAAAAAGATTTGAAAAAGAAATGAGAAAAGATAAAATAACCCAAGGAATGGTAGAAAAAACGACAAAAGAGATGGAGAGGAAATGAATGTCAAATGTTGAGATGCGACCCCTGTGACCTATTGCTAAAGAAATAATAGAAGGTGTATGTTTAGATCCAAGAATAGGGATGCATTATAATAACCCAAGCTTTGGCTATGGAGGATACTGTCTTCCAAAAGATACTAAGCAGCTTTTAGCAAATTATACAATAGACAATATTCCTCAAAAATTAATGGAAGCAATTGTTGAATCAAATGTACTTAGAAAAGAACACATTGCAAAACAGATACTTGACAAAAACCCTAAAAAAGTAGGAATTTATAGACTTATTATGAAAGCCGGAAGTGATAATTTCAGAAGTAGTGCAATATTTGATATTATGGAAATGTTAAAACCTTTTGTGGAAATGATAATTTACGAACCAGCTGCAATTGAAAAAGAAATAGATGGAATTAAAGTGACAAATGATTTAAACGAACTTGAAAAATGTGATATAATTTTAGCTAACAGGATGGAAAAAGATTTAGAGAAATTTAAAGATAAAGTTTATAGCAGAGATATTTATGAGAGGGATTAGATGAAAGGAATAATATTAGCAGGGGGAAGTGGAACAAGGTTATATCCGATTACAAAAGGAATTTCAAAACAGTTACTGCCACTTTATGACAAGCCTATGATTTATTATCCATTAAGTGTATTGATGTTAAGCGGAATAAAAGATATTTTAATTATTTCAAATCCGGAGTATATTGATAATTATAAAATGCTTTTTGGAGATGGAAGCCAAATAGAACTGAATATAGAGTATAAAATACAAAATGAGCCAAGGGGACTTGCGGAAGCGTTTATCATTGGAGAAGAGTTTATAGGTAATGATGATGTATGTTTAGTATTAGGAGACAATGTATTTTTTGGACATGGACTTACTGAAGTTTTAAAAAATGCGGTAGAAAATATTAAAAATGAAAATAAAGCAACAGTTTTTGGGTATTATGTAAATGACCCTGAAAGATATGGAGTAGTAGAGTTTGATGAAAACGGGAAGGTTATTTCAATAGAAGAAAAACCAAAAAATCCAAAAAGTAATTATGCAGTGGTAGGGCTTTATTTTTATCCAAATGATGTTATAAAAAAAGCTCATAAAGTAAAACCAAGTGATAGAGGAGAGCTTGAAATTACATCTATAAATGAGATGTATTTAAAAGAAGATAGATTAAAAGTAGAATTGCTTGGTAGAGGATATGCATGGTTTGATACAGGGACACATGATAGTTTACTTGATGCAAGTGATTTTATAAGAGCTATAGAAAAAAGAACAGGCCTTAAAGTTGGCTGTATTGAAGAGATAGCATATTTAAATGGTTGGATAGATAAGGAAAAATTAAAAGAGTTAGCAACACCTCTTAAAAAAACTGGATATGGACAATATCTTTTAAAAATTGCAAAAGAAGGCAAAAAATGAAAATTATAAAAACCAAAATTCCTGATGTTGTAATAATAGAGCTAAAAGTTTTTGGAGATAATAGAGGTTATTTTATGGAAACTTTTAGGCAAGATATATTTGAAAAAAATGTTAGGAAAATAAATTTTATTCAAGACAATGAGTCTAAAAGTAAAAGAGGTGTTTTAAGAGGACTTCATTATCAGTTACCTCCATTTGCACAAAGTAAATTAGTAAGAGTAATAAAAGGAAGTGTAATAGATGTAGCTGTAGATATAAGAAAAGGCTCATCTACATTTGGAAAATATGTAGCAGTAGAGCTTAGTGAAGATAATAAAAAACAGCTTTTTATACCAAGAGGATTTGCTCATGGATTTTTAGTTACAAGTGATGAAGCTATCTTTACTTATAAAGTAGATAATTATTATGCACCTGAATATGACAGAAATATAAGATTTGATGATCCTGATATTAATATTAATTGGAATTTTCCAAAAGATAAAATACTTGTATCAGAAAAAGATAAAAACGCTCCTTTACTTAAAGATGCTGAAATTTTTGAATATGTTGATTTATACGAGGATGTTCAATGAATGTTTTAGTAACTGGAGCAAATGGTCAATTAGGTAGTGAAATAAAATATTTAGTAAAAAACAATTTAACATCTAACATCAAACATTTAACATTTTTCTTTACTGATAAAGATAAACTTGATATTACGAAAAAAGAAGAAATTGAAAAATTTGTAAAAGAAAAAGATATTGATTTAATTATTAACTGTGCTGCATACACAGCAGTAGATAAAGCAGAAGAGGAAAAAGAACTTTCTGATTTGATTAATCATCAAGCAGTTAAATATTTAGCTAATATTTCAAAAGAAAATGATATTACTTTAATACATATTTCTACTGATTATGTATTTGATGGAAAAAATTATAAACCATATAAAGAGGATTATAAAACAAATCCTCAGGGAATTTATGGACTTACAAAATTAAAAGGTGAAGAGGCTTTTATAAATAGTGGTGCAAGAGGTATTATAATAAGAACATCTTGGGTTTATAGTACTTTTGGACACAATTTTGTAAAAACAATGCTGAGATTAAAAGACAGAAGTGAACTTAATGTAGTATTTGACCAGGTAGGAACTCCTACTTATGCAAGAGATTTAGCAAAAGCTATTTTAGAAATAATTGATAAAAATTATGAAAAATTAAATAATTTTAAAGCAGAAATTTTTCATTTTAGCAACGAAGGTATATGCAGTTGGTATGATTTTGCAAAGGCTATATTTGATATAAAGAGTATTGATATAAAAATAAATCCAATTGAAACAAAAGATTATCCTACACCGGCAAAAAGACCTTATTACTCAGTGCTTAATAAAAACAAAATAAAAAAAGAATTTAATATTGAAATTCCTTATTGGAGAGAAAGTTTAAAAAAAATGTTGAGTTTTGAGGTATGAGTTATGAATGAAAATACTATATACAAAAAAAGTTTTGATTTTGCAGTTAGAATTGCAAAACTTTATAATTTTTTGTGTAGTAATTATAAAGAATATACTATATCTAAACAATTACTTCGTTGTGGAACTTCAATTGGATCAAATGTCAATGAAGCAATATCAGCACAAAGTAAAAAAGATTTTATTTCAAAAATGGCAATAGCAAATAAAGAAGCAAGAGAAACAAAATATTGGATCAATTTATTAATTGCAACGGATTATCTTTCAAAAACAGAAAATCATGTTATTACATTACAAAATGATATTGAGGAAATTATAAAAATATTAACTTCTATTGTAAAAACATCCCAAGAAAACCTTAAAAAGGAACAAAATGTCAAATAAATTCAAAACTCAAAACTCAAAACTCAAAACTATTTTAATTACCGGCGGAGCAGGATTTATAGGGAGTAATTTTATTCCGTATTTCTTAGAAAAGTATCAAGAGTATAATATAATAAATTTAGATGTGCTAACTTATGCAGGAGATTTGGAAAATTTACAAGAGGTAGAAAATCATCCAAGATATAAATTTATAAAAGGAAATATCTGCAATAAAGAACTTGTTGAATATATTTTTAAAGAGTATGATATAAGAGGAGTTATTCATTTTGCAGCTGAGAGTCATGTAGATAATTCAATAAAAAATCCAGGAGTATTTGTAGAAACAAATGTAAATGGAACATATACTCTTATAGATGTAGCAAAAAATTATTGGATGGAAGCTCCTTTTAAATATAAAGATGAATATAAAGACTCACGATTTCATCATATATCAACTGATGAAGTATATGGGACATTGCCGGATGATTCTAATATCTTATTTACAGAAGAGACACCTTATGCACCAAATTCACCATACTCAGCAAGTAAAGCAAGCTCAGATATGATAGTAAGAAGCTATCATCACACATATGGGATGAATACTGTTATTACAAACTGTTCAAATAACTATGGACCAAAACAGCATGATGAAAAGTTAATTCCTACAATTATTAGAAATGCACTTGCTGGAAATCCAATTCCAATATATGGAGATGGTAAAAATATCAGAGATTGGCTTTATGTTTTAGATCATTGTAAAGGAATAGATTTAGCATATCACAAAGGAAAAGCGGGAGAGACATATAATATTGGTGGAAGAAATGAGAGAACAAATATATATATAGCAAATAAAATATGTGAAATTTTAGATGAACTATATCCGATAAGTACTAATACACAAATAACAAATAACCAATTAACTTCATATAAAGATTTAATAACTTTTGTATCTGATCGTCCAGGACACGATAGAAGATATGCAATTGATGCAAGTAAAATAGAAAATGAGCTTGGATGGAGAGCGGATGAGAATTTTGAAAGTGGTATTGTTAAAACTATAAAGTGGTATTTAGAAAAGTATAATGAATAATAATTTAATATTTAAAATTGAATTTGTGGTATTAGGAGAAATATTTAAGCGATGATAAAAAAAATAAAACAAAAATTTCAAAAAGAAGAACACAAAAGATTATTATCAAATTTTATATCATTAGCTATTTTACAAGGGGCAAATTATATTTTGCCTCTTATTACATTTCCATATTTAGTTAGAGTTTTAGGAGTGGAAAAATTCGGGCTTTTAGCATTTGCTGGGGCAACAATTGCTTATTTTAATATATTAACTGATTATGGATTTAATCTTACAGCCACAAGAGAAGTTTCTATTTATAGAGACAATAAAGAAAAACTTAATGAAATATTTAGCAGTGTTATGATAATCAAATTTATTTTAATGATTGTTTCTTTTTTATTATTATTAATTTTAGTTTTTAGTTTTAATAAATTTAAAGTTCATTATGTAGTATTTTTACTTACATTTGGTATGGTAATAGGTCAAGTAATGTTTCCTCAATGGTTTTTTCAGGGAATAGAGAGGATGAAATATATAACATTTTTAAATATTTTAGCAAAAGTTATATTTACAATAGCTATATTTATATTTATTCATAACGAGAGCGATTATTGGAAAGTACCTTTAATTAATTCATTAGGATTTATAGCAGCCGGTATAATTGCTTTATATATCATTATGAAAGATTTTAAAATAAAACTTAAATTTCAGTCTTTACAAATACTTAAAAAATATTTCATTGATGGATGGCATATATTTGTAGCTAATTTTGCCGGAAATTTTTATAGAAATTTCAATACATTGCTTTTAGGCTTTTTATCAAATAATTTATATGTTGGATATTATTCTATCGCAGAGAGGATAATTAAAATTATTCAAACATTACAAAATATAGCAGGAAATACTGTTTTTCCATATTTTTCAAATAAATTCTCACATAATAAAAAATATTTTTTTGATTTTACTAATAAGTATTTAAAATATATTATTGGAATTTATCTTTTGATGGTTTTTTTAACATTTATTTTTTCTTCTTTTATAGTTTATCTAGTAGAAGGAAGTTATCAAAAAAATATTATTTTGGATTTAAAAATAATGAGTATAGTAATTTTGATAGGAGGGTTAAATTATTATTTTGGAGTTTTAGGACTTATAACGATGGGATATAAAAAGGAATTTAGCAGAGCTATTATTATTACAGGAGTTAGTAATATTATATTATCTTTTATTTTAGTGTATTTATTTAAAGATATGGGAGCAAGTATTGCCTTGGTTTTAAGTGAAGTAATTTTATTAATGATTTTGTTGAAATATTATTTAAAGGTTAAGTCTTATGTTAGATAGATATCTTAATAACAACGAACTCAATAAAAAAGTTTTAAAAGAATTGTTTGATTTATATTTAAATCCATCTTTCGGAACTTTGAAACAGAAAGAAATTGATTTATTTATATTTTCGAAATTAATAGAATTAGGATATTTAAAAAAGGATGTTTTTGATATTGTCTCAAAATTAAAAATTACAAGACTATAATACCCCAAGAAAAACGACAATAAAAATATGATAAAATGGCAAGAAAGGGGGTATGAGATGGCAAGGAAAAAATACAGTGCAGAGTTTAAAACTCAAGTAGTTTTAGAAGCATTGAAAGGCGAGAAAAGTTTAAATCAAATAGCACAAGATAATAATATTCTTCCAAAGAATATAGAGAGATGGAAAAAAGAATTTTTAGCGAATGCAGAAATAGCAATGGAACCGAGCAAAGCGGTAAAAGAATACAAAGATAAAATAAAAGAGCTTGGACTTATCGACTAAAAGGAGATTAGTCCAAGCTGATGAGAATGAAGAATTGAGTGATTACAGAAAGCATAAATTGCTTGGAATAAGCAGAAGTTACAAATATTATGAAGCAAAAGTAAATGAAAAAAAGATAAAAATAAAACAGAGAATAAAAGAGATAAGCGAAGATGAGTTTATGTGTGTATATGGAGAGGTTAAAGTATGGAAGCAATTATTGTCAGAAGGATATCAAGTATCATTAAACACTGTTTCGAAATACAGGAAAGAAATGGGAATAAAGGCGATACTTGCAGTTAAACCTGTGTTTACAACAATACCAAACAGCAATGATAAAAAGTATCCATACAAATTAAAAGGAGTGGATATAGATAGACCAAATAAGGTATGGTCTGCTGATATAACCTATGTAAAAACTAAATTTGGAACAGTTTATCTTGCAGCAGTGATTGATTGGTATTCAAAAGCTATTTTATCTTGGAAAATATCAAATATAATGGATACAGATTTTGTAATGGATGTATTGGAAAATGCATTAAAAAAACATCCAAAACCGGATATTTTCAATACAGACCAGGGCAGTCAATATACAAGCTATATACACACGAAAACACTTAAAGAAAACGGCATTGAAATATCAATGGATTCTAAAGGCAGAGCTACTGACAATATTGCTATTGAAAGATTTTGGAGAAGTGCAAAAGTTGAGAGAATTTATTTAAATGAATATAACTCTATAAGCGAATTGAGAGAAGATATTAAAAATTATATCAATTTTTATAATAATCAAAGATTTCATCAATCACTAAATTATAAAAAACCTATGGAGGTGTATAATGAATGGTTAGAAAACAATATCAATAAAACTAAAAAAGCTGTTAAATTTTTTAGGAAAGTAGCTTAATATGATATTTTATAAAAAAGACATTAATTTATTAGGTTGTTGTCTTGACTTTTGGGGTAGAATAATGTTATGATTTTCAATATTGAAAATCCTTTACTTATTGATTATATAAAAGCAAAATTAAAAGAAAAAAGATTATTAAGTGATGGTTCTTTTTCTCCTGAGATTATAAAATTGAAACAGTATGCTTATATTGAATTACTAAAAGACTTTTTAGATATAAAACAATTAAATATTCAATTAAAAGAAAATGGTTTTACTAATGATTTTAATACTTTAATGAAAAAATATTTAAAAAAATTATCAATTAAAATTCTTGATAATTCTAATGATTTTATTATTGATGAATATATTTCGCCTTTTATAAATAATAAACTTTCAAAAGTAGTAGAATTTTTTAAAGAATCAAAGGATAATAATTGAAAGTATGTGCAGTAATAGTAACCTATGGAGATAGATTTCATCTTTTGAAGCAAGTTATGGATGCTTGTTATAATGAGGGTGTGAATAAAATAATAGTTGTTGATAATGCTTCTGAAGAAAATAGTAAAAAGCAGTTAAAAGAGTATGAAGAAAAAGAGAGTAGATTAAAAGTTATCTATCTTGATGAAAATACAGGTTCAGCTGGTGGGTACAAAAGAGGATTACAAGAAGCTTATAAATGTGAAGAGTGTGAATTTATATGGCTTTTAGATGATGATAATCAACCACAAAAAGATAGTTTGAAAGTTTTAAAAGATTTTTGGAATAAATTGAAAGATGAAAATAAAGAAGAAAAAGTTTCACTTCTCTCTTATAGACCCGATAGAATACAATATAAAGAAGCTATTATGACCGACAATCCTGATTTAGTTTTAGGAAGAAAGAATAGCTTTTTAGGATTTCATATTATAGATTTGCCTAAAAAAGTTATAAGAGTTTTAAAAAGAAAAATAGGGATAAAAACTTTTCATGAGAATCCAAATATAAAAAGTGGAAAAGTAGCAGTAGCTCCATATGGAGGTATGTTTTTTCATAAAAAATTGATAGATAGTATTGGCTATCCAAAAGAAGAGTTTTTTTTATATGCTGATGACCATGAATGGAGTTATAGAATTACAAAAAGTGGTGGAAAAATTTTTGTTGTATTGGATAGTATTTTAGAAGATATAGATGTTTCTTGGCAACTTGAGAATAAAGCAACTTCACCATTTTATTCATATTTAAATGAGGGAAACAAATTTAGGGTTTATTATACAGTAAGAAATAGAGTCAATTTTGAAAAAAATATAATAAGTAGCAATTTTTATTACAATCTTAACAAGAAACTATTTTTTTCATTTTTATCATTATATAAAAATAAGAAAAATCAAGAACAATATAATATATTTCGGAAAGCTGTTAATGATGGATTAAATAATACATTAGGTAGACAATTATGAAAATAGCACTTTTTAATACTCTTTATACGCCATATATTATGGGGGGTGCAGAAAAATCAACTCAACTTTTAGCAGAACAACTGGTAAAAAAAGGTTTTGATGTTGTAGTGGTTTCTACGGGTAAAAAAGATGAAGAAAATATTATCAATGGTGTAAAAGTTTATTATGTTCATATTCCAAATATATTTTGGCGTTATGATGCAAATAGTCAAAATAGTCTAAAAAGAAGTATATGGAGAGCTATAGATTACTACAATGTATTTACCTTTAATAAAATAGAAAAAATATTGCAAAAAGAAAAGCCAGATATTTGTCATACAAATAATATAGGTGGATTTTCTGTAAGTCTTTGGAGTATAATAAAAAAATTAAACTTTCCTTTAGTACATACAATACGAGACTATTATTCTATTTGTGCCACTTCAAAAATGCTAAAAAATGGACAATCTTGTGAAAAACAATGTCTTGAATGTAAAATTTATACATATAATAAAAAAGTAGTATCTCAAAAAGTAGATGCTGTTACAGGTGTAAGTAAATTTATACTCGATAAGCATTTAGAACATGGTTATTTTAAAAATGCTAAAATTAAAACATACATATATAACCCTATATTAAAAATTGATCTAGAATTTGAGAAGCAAAATAATAAAAATGTTATTTTTGGTTATTTTGGATTAATATCATCCATTAAAGGGGTAGAGTTACTGCTTGAAAATTTTCAAAAAATTGATAATCCAAATATACGATTAATTTTAGCTGGTAAAGAGCACTACAATGGATACATAGAAAAATTAAAACAAAAATACAATGATGAGAGAGTGGAGTTTATTGGTTTTGTAAAGCCTGAAGATTTTTTTAAGAAAATTGATGTTTTAATTCATCCAACACTTTGGTTTGAGCCATTTGCAAGATCTATAATAGAAGCTTTTTCGTATAAAGTACCAGTTATTGCTTCATATAAAGGTGGTAATATTGAAGCTATTGATGAAAACAAGACTGGTTTTTTATTTAAAAATCAAGATGAACTCATTGATAAAATGAACTTTTTTATAGACAACCCATCAGAAATTGTAAAAATGCAAGATGAGTGTATCAAAAAAGCAAAAAGTTTACTCGTTGAGAATATTGTAGAAGAATATATTGGAGTATATAAAGAGCTTTTATGAATGAAATATTAAAAAAATCTAATAGTTTAAATGTTATTTTATTATTCGGATTATTGTTGGTTCCGTTTATGAGTTTACCTGTAATGCCATCAGATTATAGACCTATAAGTATATTTTTTTTAGTACCTTTTTCTTTTTTAATTACTTTAAAATATCTTATAAGATTAAAAATCTCTAAAGATATTTTTTATTTACTTTTATTTTTAGTTTTTGTAAGTATTCAGTCCGTTTTATTGTTAGATAACATCTTCTTATCATTAAGATATATTGCACCTGTTTTTCTGGGTATATTTTCATACATTGCTATTAGATATTTTTTTATAAAAAATAATATAGAAAAAGTATTTGATAAATTTTTTGTATTATATATACTCATTGCAGTTATTGGTTTTGTAGAAATTTTATCAATGAAAGGATTATTACCACATTCACTAAAAGATATTATTGGTATAGTATTTTCTGGAAAAGTTAGTAGTCGTATTCAATTGATATCAAGTGAGGGGTCGTGGGCTTCTAAAATAATCATTTTTTCAATTCCCATCTATTTATATTACTATTGTAAAAATGGATATTTTAATAAATCATTTTATGTATTGCTTTTATTATTTGTAATGATTTTTTCATTAGAAGGATTTGCTATAGTTGCAACAGCTTTTATGCTATATTTATCTTATGATTTTTTTCATATTTTTAAAAAACTTATTACTTTCAGATATAAATTAAAATATTATTTTATTCTGGTGATTTCTATTGTTATATTGAGTATTTTAATAAATATCATTTTATCTACCAATACAGGATATGCAATTAATAGAATATATAAATTCTTAGACGCAACTTCATTATGGGAATTATTATCTTTAGATGGTTCAACATTCATTCGCGTAATTTATCCATACATAGGATTTGAAATTTTTGTGGATCATCCATTTGGAGTAGGGCTGGGTGGATATGCTCAATATTTTAATCACTATATAAATTTAATACCAGTGGATTATTCAAAATTTAATGAAGTTGTAGGAGATATTGCTACCGTTAGTGCAGATCCAAAAAGTTTATATGCAAAGATATTTTCAGAAACTGGAATTATTGGTATAGGACTTCTATTTTTATTTTTTAAACAGCAGATAAAATATTTAAAATATAATATAAAAATTAATCCAAAGTTCAAGTTATATTTCATATATAATTTAGCATTTGCTTTTGCATCAGTTATACAATTTGGTTCATTCGCATATTTGCCATTTTGGTTTGCATTTGCTTTAAATAGTGCATTTTATACAAAGGGAAACAATGAAAAAAATTTTATTAATAACCAGTAGATTGCCATACCCACCAATAGGTGGAGATAAACTTAAAAATTATAATCTTATAAAAATACTTTCAAAACGATATGAAGTGCATTTAGTAACTATTACAAGTGAAAAACTAGGTGATAAATCAAAAGAATTTTTGAAAAAATATACAACTACATATAAAGTATTTCAAAAAAATAAATTAGAGTTATTTTTTTCTCTTTCAAAGAGTTTATTTAATAAAGAGCCATTACAAGTTAATTATTATTATTTTAAAGATGTTCAAAACTATATAAATAATGTGGCTAAAGATAAAGATTTGATTATTTCAACATTAGTAAGAACAACAAAATATGTCATAAATTTAAATAAACCTAAAATATTTGATATGGCTGATAGTATTGGTCAAAATTATAAAAAATCTATAAAAAAAGTAAAGTCACCATTATGGAAATTAGTTTATTCAATTGAAGCGGATAGATTATTAAATTACGAAAAAAAAATGATAAATATATTTGACTCTACTTTTATGTTTAATAAAGAAGAAATAAAATATTTTAATAATGACAAAATAAAATTTCTACCTCATGGGGTAAATGAAGATTTATTGGAATATGAAAAAATAAATGACAAATATAAAGATTATGTGGCTTTTTTTGGAAAAATGGATTATCAACCTAATATAGATGCTGTTTTATGGTTTGTTGAAAATGTATTTAATAAATTAAATAAAAATATTAAATTTATTATTGTGGGGGCAAAGCCTACTAAACAAATTTTGAACTTAACAAATAAATATAAAAATATTGAGGTTACTGGTTTTGTGGAAGATCCATATGAAATATTAAAATCTTCTTTGTGTGTAGTTGCTCCTATGCAAACAGGAGCAGGAATTCAAAACAAGATACTTGAGTCAATGGCTCTTGGGACTATCAATGTAGTTAGTTCCTTAGCAGCTAACCCTATAGGTGCAAATCATAAAAAAGAATTTTTAGTTAGTGATGAACCTGATGAAATTGCAAATACAATAAACGATATTCAAAAAAATAAAGTAAAGTATGAATATTTAAAAAGTAATGCACGAGAGTTTATAAGAAATAATTTTACTTGGACTATATATGGTAATGTTTATACTAATGAGATTGAAAGGTTGTTGAATGATAGTAAGAAGTAAAGCACCACTTAGACTAGGTCTTGCAGGTGGAGGAACTGATTTAGATGTATATGCAAGCAAATATGTTGGATATGTATTGAATACTACAATTTCATTGTATGCTCATACTACATTAGAAGAGTTAAACAATGGAAAAATTATTTTTCATTCTCTTGATAATAATGAATATTTAGAAATTGATAGCAAAGAGTTTTTAGAATTAGATGGGGAAATGGATTTATATAAAGGAATTTATAATAGAATTGTAAAAAATTTCTTTAAAAAACCACTCTCTTTTAAACTTACTACATATTCAGATGTTCCAAGTGGTAGTGGGCTTGGAGGTAGTTCTACATTAGTAGTGGCTATTATAAAGGCTTTTGTAGAATGGTTACATTTACCATTAGGAGAGTATGATATAGCTAGGTTAGCATATGAGATAGAAAGAGAAGATATCGGAATAGTTGGAGGAGCACAGGATCAGTATGCTGCTACTTTTGGAGGGTTTAATTTTATGGAGTTTTATGGAGATAAAAGGGTAATCGTTAATCCTTTGAGAATAAAAAATTGGATAATTGATGAAATGCAAGAGAGTATGATTCTTTATTTCACAGGCATACAAAGAAGCGCAAGTGTTATTGAAAAAGAAAAAGAAAGTGTCTTAAAAAAAGAAAAATCCCTTGAAGCTATGCATGAAGTAAAAGAAGATGCCGTGAGGATGAAAGAGTATTTATTAAAAGGTGATATTAAAAATTTTGCTAAAATTTTAGGAAAGTCTTGGGAAGCAAAAAAAAGAGTAAGCTCAGCTATTTCAAATAGTGAAATAGATAGAGTTTATAATCTTGCAATGGAAAATGGTGCGTATAGTGGTAAAGTAAGTGGTGCAGGTGGTGGTGGATTTATGTTTTTTATGGTAGATCCAACTAAAAAATATCATCTAATTAATTTGCTTAACAAACAAGGCGGTCAAGTTTATAATTTTCATTTTACAAAAGAAGGAACAAAAGGATGGAAAGTATAAATTAATTATAAATTTTAAATTATAAATTTTGAATTAAAAAGGAGAGAGAATGAAAAATTTTGTAAAAAATCAAATAAAAAAGTCTTATGAAGTAAAAAAAAATATGTTAGATAATGAAAAATTAATCGATGAGATATTAGAAATTGGTAATTTGTTAATAGAGACTTATAAAAAGGGAAATAAGCTGTTAATTGCAGGTAATGGAGGAAGTGCTGCTGATGCTCAACATATTGCAGGAGAATTGGTTAGTAAATTTTATTTCGATAGACCAGCTCTTCCAGCAATAGCTCTTACAACTGATACAAGCATTATTACGGCTATTGGAAATGATTACGGATATGAATATCTTTTTTCAAGACAAATTGAAGCAAATGGAGTTAAAGGAGATGTATTTTTAGGGATTTCTACAAGCGGAAACTCAAAAAATATTATAGAAGGATTAAAAACAGCAAAAGAAAAAGGGCTTATTACAATTGGCTTAACAGGTGAAAGTGGAGGAAAGATGAAAAACTTATGTGATTATTGTATATGTGTGCCATCAAGAGAAACTCCAAGAATTCAAGAAGCTCATATATTAATAGGCCATATTTTATGCTCAGTTATAGAAGAAGCTATTTTTGGTAAAGGATTTTAGTGGAAGCTATTGTTTTAGCTGGGGGGCTTGGGACAAGGCTTAGAAGTGTAGTTAGTGATGTTCCAAAACCTATGGCTCCTATAAATGATAAGCCTTTTTTAGAGTATATTTTAGAGTTTTTAAATAATCAAAATATAAAAAAAGTTATTTTATCTGTTGGGTATAAATGGGAAGTGATAAAAGATTATTTTGGTGATAAATATAAAGATATTGAATTAGTTTATAATATAGAAAAAGAACAATTAGGCACAGGCGGAGCTATAAAAGATTCTTTAAGGTTGACAAAGAATGATGAAGTTTATGTTTTAAACGGGGATACTTTTTTTGATGTTGATTTGTCAAAAATGAAATTAGATAGTAATTTAATAGAAATTGCATTAAAAGAAATGAAAGATTTTGACAGGTATGGAGTTGTTGAAATAGATGAAGATGGATATATTCAAAATTTTAAAGAAAAGTCATATTATAATCAGGGGTTTATCAATGGAGGAATATATTTATTAAAAAGAGA
The DNA here is from genome assembly GCF_000194135.1 of Hippea maritima DSM 10411. Lineage (GTDB taxonomy): Bacteria > Campylobacterota_A > Desulfurellia > Desulfurellales > Hippeaceae > Hippea > Hippea maritima. The sequence goes on along the minus strand of NC_015318.1, from coordinate 1,666,857 downwards.
AATTTTTGATGATTTTAATTTGCCAAAAAAGTTTTCTTTTGAAGAGTTTTTAGAGAATAATTTTCAAAACTTAAAAGCAAAAGGAAAAGTTTTTAATAGTTATTTTATAGATATAGGTATTCCAGAAGATTATGAAAAAGCAAAAAGGTATTTTAGTGAAAACTTTATTTTTAGATAGAGATGGAGTGATAAATAAAAAGATAGAAAATGATTATGTAAGGAATTGGGAACAGTTTGAGTTTTTACCAAATGTAATAGAAGCTTTGAAAATATTAAATAGTTTATTTGATAGGATTATAATAGTTACAAATCAAAGGGGAATAGGTAGAAAACTAATGACCGAAAAAGATTTAGAGGTTATTCATAAAAATATGTTATCTGTTTTGAGCAAAGAAAACATTAAAATTGATAAAATTTATTATTGCCCTCATGATTATAAAAAAGAAATTTGTAATTGTAGAAAACCAAAAATAGGTATGGCATTGCAAGCAAAAAAAGATTTTCCTGATATTGATTTTAGAAATTCTATAATGGTTGGAGATTCATTATCCGATATTGAATTTGGAAAAAAGCTGGAATGAAAAGTTTTTTAATAGGAAATAAAAAAGCTGATTTTAAAGATTTATATCATTTTGCTGCATGTTAGACAGTAGTGTTAGACGGGGCCGGGACTTTACTTTTTTACTGAGAAATATTATAATCTTTAAAACTATGAAAGAATAAAATTGGCAAGGAAAAAAAGATTTAATGTAGCAGGGTTTTATCATCCCCCTTTCCGCACTCAAACCTCTATCTTATTTGACCAAACCCAAATGCACAGAGTAAAAGAATGAAAAGGGTCTTAGAATAAACGGAACAGAAAATGCTTACATCTCCCTCTAAAAAGAGGGGGTATTTAAATGTTACAACAAAAAGCAGTTATCAAGAACATGGATCACTTAGGACTAATAGCTGGTATGATAGACGAACTAAAGATAGCAGAAACCATAGATGATGAAATACCATCATCAAGCAAATCAAAGAACCTAAGCTATGGCGAAGCAACAAAGGCAATGATCCTTAACGGTCTTGGTTATGTCAACAAGCAACTCTACCTAACTCCTCTCTTCTTCAAAGACAAACCACTAAAGAGATTATTCGGAAGGGATGTTGACTTCCCTTGGTTCAACGATGATGCACTTGGTAGAACATTAGATAAGCTCTTTGAATACGGCGTAAGTGAACTGTATGAAAAGATAGCAAGCAGGGCACTCAAAATACTGAACCTTACACCCTCTACCATACACTTAGACAGCGCAAGCTTTCATCTTGACGGTAAGTATCCAAACCAAAAGACGAAAGAAGAAAAAGAAAAAGAAAAAGGAAAAGTAAAAGAAAGAAATGGAAAAGAAGAAAAGGGAAATAACAGTGAAGGAAAATGGGGAAAAGGAGGAAAAGAAGAAGAGTATGAGCCAACCCCAGTCTTTATCACCCAGGGATACAGCAGAGACCACCATCCAGAGCTCAATCAGGTGGTTTTAAATCTTATAGTAGAACACAAAGCAGGCATTCCCATATGGATGAAGCCTGCAGATGGTAATAAAATAGATACACAGGCATTTGCCAATATAGTAAAGGAGCATATTAACTCTTTAAAGAATGCTAATAATACAAAGACAAAGGTGATAGCCGATGCAGCCCTCTTTAGTTCTAAAACAATGGAAGAGTTTAAGAAAAACAACATGCTTTTCATCTCAAGGGTTCCATCGAAACTAAAACAGGCAAAAGAGATACTCAAAAACTGTTAAAGTCAACCAAATTTCCCCACCTTTGGGTCATTTAAATTCCCCACCCCTTGGATTGTTAATTTAAACTGTTTTGATTATCTTTTGCCTCCTTTAGGTGTTTAATTCTATAGCTCTCACCTGTTATCTTGAATATATGGCAGTGATGGACAAGTCTATCAACTATGGCAGAGGCCAAAACGGCATCTGAAAATATATTAGCCCACTCCTCAAATGGTCTATTAGTGGTGATTATAATTGAACCCTTTTCATATCTTCTCCTTATCACCTCAAAGAACTCATCCACATAGTTGGATGGGATCTTTTTAAAGCCTACTTCATCTATTATCAGAAGGTCAGATGATAGAATCTGGTTCAGTATTGAGGTGTAGGTTCCATCTCCCCTTGCAGATATGAGCTTTAGGATTAAATCGTTGGTATGGATGAACAAGACCTTATATCCCTGTTTTAGGGCCTCTAATCCTATCGCATTTGCAAGGTGGGTTTTACCAACTCCAGGATTGCCCATGAATATGATGTTTTTCTTCTCCTCTATGAACCTGCAGGATGCAATGTCTAAGAGTTCTTTCTTGTTTAGCTTTGGTTGGTATGTGAAATCATAGCTATCTAAAGTCTTTGTTGTGTCAAGCTTTGATTTTGTAAGTCTTTTTCTAAATGAGTTGCTCTGCCTGTTTATGTATTCATCCTCTAATAGGAGTTTTAAGAAGTCTATGTATGTCAGATTATTATCAATGGCATACCTGTTCCTTGCCTCAAGTGTCTTTGCAATGCCAGAGAGTTTAAACTCCTTTAGTCTTCTTTCTATGTTTTTCATATCTTTTACATTTTCCACCCCTTTCATTTCACTCACCACTCATAATGTCTGTTTTCATATCTGCTTTTATATCTGTCATTTCATCGTAAGCTCTTAGTGGGTTATAAAAACCTAAGGCTATGGGTGAGTCTGGTTTGTCGTAGGGAATGTTGTAGAGCTCATTCTTCAGTATGCTTTTTAAAGAGGAATAGCTTATGCAGTTGAAATCAATTGCCCTTTTGAATGCAAGCTCCATTGTCTCTTTGGGGTATCCCTTTGAAAGAGACATTACACCTCTCATTACCCTGTGATATGAGGCAGGTTTCTCTTTTCTTAGCCTTTTATAGAACAGGTAGGCGCTTTCACCTATATCAAGCGTCATGGTGGTGTATTCTGAATCTGTGGGATTTTTCTTCATCTTGGGTTTATGGCTTTCCTTTGTTATGAACTCACCCTTTGATTGAGAAAGCTCATGTGTGGCTATTAAGTTGAACGATGAATCATAGATCTCCATTATCTTTCCATTTGACCTAATATTGAGCTTTTCTGATATGTATTTTTCAGGCACAGAGTAGTAGTTGTACCTGTAATAGATGTGGGAGTAGGTGTTTACAGTTCTTTTTGCAATATCGTAGGTCTCATATCTTCTATCTGGCAATCTGTTGAGTTTTTCCTTTTCTACATTGAGAAACTCATCCTTCGGTATTTTTCTTGTTGTGCCGTGTAGCTTTGCATTACAGATGTTGTCCTGCCAGAATAAAAGCTTCTCTTTGACTGTGTCTATGTCTTCTATTCCTTCCGCTCTTATGCTTTTTAGAAAGTTGTTCTTTATGTATTTTATGCTGGATTCTACCTTGCCCTTCTCATTTGGTTTTCTCACCCTACAGGCAACAGCAGAGGAGTTGTAATACTCAAGCATCCTTGCATATTCATGCTGAATTTCAGGCTCATAGAAGTTAACATGCAATACACCGCTTTTTAGGTTGTCTATCTTTATAGCCTTTGGTGCACCAGAGAAATATTCAAATGCATTGATATGGCAGTTTATGAATGTCGGTATACTTTGGTTATCCACAAGCTCATAGTATCTGTACCTCGAATAGGACAAAACCATTGAGAATATCCAGTACTTTACTTTCTTTTTTCTTCTGCTATTATTAGAAATAACCGGCATAGCCGAAATCTACTTGGGCTTCTTGGCCAGGTGGGCTTATTAAGGGGATGAAGGGCTCACCTGGCTTTAGCTTCCTGATGTAGCGTTTCACAGAGCTATAGCTTACATTTAGACTATGCTTTTCTTTTAACTTCTGGTGGATTAAAACAGCGGAGAGACCACTTTTTAAATACTCAATGATTTCATCCTTGTATGGATCAAGGATACTTTTCCTTTTGATGGTGGGTGTTTCAATCTCCCCACTTTCTACCTTTTTCTTAATCTTTCTGACTGTTTTCCTGTCAATCTTTAGCTCTCTTGCAATCTGTGAGACATTTTTCCCAATACTCAGTAGTGCTTTTACCGAGTAATACATACAAACCCCCAACAATTTTATTTACCCTCCATCTTTTAAAAAGATTAGGGCATGCTACCAAAAGGGTGGGGAATTTATAAGCCCTTTTGGTGGGGAGTTTATTGTAGCTTTAGCACAAAAACCACAATGAAGAGGAATTTATTCAGCTTGATGAGAACTATCAGGCTATCCAGTACACAGTAGATTATGAAGGAATGAAACAACAGTGGGTTTTATACAAAAACAGTTATGCTAAATCAAGAGGGGACAAAACGATAAAGAAAGAGTATCAAGAAAAAGAAAAACAGGAAACAAAACTCATTGAGAAATTACAAAAGAGAGCATTTTTCTGTGAAGCTGATGCAAGAAAAGCATTTGAAGAAAAAACAAAGAAGTTAGAATGCATAATGATATCAGAGGCTAAACTCATATCAAAGCCCAAATACAAAACTGTCAAGCGCAATCCAAAACTGCACCAATACGCCCTGCAAAAGTGCACCATTCCTTCCCTATTAAAAACCCTGAGAATTGGGATTGAAATCCAAAAGCCCTGCTTTTTTCTTCTGTCTCAGCCTATAGCTTTCACCTTTAATGTTGATGATGTAGCTGTGGTGTATTAACCTATCCAGTATAGCGGTAGTTAAACCTTCATCATTGTTCAAAACCTCCTTCCATCTAATAAATGACAGGTTAGTGGTTATTATAATAGACCCCGTTTCATACTTCTTGTTTACTATCTGGAATAACAGATTGGACTGTTTCTCATTGAGCTTGAAATACCCAAATTCATCGATAATAAGTAATCTTGCGGAGTTTATCACCTTCTTTATGTATGAATCCAATCTGTTCTGTGTTTCTGCTGCCTCCAATGTGATTGCAAGGTCAGCCATTGTTATGAACTTTGTCTTTATTCTATGCTGTGCAGCAGCATAGCCTATGGCTATAGCAAGGTGTGTCTTTCCAGTGCCTGACGGTCCAATCAGGAGTATGTTTTTTGTTTCATCAACAAACCGCATTGTTAGTATTTCATTTATCAGTGTTTTATCCAAAGATGAAAAAGAAAAGTCAAATGTATCTATTGTCTTTATCTTTGGAAACCCTGCAAACTTTAGGATTGTCTGTTTTGACCTTTCGTTTCTTGTCTCATATTCAGATTCAAGCAGAAGGAACAGGAATTCGGAGAAGGAGAGATTCTCTTTTGCAGCTCTATCAGATAAAGAGCTATAGGCAGTTAGAATACCGCTTAATTTTAATTTCTTGCAGTATTCCTCTATCCTTGTCTTAACCATTACTGCTCTCCCCAAGCAAGAGCCTTTCGTATTCATCTATATTTGTGTAGTATGAGATATCGATATCAGAGTAGGTTCTGTTTGTCTTTTCAATGGCTTCAGTGATTTTATGGTCATTTCTATCCCCACTTTTGGCAATCAGACCATCCGGTATCTTTGTCAAAAACCCATACTCCTCTTTCAGCATATTAAAAGGTCTTCTCTTTGTTGTTGCATGTATTCTGTTGTTTGCCATCTCAAGCCAGGAGAAGATGTATGAGTTTAGAAGATCAGGGGTTATCTCCAAACCAGAGTTCTTTAGCTTTGCCCTCAAAGGCTTGTAGAAATTGTTCTTCAGATATGAATTAAACCTTTCTACCTTCCCCTTTGTCTTTGCCTTATATGGTTTACAGAGTTTCGGTACAAACAAGCCCTTTGAGAAATCAAGAAACTCATCGTTTATTCCGTGTCTGTTTTGTCCCTATTTATCCCTTTGAATTACAACGGATTTTAGGTTATCATACAGTATGGTCTTTGGTATTCCACCAAAGTAGTCGAACGCTTTAATGTGGCAGGACTGAAATATGTCCTGTCGCATGTTATCTGTAAAATAAACAAAAGCTGCTCTTGAATAACCTAAAACCATAACAAATGCATAAATGGGCTTTTGACCTGACCTAATGGTTGTCCAATCAACCTGAGCTTGAAAGCCTTTTTCGGTTTCAAACCTAATTATTTCCTCACTGTTTTTACCTCTTTTTGGGTCAATACTATCGTAGATGGTTTTTGTGTATTTCTGAAGTGTTCTTAGACTCCCTGTGTATCCCATATCAGCTATCTCTCTTAAAACGACAGTAGAAGGAATCCTATCTGGATAGGCTTGATTAATCCTTGTCCTTATATAATCTTTGTAACCATCAAGCTTTGAGGGGTAGCTTCTTTTGGAATACGGTTTTAAATCCTCCTCTTTCAGTCTTTTTGATACCGTTCTTCTGTTTAGACCAAGAATTTTTGATATCTGTCTGATTGACAACCCTTGAGAATGCAGTGTGTGAATCACAACAAACTCCTCCTTGCTAATCATAGTACTCTCCTTGAAAAAGATTATTCCAGGAGAGTATAAACAATTACTAAAAGTGGTGCACTTTTAGTAGACGTTTGCGGTGTATTTTAGCACGGCGGATGACACTCTATGGAGTATTTGTTCTTTAGGTAATAGCTTAGAAGCCTGTATCTGTACCCTGTGCTTTTTGCCTCTTCAGCAATGAGTTTTTCAAGAAAACAGTCCATCTTTTTTCTTATGTTCTTTGGTCTTCTTGATAAGTCATTTAGTTCTCCATCCCTTGCCCTTCTCACTGTAGCCCTTGATATGCCAAGTATTCTTGCTGTTTTTGAGACATTGCCGTTGTTTTTCTCTAAAACCTTTCTGACCAAAATTCTTGCACTTGCAGGGTTTGATTTTCTCAAAGTGTGGTATATACTATCCATGATGCAGCCTCCATCCCTTTAGGAGTTTTATGGGTCTTCCTATTATATTCAAATCCAGTGATTTGAATATGCAAAAGAGGATGTGGGCTGCATCAGCCCTTGAGAAAGAGAAAGATTTAACGGGCAGAAAACCTACTTTCAGGTTTTCTGCCCCTACTATCTTTCTTATTCTCTTCACTTCCATGTTGGTGCCTCCACTCTCTTTTCTATCATTCTCATTCTCAGACATAGATATTACCTCTATTTGCTTTAGGTGGTAAGTATGTTTGGACCTATCTGGTCTTGGGAATTCTCTAATTCTTGACAAAAAAGCGTTTTTTTTATAGAAAGTAAAATCATTTTACAAGGGGAGTGAAGAATGGATCTTTTTGATAAATGTTATAACTTTAAGGAAGCTCAAGAGATTAGACAGCTTGGTCTTTATCCTTACTTTCAACCCATCTCCTCAGAACAAGATACAGAAGTTATAATAAACAACAGAAAAATATTGATGCTTGGTTCCAATAGCTACCTTGGCCTTACCGTGCACCCTAAGGTTAAAAAGGCTGCGATTGATGCCATAGAAAAATACGGCACGGGTTGTGCTGGCTCAAGGTTTTTAAATGGAACATTGGACATACACGAAGAGCTTGAAGAGAGGCTTGCGGCCTTTGTGAATAAAGGGAATGCATTGCTGTTCAGTACGGGCTTTCAGGCCAATCTTGGTGCGATAGCTGGCTTGGTTGGTAAAGGCGAGTATGTAATATTGGACAAATCAGACCATGCAAGTATTGTGGATGGCTCAAGGCTTTCCTATGGAGAGGTGAAAAGGTTTGTCCACAACGATATGAACTCACTTAAGAAGGTTTTAGAGTCGATTGATAAAGATGCAGGCAAACTCATCGTTGTTGATGGTGTATATAGCATGGATGGCGATATAGCTAACCTGCCAGAAATGGTTAAGCTAAAGAAGCAATATAACGCTCGATTGATGGTTGATGATGCCCATTCTTTTGGTGTCTTAGGCAAAAACGGACGGGGTACGGCTAATCACTTTGGCCTTGAGGATGAAGTTGATATAATAATGGGCACATTTAGCAAATCGTTTGCCTCTTTAGGCGGTTTTATAGCTGCAGATAAAGAGGTTATAGACTACTTAAGGCATTTTGCAAGGAGTGTTATTTTCTCAGCAAGTATTACACCAGCATCTACAGCGGCCGTTTTAGCTGCGTTGGATATAATGGAAAATGAGCCTGAGTTGATAGATAAGCTGTGGGCAAATACCGGGAGAATGAGAAAAGGCGTGGTGGATATGGGTTATGATATAGGCACAAGTTGCACGCCCATAATTCCGCTGATAGTTGGCGATAACGGAACTGTTTTAAAGATGAGAAGAATGTTGTTTGATGAAGGACTTTTTGTTAATCCTGTTCTATCTCCTGCCGTTCCGCCAAATAAGGCACTCATTAGATTGAGTTTGATGGCTACACATACGTTTGAGCAGATAGATTTTGCCTTAGATAAACTCTACAAGGTGGGTAAAGCCCTTGGGGTTATATGATTAGCATAGCCGAGAGTGAGGATTTAGAGTTATTTTTGACTTTTCCTGCCAAAACCATCTATAAAGATGACCCGTTTTATGTGCAGCAGCTTTTGGATGAGGAAAAAAAGTTATTAGATTCAAAAAACAACCCGTTCTATAAAAACGCCAAAAGAAAGCTATTTTTGGCATACAAAAACGGAAAAATAGCAGGAAGAATTGCGGCAGTTGTAAATTACAGGCATAATCAAATGCATAACGATAAAGTGGGTTTCTTTGGGTTTTTTGAATCAATTGAAGATTTAGATGTTGCAAGAGATCTGTTTAAGGCTGCTGAGGATTATTTATCAAAGGAGGGTTTGGATCGTATAAGAGGGCCAATAAGCCCTTCCATGAATGATGTAAGCGGATTGTTGGTTAAGGGTTTTTTTGCAGAACCTGTTTTCATGATGCCGTATAATAAGGCCTATTACATGGATTTAATTGAACAGAACGGCTTCAAAAAGGTAAAGGATTTGTTTGCTTTTTATCTTTCTGTGGGAAATAAACCCAAAGAGAAGCTAAAAAGGCTTTCCCTGTATGCTCAAAAGAAATTTTCTATACAGTTAAGATCGTTTTCAAAGAAAAACTTTGAAAATGACCTTAGGGTTATACATAAACTTTACTGTGAGGCATGGAAAGATAATTGGGGCTTTGTGCCACCTACATTTGAGGAATTTTACTACGGAACAAAAGATTTCAAAACTATGGTGCCTGAAGAGTTGATAATTATAGCCCAAAAGGATGGACATCCTTGCGGCTTTTCTGCCATTATACCCGATTTCAACCAAGCTCTTAAAGGTATGGGTGGCAAGATTACGCCGTTTAATGCCTTTAAGTTAATCTATAGATTAAAAAAGATAGATAACTACAGGTTGATAACGCTTGGCGTTTTGCCAGAGTGCAGAAAGCTGGGTGTTGATTTGTTATTGTATGTAAAAAGCTTCGAAGTGGTAGAAAAAAGGGGCGGTAAGGGTGGTGAACTCTCCTGGACGCTTGAAGATAATGAGGCTATCAATAAACCCATACTAAAAATGGGGGCTGAACACTACAAGACTTATCGCATCTACGAAAAAGAGATAACCCCGCACTAAAGCGGGGCTATTGTTATCACCTTAGGTATCCTTCCAAAGCCGATTTAATGAGATTTGGGTTTTCTTTAAGCCTTCTTATTGAATAGGGTAGCCAATCCCTGCCAAACGGCACATAAACCCTTAAGCGATGTCCTCTGCTTAGGATGATTTCCCTGAGTTCTTCATCAACGCCAAGTAACATCTGATATTCATATTCATTCCGTTTAAGGCCGTATTCTCTTATAAGTCTTTCTGCGTGAAATACGAGATATTCGTCGTGAGTTGCTATGCCCACATAGGCTTTCTTTTTAAAGAGTGTTTCAAGGCAATAGGTGTAATTATCCCTTACAATGTCTTTTTCTTGGTAGGCTATTTTTCTTGGTTCTATGTAGATGCCTTTACATAGTCTAAAGTTTAGCCTTCCGTCTGAGAGTTTTTCTATGTCGTTTATGGTACGTCTCATGTAGGCTTGAAGCACAGTGCCTATGTTGAATTCATCCCTGTAGTTTCTGTAGATCTCTAAAGTATCATCAGTGCAGGTTGAATCCTCCATGTCTATTCTTACAAATATTCCTAACTCTTTGGCTCTTTTGAATATCTTTTCTATGTTATCAAGACAGAGGGCCTTGGATAACTTAAGGCCCATTTGCGTCAGTTTGAGCGAGAGGTTTGCATCGAGTTGGTGGCTATCTATGGCCTCTAATACCTTAATGGCCAAATCCCTGAAATGTTCCGTTTCCTCTTTGTTTGAAACAAATTCGCCCAGTACGTCTATCGTTGTCATAGCTCCTTGGGCATTTAGTTGCTTTGTAACCCTTACCGCATCTTCAAGATTTGGCCCTGCTATATAACGTTTAGCAAATACTGCTACTGTTGATGGTGGAACCTTATCTATAAACATGCTTACGCTTTTGTTAAAAAGCGACATCTCTTACTCCTCTTTCATAAATGGGTATTCGAAGCTTTCTGGTGCAACAAAGTTTTCCTTTATAGCCCTTGGTGTAATCCATCTTAATAGGTTCAAATGACTCCCAGCTTTATCATTCGTTCCGCTTGCCCTTGCGCCTCCGAATGGCTGCTGGCCAACAACCGCTCCTGTGGGTTTATCATTGATGTAGAAGTTTCCTGCGCTACCCTCAAGTATATCCAGAGCTACCCTTGTGGCATCCCTGTCTTCAGAGAATATAGCTCCAGTCAGTCCGTATGGGCTTGTCTGATCGCATAGGTGTAGAGTCTCTACATATTTATCGTCCTCATATGGATAGATGGTCACAACAGGTCCAAAGATTTCCTCCTCCATTGTCTTGAAGTGCGGATTCTCTGTGTAGATGATTGTAGGCTCAACAAACCAACCCTTGGAATCATCATACCCGCCACCTTTGATTATCTCAGCATCAGATGCACTCCTTGCGTATTCTATATAGTTAACAATCTTTTTGTAAGCCTCCTCATCGATGACGGCGTTCATGAAGTTTGTGAAGTCCTCCGGAGAACCCATCTTAATCTTATCTATCTCGCTGAAAAGTTCATCTTTAATGTCGTTCCACATAGATTTGGGCAAATAAACCCTCGATACTGCAGAGCATTTCTGACCCTGATATTCGTATGCACCCCTTATGATGGCCGTGATGAGTTTCTTTGTGTTTGCTGATTTGTGGACAAATATATAATCTTTTCCGCCAGTTTCGCCTACTATCCTTGGGTAGGCTTTGTACTTGGGTAGATTCTCTGCCATCATTTTCCACATCTTGTTGAATGTATCAACGCTACCTGTAAAGTGGATGCCCGCAAAATATTCAGATGAGAAGACGATGTCACCGACCACAGAACCTTTGGATGGTATGAAGTTTATAACACCATCTGGTAATCCTGCCTCCTGGAGTACCTTCATGAAGATGTAGGGTGCATAGACAGAGCTTGAAGCTGGCTTCCATAGAACAACATTGCCCATCATGGCTGGAGCTGTTGGTAGGTTGCCTGAAATGGATACAAAGTTGAAAGGTGGAACAGCGAATACAAATCCCTCAAGTGGTCTGTATTGCATTATATTCCATGTGCCTCTTGGTGAGTAAAGTGGCTGCTCTTCGTAAATCTTCTGCATGTAGTAGAGGTTGAATCTCAAAAAGTCTGTAAGCTCGCATGCTGAGTCTATTTCTGCCTGGAATATGTTTTTGCTCAAAGATAGCATCGTCGCTGCATTTATGAGATATCTATATTTACCACTTAGAAGTTCTGCAGCTTTTAAGAATATTGCTGCCCTGTCAACCCAGTCGTATTCTCTCCATTTCTTGGAGGCCTCCATTGCAGCCTCAATGGCCATTTTTATCTCTTTTTCGCCTGCTACATGATAAACACCAAGGACTGAACTCTTGTTGTGAGGCTCGACTATTTCTCTTGTGTTGCCCGTTTTGATTTCCTCGCCACCAATGATTAGAGGTATCTCTATTTGTTGAGACTTGATTTCCTTAATAGCTTCCTTTAGCTTCTCCCTCTCTACAGTTCCTGGTGCGTAGGAATAAACCGGCTCGTTAGTTGGTAGTGGAACCCTTGCGATCGTGTTGCGCATGGCACACCTCCTTAAATTTGTTTTCTTTTTAAAATACTTTCACTATTATGAACATAACCCAAATTTATGAATAAATCAAGTTTAAAATTTTAAACAAGCGAGGATGTATAGGAAATCATAAACATATCGTTGGTTAGAAGTTTAACTTTTGTTTTGAAACTAAATTCTAAACAATTATCAGGATTCATTGTAAGTATAGCTTTTTCTTTGAATATAAAGCCCAGATATATATCCAGATTTTTTTTTATCAAAAGTAAATCGTTTGCCTCTGTAGTTTGTTGTTTTTTTATATCAAACTCATTGTGCCCAACCATAAATAGATCTATAGCGTCATGCTTTATATTTAGATTTGTTGCATATTCTACTTCTGTTTCTTTATGTGAAATCAAGTATATATCCATTATGAGAGCTATATTGTTTATGCTGTAGACCTTTTTTAGCATGCCAAAATCTGTTTCAAAATCGAATGTTATAGAAGTTGATGTTGTCCAACTGTGTTGAGGTGTTAAATTTTTGTTATTTATTTTGTCTTCAAACGAAACCTTTTCTATAATCTCGCTGTTTTTTGGTTTTATGCTCCAATGTGTAATGTTCGATTGGTCTGTTATCTCTATTTTGAAAACTCTGTTTTCTATTAAGTATAAACCATCTTTTTCTATAACCCTTGCATCCATAGAAGTAACCTCGCCTTAATCATTGTCTCTGAGAATTCATCTGATGAGCTTTTCAGTGTTTTGTCAATCTCATAGAGCGCCTTTATGAGTCTTTTTAAAGCGTTCTCTCCTATATCTTTGCAAAGCTGGGTATATGGTGTCGGATAGAAAACCTTAAATGTTTGCCTCAGGCAATCCTGTGAGCAGTAGCATGAAGCTATTATCTTTGTTATTTCGCCAGAAAATATATGCACAAATAGAGAGGGAGGAATCTGTGATAGTATCTGACCTATTTTTTCTACTATTCCTACAAAATCTTTGGTTTTTACCATGTCTATGATGTCTTTTATGTCAAAATTGGCTGTAAGGGTTAGGCATTTTTCTGCATCCTCTTTTTCTATTTGCTTTTTGTTGTATGTAAGCAATAAAAGTTCATCCACTGTGTTTTTTAAGTATGATGTATTTTTTCCCTCAAAACTTCTGCTTAGAAGTCTCACTGCTTCATCTGTTATAGTTTTGTTGTTCCTTGATGCTGCATTTTTGATGAATGAGGCTATTTCGCTTGCTTTTGGTGGTTTAAAAATTACTGTATTTTCTTTTTCTTCTTTGCATCTTTCAAGATCAAGTATAAGTATGTTGTGTGTTGGAGGTGTAATTGAAAGGTTTTTAGGAAGGTCTGTAGATACAACCCCATAAAGCAATAATGGTTTAGCTTGAAAAAGGGGCTTGGATAAGGCTTTGGCCATAATTTGCCTAAGTTCAGCCTCATCTGTTATAACAACCTTTCTAATTTGAGCGCCCTTTGTTTTTGCTATTCTCTTTGCGTATAGATCTTTTATAAAATAATCATCGCCGCAAAATATATAAAAATTTTCAACCTTTTTAGATTTAAGTTGTGCTTTTAGTTGTTTTTGATTCATAACTCTTTTCTACAAACGCCTTAATCACAGGATGCGGCTTTAGTGGCCTTGATTTAAACTCCGGATGGAATTGTACGCCTATGAAGAAAGGGTGGTCTTTTAATTCAATTATCTCCACAAATTCTCCATCTGGACTTTCTCCACTTATTATTAGACCATGCTTTGATAGTACGTCTCTATATGAGTTATTGAACTCATACCTGTGTCTATGTCTTTCAGATATATTCTTTCTTTTGTATATATGCCAAGCCAGTGTTCCGGTTTTTATCTGGCATGGATATGCACCCAACCTCATTGTGCCGCCTTTATCAGATGCTTCATTCCTTTCTATGATTTGACCCTCTTTTTCCCATTTTGTTGCAAGATGTATAACTTTATGCTCTGCGTCTTTATTGAACTCTGATGAGTGCGCACCAGCTAATCCTGCCACATGTCTTGCAAATTCTACCACCGCCGTTTGCATGCCTAAGCATATTCCAAGGAATGGCACTTTGTTCTTTCTTGCATATTCAACGGCTTTTATTTTGCCTTCAATGCCTCTTGAACCAAACCCACCTGGCACTAATATACCATCAACATCACCTAAGAGTTTTTCTCTTGTTCCTTCCTCTTCTAAATCTTCAGCTTCTATCCACTTTAGGTTTACTTTTATATTCATGCTTGCACCTGCATGTATGAACGACTCTATAAGGCTTTTGTATGACTCTTTTAGACCTATATACTTGCCCACGAAGGCTATTGTTACACTGTCTTTGGGGTCTTTTATGGATTCAACCATGTTTTTCCATTCGTTGAGGTTTGCCTCTTTGTTGGGTTGTATGGTGAGTTTTTCTATAATGAGTTTATCCAATCCTTCTTCTTTGAATTTAAGGGGTATTTCATAAACGGTATCAACATCGACAGCGTTTATAACAGCTCTTTTTTCTACATTACAGAACATTGCTATTTTTTCTTTTGCCTCGTTGTTGAGCCTTTTTTCGCTTCTACATACAATAATATCTGGTGATATACCCAAAGACTGTAGTTCCTTTACGCTGTGTTGGGTTGGTTTTGTCTTTAGCTCGCCTGCTGTTTTTATATAGGGAACAAGCGTTAGGTGTATGTAAAGGCAATTTTGCCTGCCAACATCGTATCCCATCTGACGTATAGCTTCAAGGAACGGTAATCCTTCTATGTCTCCTATTGTTCCACCTATTTCTACTATTAAAACATCCTTATCTTTGCCTGCCTCTTTTATTCTTTTCTTTATTTCATTTGTTATGTGTGGAATAACTTGAACTGTCTTGCCAAGATAGTCTCCCCTGCGCTCCTTGGTTATTACGGTAAAATAAACCTGACCAGTGGTAAAATTATTTTTCTTAGAAAGCGTTAGGTTGGTGAATCTTTCGTAATGTCCTAAATCCAAATCGGTTTCTGCCCCATCGTCCAATACATAAACCTCACCATGTTGATAAGGGTTCATTGTGCCAGGGTCAACATTTATGTATGGGTCTATTTTTACAATAGACACCTTGAGTCCATAAGATAAAAGTAAAAAGCCCAGCGATGCACTTGTTATGCCTTTTCCTAAAGAAGAAACAACACCACCCGTTATAAATATGTATTTCTTTGCCATAAAAACTCCCCTTAACTTTTTTTGCCGTAGTTTAGTATAGAATATGAGTTTGTTGTTGAGCAAGAAAAAAAGAGTTTTTAAAAATATTTTATTTGCATTTGACTGTCATTGAGTTAAAATTTTGCTGGTTTTTAGCAGGAAAACTTATTTTCATGATAATAAAAAACTTTACAAAGACAGTGCTTTTGTATAATATAAGCGTGGAAAATTTTTGGAAGGAGAGGAGTATGGCATTAGACAAGCAGCAAAAACAGGAGATAATTAAGAGGTTTGGAACCAACGAGAACGATACGGGTTCTCCTGCCGTTCAGATAGCCCTGCTTACAGCAAGAATAAAGTATCTTACAGACCATTTCAAAGAACATCCAAAGGATTTTCACTCAAGAAGGGGACTGTTGAAGCTCGTTGGTAGAAGAAGAAAACTTTTGAAGTATTTGAGAAATTATAATTTCGAAGAGTACAAGAAGGTTGTTACAGAACTTGGTCTAAAGGGCTAAGCCTATGACCATTGTTGAAAGAACTATAAACGGAAAAAAATTAACGATAGAGACGGGGTGGTATGCAAAGCAGGCCGACGGTGCCTGTGTGATAAGAATGGGAGATACCATGGTGCTTGCCACCGCCGTATCTTCCAAAGAGCCGCCCAAAGAGTTTTTAGACTTTTTACCCTTGACTGTTAACTACCAGGAGAGGTTTTATGCAGCTGGTAAAATTCCAGGCGGTTTTGTAAAAAGAGAGGGTAAACCAACGGTACATGAAACGTTGGTTTCAAGGCTGATAGACCGTTCTATTAGGCCTTTGTTTCCCAAAGATTACAAACAAGAGATTCAAGTTATTATAACCACTATCAGTGCCGATCAGGAAAATGACCCAGCTATTATAAGTATTTTGGCTGCAAGTTGCTCACTTTGTCTATCTGATATACCGTTTTTAGGACCTGTGGCCGGCGTAAGGGTCTCAAGGTTTGAAAATGGACTAAAGGCCTTTGCCTCTTTAAAGGAGATTGATGATTCCAGACTCAACCTTATTTTGGCTGGCACAAAAGATGCAATAAACATGATAGAGGCTGGAGCGGGCGAGTTGAGCGAAGATGAGATGGTTGATGCCATAATGTTTGGAAAAGACAATATCGATATATTACTTGATGCACAAGAAGAGATTATTAAAAAAGCTGCAAAACCGAAGAGGGAATATATACCTATAGATGTTTCAGAAGATATAGTTAACAAAATTGAGGCCTTTGCCGCTGACGAGTTGATGAGAGCGGTAAATATAAAGGAAAAGAAAAAGAGGAATTCTACAATAGAGGCCATTTTTAATAAGGTAAAAGAGAAGGTTGTAGAAGAATTTGAAGATGAAGACTTCATAGAAGAAAAAACCGCTGCTGCTTTTGAGGATGTTGTAAAGAACATTGTTAGAACTAAAATTATAAATACGGGCGTTAGGATAGATGGAAGAGGGTTGGATGAAATAAGGCCAATAACCTGCGAGGTGGGTGTTCTGCCCAGAGCTCACGGTTCTGCTGTATTTACAAGGGGTGAAACCCAGGCTTTGGTTGCAACGACGCTTGGCTCAAGAGAGGATGCACAAATTATAGACGATGTTTCAGAAGAGGGCTATGAGAGGTTTATGTTGCATTATAATTTTCTACCCTTCTCAACAGGCGAGGTTAAACGCTTAGGTCCCCCAGGAAGAAGGGAGATAGGTCATGGCAATTTGGCAAAAAGAGCCATAGAGCCTATGTTGCCCAGCGAGGATGACTTCCCTTATGCTATAAGGGTGGTTTCGGATATACTTGAGTCCAACGGTTCAAGTTCAATGGCCACTGTGTGCGGTTCTACACTTTCCTTGATGGATGCTGGAGTGCCAATAAAGAAGCCGGTTAGTGGCGTTGCTATGGGTTTGATAAAATATGAAGGCGGTTATGCCATTCTTACCGATATTTTGGGTGATGAAGACCACTATGGCGACATGGACTTCAAGGTTGCAGGAACAAAAGACGGCATAACGGCTCTTCAGATGGATATAAAAATAACAGGAGTTGATGCTGTATTGCTTAAGGAGGCCCTATACAAAGCCAAAGAGGCAAGGCTGTTTATACTAAATAAGATGCTTGCCGTTTTGGATAGCCCAAGACCGGATATTTCCCCCTATGCTCCCCAGATAAGGACACTTACCATAGAACCTGAAAAAATAAAAGACCTCATAGGTCCGGGTGGTAAGACAATAAAGTCTATTATCGAAAGAACGAATGTAAAGATAGATATAAACCCCGATGGCAAGATAAATGTTTACGGCACGATGGATTCCAAATTAGATGAGGCTATGGAAATAATAAAAAGCCTGACTACAACAATTAAAGAAGGCGATGTAATTGAAGGTGTCGTGACAAGGATTGAAAAATACGGTGCATTCATAAAGCTTCTGCCCAATAAAGAAGGTCTTTTGCATATATCCCAGATTTCCAACGATAGGGTTTCTAATATCTACGATGTGCTCAATATAGGCGATAAGATTAGGGTAAAGGTTACAAACATAGATGAGCTTGGTAGAATCGCTTTAAGTAGAAAGATACTTCTAAACGAAAATCCCGATGAAGATAAAAAGGATTAAGAAAGACACAAAAAGCGCCTCGGTAGGTATTTTTGTGCCTGCCGGGAGTGCCTTTGAGAGTGAAAAAGAGAGGGGTCTTGCCCATTTTATTGAACATATGCTCTTTAAAGGCACAAAAAAGCGAACTTATAAGGATATAGCAGCAGATATAGATAAATTAGGCGGTGTTATAAATGCTTTTACATCTACAGAGTATACGGGATTTTACGTTAAGGTGTTGAAAGACTATATCCCAAAGGCTTTTGATGTGCTTGCAGATATAATTACTGACTCTGTTATCGATGAAAACGAACTTGAAAAAGAGAAGGGTGTAATAATAGAAGAAATCAATATGACCAACGATAACCCTGATGATGCCGTGTATGAAGCGTTTTTGGAAAATGCTATACCCACAAGCTTTGGTAAGCCTATTTTGGGTACAAAAGAGCATATAATTGCATATACAAGGGAAGATTTGCTTAAATTTTTAGGCAAGTTTTACAAGCCTGAAGAGATGATAGTTTCAGCCGTTGGCGGCGGTGTAGATGAGTTTGATTTTGATGTTGGTAAAGAGTTTTTCTTTAATGAGTATTTCCAATCCAAGCCCAAAACAGAATTGAGGTTTGAGTTTAAAAGTGGTATTGATGTTATAGAAAGGGATATAGCCCAAACAAATGTTGTTATGGGGTGTGAACTGTTCAGTGTTTATGATGATAGAAAATATGCAGCATCGCTACTTAACAGCAGTTTTGGTGCTACAATGAGTTCAAGACTGTTTCAGTCGATAAGGGAAGAGAAATCTTTGTGTTACAGTATATATTCTTCTGTGAAGCTTTACAGCAAAGGCGGCATGTTCTTGATTTTTGCTGCGACATCAAACGATAGAGTTCAGCATCTTATTGATGGAATTAGACTTGAGATTGAAAAGCTAAAAAAGTATGGGCTAACAAAAGAGGAGCTTGAAAACGCAAAGACCAACTTTAACGGTGGCTATGCCCTGTCACTTGAGTCGTCGTATTCTGTTATGGTAAAGCAAGCCATAGATACAATCCTCTACGGCGACTATGTAAGCGAAGATTATATTATGGATAAGATAAATAGGGTAACTTTAGAAGATATTCAACAGGTGATTGATTTAATAGACTTAAATAAGTTTCATATAACCTGCCTTGGCAATATAAGATCCATAAATTGGTAGGAGTATAGCTATGAAAAGATACCTTTTAACGCCCGGACCTACTCCGGTGCCTGAGGATATAGCGCTTCTTATGGCAAAACCTATGATTCATCATAGAACTTCGGAATTTAAGAATATTTTTGCCGAAACAGTTCAGCTTGCAAAATCCATATTTCAAACAAGAAACGATGTGGTTATATTTGCCTCAAGCGGCTCAGGTGCAATGGAGGCAGCAGTTTCCAATGTTTTGAATGAGAATGAAAAGGCTATAACTATAAACGCTGGTAAATTCGGAGAGAGATGGACAAAGCTTGTAAGGGCTTTTGGCGCCAACCCGATTGAGTTATCCTATGAATACGGTGATTATGCAAAACCTGAAGACATCAAGAAGGTATTAGACAACAACGGCGATGTAAAAGCCGTTTACATCCAAGCTTCTGAAACATCCACAGCTACCTATCATCCTATAGATGAGATAGGTTTGATGCTGAAGGAATATTATCCTGATGTTTTGTTTGTTGTGGATGGTATAACAGCATACGGTGCTATAGATGTAAAGACGGATGATTGGGGTATAGACATAGCCATAACCGGCTCTCAAAAGGCATTGATGCTCCCGCCCGGTTTATCGTTGCTTGCCATTTCGGATAAGGCTAAGGATAAAATAAAGAACACTAAGAATAGGTATTACTATTTCGATATACTAGGTGAGATCGATGCTGGTGCGGGAAAGTTTACGCCAGCTGTTAGCCTTGTTATAGGCCTAAATGGTGCTTTTAAGAGGTTGCTTGATGAGGGGCTTGAGAATGTCTTTAGAAGGCATGCGCTTCTATCCAAAGCAACACAGGAAGCTTGCAAGGCTTTGGGCCTGGAGCTTCTATCAAGGAGGCCTGCAAACTCACTAACGGCTGCATATGCTCCGCAAAACATAGATTCGTCAAAGATTATAGGCATTATGAGGGATTATGGTGTTGAAATATCAAATGGCCAGGGGCATCTAAAAGGTAAGATATTCAGGATTGCCCATCTTGGATACTTTGATAAGGCAGATATACTTATGGGTATATCAACACTAGAGATAGCCTTAAGGAAGCTTGGTGTTAATGCAGCATTTGGTGAAGGCATCAAAAGGGCTATGGAGATATTTGCCGATGAATAGAATTCCATCGGGCGTTGTTCAGTTTTTTGAGCCTCTAACTTCCATAAGAAGAAAGGCTGAAAATACAATAATTGAGTTTTTTAAGTCTAAAGGGTACGAAGAGATAATAACGCCTACATTTGTTTATGAGGATAGCGTAAGTGAATTTCTGTTTGAGCCCTTGAAGAATAAGCTGTTTAAGATTGTTGATAAAAACAGTGGCCAAACGATGATTTTGAGGGCTGACATAACGCTGCAGATAACACAAGCGGTTTTATTGGGTGATTTTAAAATGCCAGCAAGGCTTTGTTATGCCCAGAATGTTTATAGGGATATAAAAGAACATTTAGGTCAAAAAAGGGAATTCAAGCAGATTGGCGTTGAACTATTTGGCATAAAAGAAGTTGATGCCGATTTTGAGGTTGTAAGCTTAGCTATAGACAGCCTATCTTTGATGGGTCTTAACAATCTGTATGTCAGGGTTTCTGACACCTACATAATAGAAAACTTAATAAAAGAGTTTGGCTTGAATCCAGGCAAAGCTGAGCGACTTAGAGAGCTTGTTTTTTTGAAGAATATATCACATATAAAAAAAGAGGGCTTTGATAGTGCATTGATTGAAAGGATAGAGCAACTTGAATCTTTAAGCGGCTTGAGTTTAGATAATCTTAAAGATTGTGCTTTTGATGCCGCTAATTTGTCATTAAAGATAAAAGAGCAATATCCAGATGTTGAGGTTTTCTGTGATCTGTTTTACTGTGAATATCCACTATACCATCACGGCATAACCTTTGAGATATTTGCAGAAAATAAAAAACTTGCAGTTGGCGGAAGATACGGTAATATAACAAAGAAGCTTGGAAGGTATATACCCGCTACTGGGTTTGCCATAGATTTAAACGAGTTGAGTTATTTTTTGTATGAGAAGGAGAACTTCAGATGAATAGGTTGGTTATAGGTAGCCAATGGGGCGATGAAGGAAAGGGTAAGATTGTAGATATATTGACAGAAGAAGCCGATTTGGTTGTCAGGTATCAAGGCGGAAGTAATGCAGGTCATACCGTTTGCGTTGGTGATAAAAAGTTTATTCTACATCTAATACCATCAGGTATCCTTAGAGAGGATAAGGTTTGTGTTATAGGAAACGGTGTTGTTATAGATCCAAAAAGCTTTATTGAGGAGAAAGCAACACTTGAGGATTTAGGTATAAATGTGAATGAGAGGCTGATGATAAGCGAAAAAGCTCACCTTGTTATGCCTTATCACAAAGAGCTTGATGCAAAAAAAGAAGCGATACTGGGTGAGAATAAGATTGGCACAACAAAGAGGGGCATAGGGCCAGCCTACACAGATAAACATGCAAGAATAGGTATAAGGGTTTGTGATTTACTGTCGAGCGATGTTTTGAAAGAAAAGATAGAGAGCAATGTTAAGGAAATAAATAGATTCTGTGAGTTGTATTCTATAGAGCCGTTTGATGATAAAACTATTTATGATGAGTATGTGGGGTATGCAGAGGAGTTAAAGCCGCATATTCGCAACACTGTTTATTATTTAAACGGAGCATATAGAAACGGTAGGAGTATACTC
This sequence comes from Hippea maritima DSM 10411, assembly GCF_000194135.1. Lineage (GTDB taxonomy): Bacteria > Campylobacterota_A > Desulfurellia > Desulfurellales > Hippeaceae > Hippea > Hippea maritima. Next base: position 1,645,134 of record NC_015318.1, on the reverse strand, counting down.
TTTGAGAGCGCTCAAGGTTCAATGCTGGATGTGGATTTTGGCACCTACCCCTTTGTTACATCATCAAATCCAACAGTTGGCGGGGCATTTGTAGGAACTGGCTTGCCATTTAGGGCATTGGATAGTGTTGTGGCTGTTGTTAAAGCATATACAACGAGGGTTGGAAATGGTCCATTCCCCACTGAGCTGACCGACGATGTTGGTCAAAGAATTAGAGATAAAGGGGCAGAATACGGCGCAACAACAGGTAGGCCTAGAAGATGTGGCTGGCTGGATTTGGTGGTTGTAAAATATGCGGCTATGATTAACGGTGTAGATAGTTTGGCTTTAACAAAATTAGATGTTTTGGATGATATGGATGAAATTAAAGTTTGTGTAGGCTATGAATATGAAGGTAAGAAAATAGGATTTATCCCGTCTCAACTTGAAGAGTTTGCAAAATGTAAGCCCATTTATAGAAGCTTTAAAGGATGGGGCAGTACAAAAGGGGTAGAAAAGTACGAGGATTTACCGGAAAATGCAAGAAAATATATAGAGTTCATAGAAAAAACTGTGGGAGTTAGGTTTAGCATTATATCCACCGGCGCAAAAAGAGAAGAGACGATCAGGAGGTAGTTTATGTGCGTGTTTTGCAAGATTGTGAATGGTGAATTGCTGGCAGATAAGGTTTATGAGGATGAGAATTACCTTGCCTTTAAGGATATAAACCCTAAGGCGCCTGTACATGTGCTAATTATACCGAAACAGCACATAGAATACCTATCCGATATTGATGAGACTAATAAGCATATAATTGGAGATATGGCTGTTATAGCCAATAAAATTGCAAAAGAATTGGGTATAGATAAGAGCGGATATAGAATTTTAATAAACAACGGACCAGATTCAGGTCAAGAAGTTTTCCATATACACCTCCATCTGCTTGGTGGTAAAAAGATGGCCTTTACCGTATGAGAGTAGCAGTAATTAATGGCCCAAACTTAGATATGTTGGGCAAAAGAGAGCCGGAGATATACGGAAACCTGACTTTAGATGATTTAAAAGACTTGCTTGAGGATAAGGCGAGGATTTTAAATATTGAGATTGAGTTCTTTCAATCCAATTTTGAAGGTAAACTTATAGAATATATACATACACTCAGAGATAAAGCAGACGGTTTTTTACTTAACCCTGCGGCATTTAGCCACTATTCTATAGCTTTAAGAGACGCTGTTTTGGCTGTAGGATTGCCCTTTGTTGAGGTTCACATATCAAATATTTTTAAGCGTGAAGAATTTAGGCATAAATCTTATTTCAGCGACATAGCTTTAGGCGTTATCTCTGGGCTTGGCTTTGATGGTTATGTGTATGCCCTTGACTGGCTTGTTAAGGTTCTAAGACGAGGCGAAAACCAATAAAGTCATCTCTTAAGCCTGGCATGTAATTGCTTCTTGCCGAGAGTCTGTTGTACCTATAGGCCGTAAGCCAATTTCCGCCCCTTACAACCTTTGCCAAAGATATGTAAGGATTGAGATATACGGGGTTTTTTGCGTTTTTCATATACTGATAGGCTTTTGCATAATAGGTGTCGTAGCACCACTCAGCGGCGTTTCCTATCATATCGTATAAACCAAAAGAGTTAGGCAGAAACCTGCCAACAGGAGCTGTTCCTACATAGCCATCCTTGCAGGGAAAGTGCGTTTTTGATGTTTTATACCTTTTTAGTTTTTCAAATGCCGTCTCATCATAAACATTGGCATATTTGCAGGCGTTTTTGGGGTTATCCCAGTAAGTATCTTTCTTTAGGCCTCCTCTTGCTGCATACTCCCACTCTGCTTCTGTTGGAAGTCTGTAAACCTCGCCGGTTTTTATATAGAGCCATTTTATAAATTTTTGTATCTCATCCCACGAAACATTTACTACGGGTTGACTTGGCTTACTTAAGTCATATAACTTACCGCCGCCGCTGTCATGTTTTGGGTCAAACATGTTGTACTGTTTGTTGGTTACTTCGTATTGACCTATAAAAAATCCACTCAAACAGACTTTGTGGAGTGGCTTTTCCTCGTTCTGGGCCCATTTGTCTTGAGGGTTTGCGCCCATTTGAAAGCATCCCCCAGGAATGTAGACAAACTTCATACCTAATGGATTTGTGTAGTGGGTTGGTCTTACCATTAAAGACCATTTAGAATCCTTGGGTAGGCCATTTGGAAAATCTTTAAATATATCCCAGTAAATGCGTTTATTCAAACCAGGTTGTACAAGACCAATATCTCCTTGTAGATGGAGGTTTCGTGTAACGTAAATTTTGTTTTTTACTCTTATTCTTATACCAACAACTGCTTCTTGATTTGGCTTGCCTAAAAGATCGTAGTAGAATACTACATAATTACCGTCTCTTTTTACCTGGGGGTTCTGATATGAAAACGCAAAGGCATTAATAGATATAAACAAAAAAACAAATACAAAAACTAATTTTTTAATCATGACAATTCCCTTATATAATAATCGGCCTAAGTTGTAAATTTTAAAGTATAGTTCAAAATTTCTTTATTTTTCGAGTCTCAGAAATACTCCTATTATTTTATACTTGCCGTTATTTTTTACATATTCAAAATCAAAACCCAAGCGTCTGGGTTGGGTTGGGTAGTAGCCAATAAGTTTTAAGATACCATTTTCTTGTATCTCTTTCTTTGTTATGATGGGTTTCATATTTGTTATGTCGTTCCAATTTATGTTGACTGATGAAAATTTATAAAAAGCATTCTTCAATTTGTCTATATTTACACTGCTTTGGAATTGTGTGGAAGTTGTTGAGTAGAATCCCGAGTAATCGTTGTGCTGAATAGCATACACCAAGTCAACCATTGTTTTGTGTACTAGGTCTGAATAAGATACCTGCTGGAGGCTTGGCTTTGATTGTGAGCCTGTGTTTGATGATAAACCCGAGGGAGATATGGATATATAATTTATTTTCCATTCGTCGTTTTCTTTTATTAGGCTGATTTTTACGGGTATTCTTGAGCCATCGTCAAACTTTATACTGCCTTTGAGTGTTCCCGTTCCGTCTGCGGTTACTTCCCTGTTTTTAAAGGAATAGCCGTTGTAATGTTTGAATCTTGAATAAGGAAATGCCTGTTTGAGTTTAGATAAAGGCGTTGTGCTTCTGAAATTTTTAGAGAGATACTCTTGAGCTTTGACATAGTTGTTGTTTTTTATAGCTTTGAAAAAATTATCGGCTGTTTCGGGCAAGTCTGAGGTAAAAAAAAGTGCAGCGGCAACTGCGATAATACCTAAAATAAAAATAAACCCCACAATTTTTAGAATTTTTTTCATACAAACCTCCTACTATTTTTTACAAATTACCTTACCCTCGTCATATACACCAGGATGTTGCTTGTTTTTATAGAATAAAAACACCTTCTTATTTTACCTTAATTTATATAAAAAAAGTAGAAAAAAATCAAATTTAATTAATTCTGTGAAGACCTAGCTTTTATCTTGAATTTTTATATAAACCCTCATTCCGCACCTCTTTCTCCATTTATACCATAAAACCCCATATAATTACTACCCAATAGTTCCAATATCAGCCTATGCTTGTTTTCCAACCCAACAATCTGCTCTTGCCCATTAAGTAAGAGTAGATGTATAGCAAAGAAGTTCTCAAACACCCATCTTGCAGTGGGATTCTGAATGGGTTTGCCAAGTTGATTGGGAAAGGATTTGTTTTGATTTTTAAGCTCACTTCTTATTCTGTATTCCAAGGCAGAATAGACAAGCAAAGAGAGTGTCATTATCATAAGCATTGCTTCAATGCGTTTTGGGTTCTTTAGAAACATGGCATCGCTTAAAAACTCTGGTGATTTTAAGAACCTAAAGCCCCTTTCTATTCTCTGTTGAGATTTATACTCATCAAGCAGTTCCTTGGCAGACAGTGTCATATCATTGGTTGCAAGGATAAAAAGGCCACTCTTTTGGTTCTGTTTTTGTTTTAGGTATTCTTCATTTGGCTTGGTCTCTATAATCCAGTAGTATTCATAGTGGTCTGGTTTAGCATTTGGTTTTGGTCGTCCTCTTGTTTTGTATTTGGGCTTTGATATGAGTTTAGCCTCTGATATCATTATGCATTCTAACTTCTTTGTTTTTTCTTCAAATGCTTTTCTTGCATCAGCTTCACAGAAAAATGCTCTCTTTTGTAATTTCTCAATGAGTTTTGTTTCCTGTTTTTCTTTTTCTTGATACTCTTTCTTTATCGTTTTGTCCCCTCTTGATTTAGCATAACTGCTTTTGTATAAAACCCACTGTTGTTTCATTCCTTCATAATCTACTGTGTACTGGATAGCCTGATAGTTCTCATCAAGCTGAATAAATTCCTCTTCATTGTGGTTTTTGAGTATCTCTTTTGCCTGTTTTAGTTTCGATGGAACCCTTGAGATGAAAAGCATGTTGTTTTTCTTAAACTCTTCCATTGTTTTAGAACTAAAGAGGGCTGCATCGGCTATCACCTTTGTCTTTGTATTATTAGCATTCTTTAAAGAGTTAATATGCTCCTTTACTATATTGGCAAATGCCTGTGTATCTATTTTATTACCATCTGCAGGCTTCATCCATATGGGAATGCCTGCTTTGTGTTCTACTATAAGATTTAAAACCACCTGATTGAGCTCTGGATGGTGGTCTCTGCTGTATCCCTGGGTGATAAAGACTGGGGTTGGCTCATACTCTTCTTCTTTTCCTCCTTTTCCCCATTTTCCTTCACTGTTATTTCCCTTTTCTTCTTTTCCATTTCTTTCTTTTACTTTTCCTTTTTCTTTTTCTTTTTCTTCTTTCGTCTTTTGGTTTGGATACTTACCGTCAAGATGAAAGCTTGTGCTGTCTAAGTGTATGGTAGAGGGTGTAAGGTTCAGTATTTTGAGTGCCCTGCTTGCTATCTTTTCATACAGTTCACTTACGCCGTATTCAAAGAGCTTATCTAATGTTCTACCAAGTGCATCATCGTTGAACCAAGAGAAGTCAACATCCCTTCCGAATAATCTCTTTAGTGGTTTGTCTTTGAAGAAGAGAGGAGTTAGGTAGAGTTGCTTGTTGACATAACCAAGACCGTTAAGGATCATTGCCTTTGTTGCTTCGCCATAGCTTAGGTTCTTTGATTTGCTTGATGATGGTATTTCATCATCTATGGTTTCTGCTATCTTTAGTTCGTCTATCATACCAGCTATTAGTCCTAAGTGATCCATGTTCTTGATAACTGCTTTTTGTTGTAACATTTAAATACCCCCTCTTTTTAGAGGGAGATGTAAGCATTTTCTGTTCCGTTTATTCTAAGACCCTTTTCATTCTTTTACTCTGTGCATTTGGGTTTGGTCAAATAAAATAGAGGTTTGGGTGCGGAAAGGGGGATATAATTAATTCTGTGAAGACCTAGCTTTTATCTTGAATTTTTATATAAATAACATAGAATTTAATTATCAATGTTAAGTCTTATGTTTTGTAGCTTTGATTTGAGTGTTGGTTGTTTAATTAATAAAGTTTATCTCTAAGGGTTTTTAGAGCTAAGTAAAGTATTTTAATGAATAACAAAAATTAAGAAGGAGGTTACAGGCAATGAATCTACAGAGTATTAGGGCAAAAATATCTCTCTTGGTTACACTTTCTTTAGTTTCTGTTGCAGGTATTATACTTATATTTACTCAGGTTAAATTCTCAAAGTCTTTGACCAATTCTAGACTTGATCAGTTATCCTCGGTTGTTGATGCAAAGAAAAATGAAATTGAGAGATATTTCAATGACACAAAATCCTTGATTATATCTACAGCTGCAGATACAACAACAATTGATTCAATGATGCTTTTGAGTAACGCATTTCATAATTTGCCATCAGACCTTGCCCTAGATATAGATAAGGCAAAAAAAGCTTTAATTAATCATTACAATAATTACTATTTAAATAAAGTAAATTATAATATACCTGGTGTTAGTCCAAGAAGACCAACAAAGTACTATCTTCCAAAATCACCAGAAGGTATTATTGCACAGTACCTCTATATAGTTAAGAATAGCTACCCTATTGGTCAGAAGAATAAGCTAATAGCAAGCAATGATATATCTACCTACTCAGGAGTTCATAGAATGTATCATCCATCTTTTAACGAGATCCTCGAAAAGTTTGGCTTGTACGACATTTTTTGATTGATAATAAAGGGTATGTAGTTTATACAGATTTCAAAGAAAAGGATTTTGCAACAAACCTGATAAATGGACCTTATGCAAATACCGGTTTGGCAAGGGCATATAGAAAAGCCGAGCATTTAAACAAAGGTGAGATAGCCTTTGCGGATTTTGAACCTTATGAGCCAAGTTATAATTTTCCGGCCGCCTTCATTGCCACACCAATTTTCAAAGATAACAAAAGGGTGGGCGTACTGGCTTTTCAATTTCCTATAGATGAAATCAATAAGATAATGAGTTTTGATGGGCATTATAAAGAGGTGGGTCTTGGTGAGACCGGAGAGGTCTATTTGGTTGGTTCTGATAAAAAAATGAGGAACAACAGTAGGTTTACAGATACCATAAACAACCCTTTGGTTAGAAAGTTTAAAACGACAATAGGTATATTTACGGTTGATACACCCTCTGTTGAGCAAGCATTGGCTGGAAAGAGCGGTAGATGGATAATTAAGGATTACAGGGGCGTTCCTGTTCTTAGTGCCTATGCACCTATAAGGGCTTATAATAAACATTGGGCGATAATAGGAGAGATTGATAAATCGGAAGCATTGGCAGAGGTTAAAAGAACATTGGTATTAACCGTGGTTATAACTATAATAATCGCGATTATTTTTGTTGCGATAGCGTTGGTTTTTGTAAAAAGAATAATCTCGCTTAGACTTGAAAAATTTGAAGATGCTGTGAAAGACTTAGTGGAGGGTGAAGGAGATCTAACCAGACGCATAGATATCTACACCAAGGATGAGTTGGGCGAGCTTGCCGCGTGGTTTAATAAGTTTATAGAGAAAACGCAGCACATGATTAAAGAAATAAAAGATAAAACAAAGCTTTTGGAGATGGAGTCTCACAACCTATCCTCTGCGTCTGCCGAAATGTCTGCTACCTCTCAGCAGATAAATAGCAACACACAAGAGGTAGCAAGTGCCATAGACAGCGTTGCACAGGCGATAGAAGGTGTTGCGAAGTCCTCAGAAAATATCAATATACTTGCTACGGATGTAAGCGAAATCAACGAACAGTTACTGAAAGACATAGAAAAGAGAGTGGAAAGAATGCAGCAGAACGCCCAGCTTGCAAAAGAGGCTATAGAGCAGATAAACACAGTAGGTGAAGCATCAAAAGAGATAGGCCAGATTGTCAATGTTATAAACGAGATAGCAGACCAGACAAATCTATTGGCTTTGAATGCTGCCATTGAGGCAGCTCGCGCAGGGGATGCTGGTCGTGGTTTTGCCGTTGTTGCCGATGAGGTAAGGAAGCTGGCTGAGAAAACACAAAGAGCAACCGAGGAGATAAGAAGTACAATAAATAGAATGCAGAACTATACAAAAGCAGCCGTAGAAAAAACAGAAGAAACCGGAAATGTAATACTTAAGGAAACTGAGCAGGCAAAATTAGATAAGGTTAATACTGAAAATGTTGTATCAAAAACAAATAGCGTTATAAACGAAGTAAATTCAACTTCTGCAGCAACAGAAGAGCTCTCCTCTACAGTGTCAGAAATAAACATGCAGATGCAAGAGATAAAAAAGGCCACAGAAGAAAATGCTCAAGTTATAGAAAATGTCTCAAAATCAGCTGATGAGTTGAATGCTGTAGCCGATAATGTAGGAAAGCTTATAAACAGATTCAAAGTGTAAAAAGTAAGTAAATAGTTTAGCCGGTCTTTCAATAGGCCGGCTTTTTGCATTGAGTTAGGTTTTAGCCCAATCAAGGATCCATTGCTTTTGTCTGAGTTAAACCGCAGACAGATTTATATGTTTTTCTTTTTTACCAGTTTAGCCCTTTAAGAAATTTATTGAGCTTATTTTTGATCTTTTTCTCTATTAAAGCCTTTAGGTTGATTCCAACTTTTGGTGAGTTTAAGTTACCCTTGAAGGTTACATACACAGGTTTATTCTTTATGTCTATCTTGAGTTTAGCGTCAATCTTATTTTTATTTAGGTCTATTAGGGCTTTTTTTGAGCTTATATGTGTTAGCCTGCTTTGCATATCAAGGTCGGTTGTTATGATTCCGTTGTCTATGGTGCTTCTTGTTGTTGTTAGGCTGTATATTTCTTTTGTTATATCAAAGCCACTGGCTTGTTTTATGAGATAGGTCACATTGTTTTGCAGGATCTTACCATTTTTGAAGTCCGAATTGATAAATCCCTTCTTTGTTGTAAGGTTGTAGAGAAAGTTTGCCTTACCCTTTGATTTGAATATCGCCGGATATCTCAACATATCCTCTATCTTTAAAGCTTCTATATCTTTAGCTGAGCCTGTTAGCTTGTCATTAATCAATTTGGCTTCTATTTTACCATCGAACATATTTGAAAATGCATCAACCTCGATGTTTTTAGACTTTTTCTCAAAATATCCTGTTATAAGGCTACTGCCTTTAAGCTTTTTTTTGGTAATAAAATATAGCTTTCCAAGATCTGGTAAGTTTATATTGTATTTACCTGTTGCATTTTGATTTGTAAGGTTATAGATGCCTTTGTTAATCTTTGCTGAGCCAAGAGATGATTTTATGTTTAGAGTGTAGTTAGCTATAGATTGAGCTATCTTTGAATCAACTACTGTAGAAAATGCAATTTTTGGAACATCTAATGAGTATAGATTTTTTACGACCCTTTTATTTATAAGTCCATCATCTACATTAACCTTAAGATCTCCCAAGAGGTTCTCTGGATTAGCTTCATTAAGATGAAGAGTAAAATAAACAAAGCCTGTTGCATATTGTGGCTGGTTAAGCATATAAAGAAGTTTTTCGAGCCTTACTGCGTTTATCTTTGCAGTGATACTCTTTAATTTCTTTTTTTGAATGTTAAATCTGTAATCAATCTTGCCACCCGCTGCCTTTGCTATGCCCTTGATTTTTAATTTATCTGATTTACCACCTATAGAACCCAATGTTTCAAAGTTTCCTCTTAGGGCTATCTTGATTATTGGCTTTAGCACACTAAGTTCGCTTATTCTTAGATTGTACAAAAGGTTTAAAGCCTCATTTTTTTGATTAAAACTACCCTTTATATCGCTGTTACCTAGATTTGAATTTAGTATTGCCTGAAGTTTTATAAGGTTTCCTTCAAGACTTGTTTCTGCTTTTGAGTTAAATCTTACTAAAGGTGCGTTTATATTAAACTCTTTTTTTAGAACTTCTTTGTTCATATTTCCATTTGCAATGTTGATCAAAGCTTTGCCCTTTAAAGCGTTTTTGGAAAGATTTTTAAAATCAATATCGGCATTTATTAAAGCATTGGCGTATTTGGGTTTATTTAAGGCATACAAAAGTTTTTCAAGATTTAAGTTTTTGGCCTTTATCGTAGCACTTTTCGGCTTTTTATCAAAGAGTGTGATTTTATATGATGTAGTTCCACCTGCTATATCACTTAAGCCACCTATAGTGAGTTTTTTAGCTATAGTGCCTTTTATGGTGCCTTTGATATTAAACGGACCTCTTAATTTTATATTACTGAATGTAGTTGAGCGTTCGTTGGCGTCTATTTGTAAATTGTACTTTATATTTAGTTTTTTGAAGAGAAGATCGTGAGTGCCAGAAGCGGATAAAGATGAACCGTCAGGGCTTGTAAGTTTAAGTAAAATAGTGGATGGTCTTAGGCTGAATGTGTTTAGCTTTAAATTTGAGTGTAAAGATTTGTTTATTTTTGATTCTACTATTGGCTTTATAAGGTTATTCCCCGGTTGAGAGAATAAAATGAACCATACGGATATAACAATAGCAATAAAAACTGCAAAAATTATTCCTAAAATCTTTTTCATAAAAAACCCCTTTTTTTATTTCACTATTTTTATAATTTTTTCAACTTCTATTTCACCAGACCAACCTATTCTTTTTCTTATGCCCTTGACCTCTACAACTTTGCCTTTTAATTTTTTTAGTTCATCTTTAAGGTTTCCTGAAGCCTTATAACTTACCCTTGAACGGCTGGTATAGTTTGTTGTTATATATACGTCATTTTTTGATACCTCAACAAGTCCTACGATTTTACCGCTTAAGATGACAATTTTACTTGAGTTTTTGTTTTCTGGGGTATTTACTGTGTCCATACTATAACAATGGCCGAAAAAACCGTGACTAACAAAAATTAAAACCAGAATAGCCCTTAATGTAAATGCCTCAAAAATGCCAATTTTTAATTTTATCATTTTATATCACCTCACCTATTTCTTAATTATTTTTTATCATATTTACTATAACAAAGTCAAACAGAACCAAGGCTGTGTAATTATTATTGTTTTACATTACTAGTCCATAGCCTGCTGTCCCATAAAAATTGGCATTTTCCAAAAACTTTAAATCAATCTATGTTTAAATAGTTCACTCTTATTTGTTTTAAAAATCTGTGAACTTGTACGTACTTGCTATATATACTAAGTATGTGTGGATCACATGTTGCACAAGAGTTTTAGGTTTAGTGAATAAACGTTAAAGATGAGTAAGTATAGAAGGGTATGTATTTTGCTATATATGTTTCGGAGGTAAAAAAATGAATGAGCGTGTCGTTGCCTTTATTGTAGCGCGTTTATCTTCGTCAAGACTGCCAAGAAAACAGCTTAAAAAGATTGGCAGCAGGAGGCTATTGGATTGGACTATCGATAGTGTTAAAAAGAGCAGGTATGTGGATGATATCGTTATTGCGACAACGCAAGAGGAAGACAACAAGCCGTTAATTGACATAGCAAAAGAGCACAGAATCGATATTTTCCTTTACGATGGGGATATAAACGATGTTGTCGGTAGGCTTACAAAGGCTGCAGGGGTTTATAAAGCCGGCATTCCTATTCTCATTAGCGGTGATTGTCCGCTGATCTGGTCGCCATCTTTGGATAAGCTAATAGAGAAGATTTTGAGTGATAAGGATCTCGATTTTGTGGGTTTTTGCCCAAAAGACAAAAAACCTATTATACATGAAGGCATGGGCGTTTTTAGAAGGAAATGCTGGGAGCTTGCAAATAAGCTGTCTGATAAGCCAAACTTAAGGGAACATCAGTTTCCGATTGTGGGTTTAAGACCTGATCTGTTTAAGGTGGGTTGCGTTTATGATGATGAGATCTTTTATAAAGTAAAACACAGGGTTTCTGTTGATACGCTGGCCGATCTTGAATTTATGAACACCGTTTATAATGAGCTTGAAAAGAAGAATGAAGAGTTCAATATGCTCAATCTGGTTAGCCTGCTCCTTGAGAAGCCGTATTTAATGGATATAAACAGGGATGTTCATCAGATTCAATTGGAAGAAAAACAAAAGAAGGCATTAATTGTGGTGGAGAGGCAGGAGAATCTTGAGCTATTGTTTGACTTGGCTTATTATTTAACAAAAAAGGGCGTGGGCGTTAGGTTTTTCTCAGAAGATAACGGGATTTTAAAACTCGTTGAGAATAAGGGATTTGGTATTATTGAAAAACAAAAATCGAGGGATTTTGATTTTGAGATTAAAGGGTGAGTTGAGTTTTGGAGATAATGCTTAGATTTTTCAGCCACTATTAATCTATCTCCTCCACCCTCCAACTACCTATATTCCTCTCCCCCGAGTCAAACACCATCCCCACAAGATAGATATCTTTTTTCTCATCCAAGTATTTCTCATAGTACTTTCTCTTTCTTATCTGACTTATCGGTTTGTCTTTTTCTTGATCCACCTTGAACTCTATAATCACTATCTTATCTTTTGTCTTAATCGTTAGATCTATTCTTCCCTTATTGGTAATGTCTTCTGGAATCACATCATAACCCAAAGCCATGAGATAGACAAAGATAACGCTGCTGTAGTATCCCTCATACTTGGATAAAATATTATTGGCATAGTTTGTGTAGGGAATGGTTGCAAAGATGGTCTTTAGGTGGTTGATGAAGGAGGTAAAGTCGTTCTGTCTCAATGCATCTTTCAAGCCTGTTAAAGTCAACCAAATTTCCCCACCTTTGGGTCATTTAAATTCCCCACCCCTTGGATTGTTAATTTAAACTGTTTTGATTATCTTTTGCCTCCTTTAGGTGTTTAATTCTATAGCTCTCACCTGTTATCTTGAATATATGGCAGTGATGGACAAGTCTATCAACTATGGCAGAGGCCAAAACGGCATCTGAAAATATGTTAGCCCACTCCTCAAATGGTCTATTAGTGGTGATTATAATTGAACCCTTTTCATATCTTCTCCTTATCACCTCAAAGAACTCATCCACATAGTTGGATGGGATCTTTTTAAAGCCTACTTCATCTATTATCAGAAGGTCAGATGATAGAATCTGGTTCAGTATTGAGGTGTAGGTTCCATCTCCCCTTGCAGATATGAGCTTTAGGATTAAATCGTTGGTATGGATGAACAAGACCTTATATCCCTGTTTTAGGGCCTCTAATCCTATCGCATTTGCAAGGTGGGTTTTACCAACTCCAGGATTGCCCATGAATATGATGTTTTTCTTCTCCTCTATGAACCTGCAGGATGCAATGTCTAAGAGTTCTTTCTTGTTTAGCTTTGGTTGGTATGTGAAATCATAGCTATCTAAAGTCTTTGTTGTGTCAAGCTTTGATTTTGTAAGTCTTTTTCTAAATGAGTTGCTCTGCCTGTTTATGTATTCATCCTCTAATAGGAGTTTTAAGAAGTCTATGTATGTCAGATTATTATCAATGGCATACCTGTTCCTTGCCTCAAGTGTCTTTGCAATGCCAGAGAGTTTAAACTCCTTTAGTCTTCTTTCTATGTTTTTCATATCTTTTACATTTTCCACCCCTTTCATTTCACTCACCACTCATAATGTCTGTTTTCATATCTGCTTTTATATCTGTCATTTCATCGTAAGCTCTTAGTGGGTTATAAAAACCTAAGGCTATGGGTGAGTCTGGTTTGTCGTAGGGAATGTTGTAGAGCTCATTCTTCAGTATGCTTTTTAAAGAGGAATAGCTTATGCAGTTGAAATCAATTGCCCTTTTGAATGCAAGCTCCATTGTCTCTTTGGGGTATCCCTTTGAAAGAGACATTACACCTCTCATTACCCTGTGATATGAGGCAGGTTTCTCTTTTCTTAGCCTTTTATAGAACAGGTAGGCGCTTTCACCTATATCAAGCGTCATGGTGGTGTATTCTGAATCTGTGGGATTTTTCTTCATCTTGGGTTTATGGCTTTCCTTTGTTATGAACTCACCCTTTAATTGAGAAAGCTCATGTGTGGCTATTAAGTTGAACGATGAATCATAGATCTCCATTATATTTCCATTTGACCTAATATTGAGCTTTTCTGATATGTATTTTTCAGGCACAGAGTAGTAGTTGTACCTGTAATAGATGTGGGAGTAGGTGTTTACAGTTCTTTTTGCAATATCGTAGGTCTCATATCTTCTATCTGGCAATCTGTTGAGTTTTTCCTTTTCTACATTGAGAAACTCATCCTTCGGTATTTTTCTTGTTGTGCCGTGTAGCTTTGCATTACAGATGTTGTCCTGCCAGAATAAAAGCTTCTCTTTGACTGTGTCTATGTCTTCTATTCCTTCCGCTCTTATGCTTTTTAGAAAGTTGTTCTTTATGTATTTTATGCTGGATTCTACCTTGCCCTTCTCATTTGGTTTTCTCACCCTACAGGCAACAGCAGAGGAGTTGTAATACTCAAGCATCCTTGCATATTCATGCTGAATTTCAGGCTCATAGAAGTTAACATGCAATACACCGCTTTTTAGGTTGTCTATCTTTATAGCCTTTGGTGCACCAGAGAAATATTCAAATGCATTGATATGGCAGTTTATGAATGTCGGTATACTTTGGTTATCCACAAGCTCATAGTATCTGTACCTCGAATAGGACAAAACCATTGAGAATATCCAGTACTTTACTTTCTTTTTTCTTCTGCTATTATTAGAAATAACCGGCATAGCCGAAATCTACTTGGGCTTCTTGGCCAGGTGGGCTTATTAAGGGGATGAAGGGCTCACCTGGCTTTAGCTTCCTGATGTAGCGTTTCACAGAGCTATAGCTTACATTTAGACTATGCTTTTCTTTTAACTTCTGGTGGATTAAAACAGCGGAGAGACCACTTTTTAAATACTCCATGATTTCATCCTTGTATGGATCAAGGATGCTTTTCCTTTTGATGGTGGGTGTCTTAATCTCTCCGTTTTCTACCTTTTTCTTAATCTTTCTGACTGTTTTCCTGTCAATCTTTAGCTCTCTTGCAATCTGTGAGACATTTTTCCCAATACTCAGTAGTGCTTTTACCGAGTAATACATACAAACCCCCAACAATTTTATTTACCCTCCATCTTTTAAAAAGATTAGGGCATGCTACCAAAAGGGTGGGGAATTTATAAGCCCTTTTGGTGGGGAGTTTATTGTAGCTTTAGCAAACATCCCTTCCGAATAATCTCTTTAGTGGTTTGTCTTTGAAGAAGAGAGGAGTTAGGTAGAGTTGCTTGTTGACATAACCAAGACCGTTAAGGATCATTGCCTTTGTTGCTTCGCCATAGCTTAGGTTCTTTGATTTGCTTGATGATAGTATTTCATCATCTATGGTTTCTGCTATCTTTAGTTCGTCTATCATACCAGCTATTAGTCCTAAGTGATCCATGTTCTTGATAACTGCTTTTTGTTGTAACATTTAAATACCCCCTCTTTTTAGAGGGAGATGTAAGCATTTTCTGTTCCGTTTATTCTAAGACCCTTTTCATTCTTTTACTCTGTGCATTTGGGTTTGGTCAAATAAAATAGAGGTTTGGGTGCGGAAAGGGGGTTTTAGAGCTATGTGGGTTTTATCAACATAATAGCAGTTTTCCTCTATGATCTTGCTAAAAGTCTGAATGCCTATTGGGAGTTTCTTCATGGTAGGGAAAGAATAACAATTATACTGTAAGAAATCAATTTAAAATTTTCTCTATAAGCAAATCTATATCAACTTCCATTTTATCCAATGCTTTTAAATTTGGAATAAGTTTTTTTTCTTTAGCTAACTCGATATTTTTAAATAGATATTCTTTGTTATCAACCCAAACCATCAAGCCGTTGTCTATTTGCCATTTATCGTAGTGGCTTATAAAGCTGCGCGTTGAGATCGTTGGGGTTCCTAAAAAACAACTTTCGGTGTTAATTGTCCCTCCACCGCCGATAAATAGATCGGCGTCTTTTAACAGATGCTGGAGTTTTATTTTTTCTTCAATTACATAAGCAAAAGGGAACTCTTTTTTTAAATAATCACTTTCGTATCTTGGAATGATTATTATATTTGCATTAAACTTTTTATGGATCTCAGGCAATGCTTCGTAAAGGAATGGATATTTTTTGTTTACATAGCTTGATTTATACTCTTCTTCTCTTACCACAATCGTGAATTTTTTCCTATCGATTTTGTATTTTTTGTAAAAGTTCTCTACATAGTTCTTGTCAAACTTGAAATCTTTAAGCCAGATTAAAGGATCTATGAATTTATATTCAATAATTTGATCCCTTTCCAATCCAAACCTTAAGAATATCTCATCAGGCACAACAAAAGGTTTAAACATCTTAGTGGCAAGAGGTATTGTAAGCCTTGCTTGAGGCAGGGCTCTTTTAAAATTGGTTCTATAATCACTAAGGGGAATGTCATAAAAATTATAAACAGGAATCCCAAACCCAAAGGCGACCCTATTTACATCAACTACACAACCGCTAATCACAGCGTCTACGTTCTTTACGATTTCAATTAATTTTTCCATTCTATATAAGGATGCTCTTAATTTTCCTTCCAAACTAGATCCTCCGTATTCTCCTATAGAAGTATAGTCTAAATTATAAAGTTCTATTACTTTGTTTAATTCAGTATAACCTTTTCCGCCTCTGCTTGTTATAATCACATTGTGTCCTAACTTTTTTAATTTTTTAATTATAGGATAAAAAAATAAAACCCACTTTGGCATATCTAAGTCAAAAAGGATTGATTTTCTCATCAAAGTTTATTCCTTAGTTTATTTTTGAAATACTCTATCGTCCTTACTAATCCTTCTTCCAAACCTATTTTTGGTTTCCAATTTAAATATATTTTTGCTTTAGTAATATGGGGTTTTCTTTGTTTTGGATCATCTTGTGGAAGCGGTTTAAAAATTATTCTACTTTTTGAATTGGTAAATTTAACAACTTTTTTAGCTAATTCTAAAATAGTAAATTCTTCAGGATTTCCAAGATTAATAGGACCTGTTAAATTAGAATTCATCATTTTTATAAGTCCATCTACTAAGTCTGATACATAACAAAAACTCCTTGTTTGACTTCCATCTCCATAAATTGTAATATTTCTATTTTTTAAAGCTTGAATTATAAAATTGCTAACAACCCTTCCATCATTCATTGCCATTCTCGGACCATAAGTATTAAAAATCCTAACTACTCTAATATCTACTCCATATTCCCTATAGTAATCAAAAAAAAGCGTCTCAGCACATCTTTTCCCCTCATCATAACAAGCCCTAACTCCTATTGGATTTACATTTCCTCTATACTCTTCTACCTGCGGATGAACTTCAGGGTCTCCATAAACTTCGCTGGTTGAAGCTTGTAAAACCTTTGCTCCTGTGCGTTTAGCTATATCTAAAACATTAATAGCCCCCATTACATTGGTCCTAACTGTTTTAACTGGGTCTTTTTGATAATGAATTGGACTAGCGGGAGATGCTAAATTATAAATTTCATCTACTTCAATCGAGATGGGCTCTTCAATATCATGTCTAATAACTTCAAAATAAGGATTACCCATTAAATGGGTTATGTTATCTTTACTCCCTGTGAAAAAGTTATCGAGACAAATTACTTCATTTCCTTCTTTTAAAAGTCTTTCACATAAATGACTTCCTATAAATCCTGCACCGCCTGTTATTAGGATTTTTTTTACATTTTTCAAATTGGTTCCTCTTTTTTGTTTTTTTAGTTTATAATTCAAAAATGTTTCTACCTAAAAATTTTCCATAATAGGGATGTTCTGGTTTATAATATTTATATTTTCTCCCTCTTTTCATTTGATAATAACCGTATTTAATCGCCATTATATTATTTAAAGGTTTGAGTTTTTTTTCTATTAGAAAAATAATTTCTTTTTTTGTTTTTGGAATATAAAGAGAAATACTATCTTCAAATATTGCTTTTCCTATTAGTATCGAAGGGATTTTATAAAGCACAGCTTCTATTCCAATGGTAGAACCAAAAGAAATTATTTTTTCACTTTTTTTCAATAAAGCGTAAGAGTCAATAGGACTATCAGGTTCTATTATAAAGGCATTATTGAAAATTCTATTAATTTTTTTTAACTCTAAAATATAACAATCATTGACATCTTTTAAATTAGGATGCATTCTTATATAAAAATTATATTCATATTTTTTTTTGAAATACTTTAATATAAATTTTATTGTTTCTAGTTGATTTTTAAAAAGTGGATTTTTATATTCAGGTATAGTGCTTATTTCGTGTTCGCTTGAAATAAAAATTGAGATATTTCTTTTTTTATTACTGAAATTACTAGGTAGTTTATTTTTTATTTGTTTTTTTATATATGATATATTTCCTTGATCTTTTGCATTTAATCTGTCTAAAAACCATTTTCTTGCAAGTGTTTCTTTCTTTATATAGGATTTTTCCTTACTCCAGAGTTCGTTTAAAATTTTCTTTTGATATTCAAAATCGTGAGGATAAGTGTTTTCTGATATTGTAAATTTATCCATTACTCCTGCTGCTTCTAAAACTTTAATTTTAGATTTTTTATATTTTTGTGCAGCTCTTAGAGACGCTCTTAATATATCAAATCTTCCATTAAAGATATAGATTTCATCAATTTTATATTTTTCTAAATATTCATATGTTGTTTTATATATTTGATAAGATAAATTAATAAGTTTATTTAAATATGGTAAATATTTTTTTAATTGGGAAGCTGTGAAACAAGTTTTTTTTGTTTTAAAATAAAGATTAGATAATATTGCTAACCCAATATCAAAGTTATCTACCGTAAAGGCTTTTATTTCATTGATAGAATGAAACTTTGGAACCTTAGTAAATTTACAACCATCATTGATAATTGGTAAAAATAGATAATCTTTTAAATTTATTAATTCTAACGTTTTTTTAATAAAATATTTACATTTGGCACAATCAATGGATTTTTGACAAGAAAAATTCTTACAATATAGACACGCAAAGTTGTACTCCCCTTTGCATTGCATCAAAAAAATATTATCATTTTGCTGTTTGTGATCTATAATCATTTCAATCATAGATATAAAATGCGATTGCCAAAAAGGGCTTGGTAAAAAAAATAATATATTTCTAGCCATTATTTTTTATATTTTCTTTTTTTGTTTTTCTTGTGATATGCTTGCAATATTCTACCATTTGTCTATAATATATCTCTCTTTCTTCGTTTGTTAATCTCATTTTATTGAACAAAATTTTTTTGTACAGATTAAATATTTTTTTATCTATAATTTGCTTCGTCTTTAGTTCTAATAATAAATTATAAGGATTTGTTAAAAAGTTCGATGGTATCTTAAATTTTTGTAAATATTCTTCTTTTATTTTTTCCAAATTTAAACTTCTTAAATATTTATCAGAAGGAGATTCTTCTTTTCGAGAGCAAGCAAATAAATTATCACCGTGTATTCTGTATTTAGTTAAAGTTTTATGAGTAAAATACATTTTACTTCCAATACTTGATGCAAATACAATTACATCGTCTGCTCTAATTTTAAAATAAGATTCATTTTGGATAGGGAATATTTTTTTGGCTAAATTTTTTGAGATAGAAATGTTCGATGTGCTACTTCCTGTAAATTCTGTTAAATAGTATACTAAGAAGAGATTATAACCACCATAGGGGAAGAGCGGTTTATAATTTTTATTTAATTTTTTATTTTCTAAAAAGATATAATTATTTACTATATATTCATAACCTTTTTTATATATCTTGTTTATTTCATATAATTTATCTTTCTCAAATAGATCATCACTATCTAAAAAACATATTAATTCTCCTCTGCAATGTTTTATTCCTTCATTAAAAGCGCTTGCTTGACCTCCATTTTCTTTAAAAATAGGCTTTATTCTATTATCTCTTTTTGTATACTTTTTAATAATTTCTCTTGAATTGTCATTGCTTCCGTCGTCCACAATAATTATTTCAAAATTTTGATAGGTTTGATTTAGAACACTCTCAATGCATTCAGGTAAAAATTTAGCATAGTTGTAATTGTCTACCAGAACACTTATTAACATAGTATTTTTCCCAATTTTTTAAAGAATGCATTTAATTGTTTTTCTTTTAGATCTTGTTGATCGTCCCAATACAGAGCAAGAATTTTTTTATATAAATTATAATAAACTTTATTTGTAATTAATTCCTTTATAAATTGTTTTTCATCATTTTTACAAATTAGAAAATTTATGTTTTTTAAAATTTTACTCCTACCATTTATTTCGATTCTCTTATCCCCTATATAAGTTGTAATTAATTTTTTAAAAAATTTAAAATTAGTTTTAATTAAATCCTTGCTTTCTATAACAATCCCCGTTTTTTTTGCATAATATTCTTGCTGGGACTGACCTTGAGGTAGAGGGTATGTATTTATCCACACATCGATTACCCACCCATAAACATGAGAGTTTATATGGCCCGTAAATATGAATCTGGACTCATTAATTCCATACTTTTTTAGCTTTTCCTTTATTGGTTTAGTGTCCCCTGAACCACAAGCTAAATATATTGTATTAGGATTATCCTTCATTATTTTTGCAATTACTTGCAGATATTCGTCACTATCGATTTTTATAAGTCTGCCTATGGTTCCCAATATTACCGTATTTTCACCATATTTTTTTAATAGCTCCTTTTTTATTCTTTCGCCTTCCAGTTTGTCTTTTTCTGTTCCTAAAAGCAGTTCTTCTGGTATAGGAAAGTGTATTATCTTCCAATCAAACTCTTTGCATGTTTGCTCAAAGTGGCTTATTCTTGCGTCTATTCCTTTAACATCAATAGCACAGTTGCCGTGAGACCAGTAAACCTGTTTTTTTGCAACCCTTGAGTTTAGTAAAAATATGTGTGTAAAGTGGGTTATAGGGGACATAATCAGAACATCCAAACCCAAGTTTCTAATATAATCCCTAACCTTTATGCTTTTGTCAAGTATATTGTAAAGCAGGTTTTTTGGTATGTTTAAGGCATCGTGCAGGTCTATATATTCAAATCCTATTGACTTAAATTTGTTCTTAACGTTTTCCATTCCGCCTGTAAATTCAAAAAAGTTTAGATCCAAGATGATAACTTCCGTATCGTTTTGTTTGTTTTCCTCTAAAGATTTTTTTAGGTTATATAAAAAACTATAGTTTATCTGGTTTACCGAGTGCCATATAGCCCTTTCTATCATAAATCCGATTCTTGTTTTATTATCCGATCTGGGTTTTGGTGTATAGTTTGATTTAAAATTCTTCAGAATCAGCCTTTCCAGAGTTTTGTTTACTTTTTTATTAAAAGCTTTCATGTCCTGAGAGCTAAACAATAAAGGTATATACAAAAAAGCCATTAGCTCCAAATTGTTTTTATCCTTTGCCTTGATGAATAATTTGTACAAGGGTTCAAAAAATAATACATCTTTATTTGATCGCGTGTTTTCGTCAAAATAGGCATAAAAAAAGAGTATTATTATGGCTTTTTGAGCCAGAATGTTCAGATTTAAAAAATCCCTATCAAACACAGGCTCAAAGGCTTTTATGTATCCCTCTAAATTATCTTTAAAAATGTTTTTGATAAAATTGTCTTTAAAATAGACAAAAGCCTCGCCCAGATCTCTGTTGTCTAAGAGTTTGTAGATAAGACCTTTCATATCTTTATTTTTAATAAACCATGAGGTTAAATTGTTTAAGTCATTCAAGGTTGCATCCTTAATGAAGTTTGTTTGCACCGTCCTTATTTACCTCCTCCACTCTCCAGCTTTCTATATTCCTCTCCTTCGAATCAAACACCATTCCCACAAGATAAATATCTTTGTTCTCTTTCAAGTACTTCTCATAGTATCTTCTCTCTTTTATCTGCTTTATTGGTTTGTCCTTCTCTTGATCAACCTTGAATTCTATGATTAGAATCTTATCCTTTGTTTTTATTGTTAAATCAATCCTTCCCTTGTTTGTAATGTCTTCAGGAATCACATCATAGCCTAAAGCCATGAGATAGGTGAATACCACACTTGAATAGTAGCCTTCGTATTTTGAGATTATATTGTTAGCATAGTTTGTGTAAGGAATGGTTGAGAAGATGGTCTTTAGGTGGTTGGTAAAGGATGTAAAGTCGTTCTGTTTTAGTGCCTCATACAGGTTGTCTTCGTATCTATACATCTCCTGTCTTTGGTTTGTAAGGTAAAGGATAAACAGCTCATTTAGGGAGTATTGTATCTCTAAATTGGGAATTTTTAGCTTGTATTTCAATCTTCCTCTTTCATCTGTAAACCTCTCCTCAAATGTCAAATACCCCGTTTGCCACAACAATGCCCTTAGGTCTATGTATTCCACATCAAAGGCCTCCAAAGCCTCCTCTGAGATTAGGGCATTCTCAAGCTCTGGGATGTAGTAGTTTTCTTCCTTGAGTTTCTCTATCAAAAAGCTTGGATTGCCTGTCTGCCACCAGTAGTTTCGGAAGTCATGACCAGATGAGAGAAAGAGGAGTATGTCAAAGGGGTTGTATAGAGGTTTTCCAAAGTAGTTGTATCCGTTATACCACTTCTTGACTAACTCAAGGTTTGCTCCTTCAATTCTATCTTTAAACACTGTGAGTAGATCGTCATGGGTGTATCCACATATCTCAGCATACTCCTTGTTTATTGTAATATCCTCTAAGTTATTCAAACCACTGAACAGGTTTAGTTTTGAGAACTTGCTTACTCCAGTGATAAAAACAAACCTGATGTATCTGTCGTTGTCCTTGATGATACTGTAGAAGTTCTTCAAGATATTCCTTGCCTTTGTTGCCATCTCTTTGTTTGTGATATTGTCAAGAATGGGTTTGTCATATTCGTCTATGAGTATGACAACTCTGGTTTTGTGTTTTTGGTAGGATTTTCTGATGAGCTCTTTAAAACAGGTTTTGAAGTCGTTTATATCTGTGCAGTCTAAACCCAAAGCCTCTATGTTGTCCTGTAGTATGTGTTTTATCTCATCAATGGTCTGACTCTCATCCAACGAGTAATCACCACTGCCAAATGATATCCTTATGACTGGATGGGGTTTGAAGTCATACTTATCATAGATGTATAAGCCTTTGAATAGCTCCTTGTTGCCTAAGAATATCTCTGCCAGTGTGTCAAGAAACAGAGACTTGCCAAAGCGTCTGGGGCGGGAGAGGAAGTAATAGCCACCGTTTTGGATCAGTTTTAGGGCAAAGTGGGTTTTATCAACATAATAACAGTTTTCCTCTATGATCTTGCTAAAGGTCTGAATGCCTATTGGGAGTCTTTTCATTCTATTAAATCCCATTGCAACGGTGTACCTTTTTTTATGTCTTTTCTTGCTTTTTTTCCTAAAATATCCTTCAAAAATTTTGGATTAAGGCCATATCCTGGACGAATGGATTTTACATTATCTTCATTGAAAATTTCTCCTCTTTTCACATCTTTGACAACAAATAAAGACCTACTAAACTCTCTGCCCTTTTTCATTTTGTCTGTAAGCTCATAAAAGACTTTACCCAAGGCTTTCTCGACCTCTCTTACAGATTTTACCATCGCCTTAAATTCCTCTGGTGTAAGTGAAAAATCTCTATCGGGTGTTTCTATATCTTTGGATAGTATAAAATGTTTTTCAATAACCCTTGCACCAAGCGCAACAGCAGCGACAGGAACAGAGATGCCAAGTGTATGGTCTGATAATCCTACAATGCATCCGAAGGTCTCTGCCATATTCGGAATTGTCTTTAAATTTACATCCTCCAAAGGTGTAGGATAGGCAGAGGTGCATTTTAATAGTATTATCTGGTCGTTTCCGACTCTTTTACAGGCATTGACAGCCTCTTGAATGTCGCAAAGTGTTGCTATGCCTGTGGAAATTATCATCGGTTTTCCTTTAGAGGCTGCATACTCTATGAGCGGTATGTCGGTTATCTCAAAGGAAGCGATTTTATATGCGGGGACATCCAGTTTCTCTAAAAAATCAACAGCTGTTTTATCGAAGGGTGTAGAGAAAAAAACAAGCCCCAACTTTTCTGCTAACTCTTTGAGTTCATAATGCCACTCCCAAGGAGTATATGCTTCTCTATAGAGTTCGTAGAGGGTTTTTCCATCCCACAGAGTACCCTGCTTTATCTGAAAATATTCATTGTTGCAATCTATAGTAATTGTATCTGGAGTGTATGTTTGCAGTTTTACCGCATCAGCCCCCGATTCTTTCATTGCGTATATGGTATCCTTTGCGAGTTCTATGTCCTGCCTATGATTCGCAGAAAGCTCGGCGACAATGAAGGTTCTATTATTTATAAAGGAGTATTGGATTCTCATTATCTCCTCCTAATCTTCTTAAACCTATCCCCAAAATTAATTTTCTCCACTAAATTAACTTTTGTTGGGATTTTATAGTTATCAAGCTTTTGCTTGCAATATTTTCTTATTATTTTCTTTGCTTCTTTCTTATCAATGCCTTCTTTCATTACGACATCAACAACAACAGTTTGACCTGTAATTGAATTTTTTTCACCATACACCATACAGTCAATTACTTCTGGTATTTCAAGTATTACCGATTCTACTTCTGCAGGAAAAACCTTTTCTCCTCCAACATTTATAATATCTTTATTTCTGCCTATAATCTTTATATATCCATCCTTATCCACTTCCACCAAATCTCCTGTTTTAAACCAACCATCCTCGGTAAAACTGTTCATAGGGGCGTTTAAGTATCCTAAGACTTGAGTTTTGCTTCTTAACCATAGTTCTCCGTTTACAATCTTATATTCTATATCCGGATCGTCTATTTTCATGAGTGTTGAATCAGAAGATTTTGAATAGGTGTTGGTTATTCCTGTTTCGCTTGTTCCAAAGGTTTGCAGAAACCTAACCTTAGGAAATGTTTCTTTTAATTTCTTTAAAAGGGATTCTGGCATAGGTTCTGTTCCATATGTTATCATTCTTAATGAACTTAAATCATATTTTTCATAAGATTTGTTCATTAGCAAAAGGTTTAGAAATGTTGGAGATGATGGCAGAACTTTTATCTTGTATTCCTCTATAATTTTACACACTTCGTCAGCATTTCTGTTTTTAGGAATTATTGCAACAGCTCCTGTTGAAAGAATGTTTAAAAGTGTATTAAGTCCGCCGATATGGTCAAACATCAAAAATATGAGCATATTAATATTTTTCTCTTTTTTTCCTTTATAATGCTCTATCAAATTATCAAAATCATGAATCATTGCTTTTGGTTTTCCTGTGCTTCCACTTGAAAAGAGAATAAGGCCTGAGTGGCTCTGCTCTTGTAAATTTTTTATTAGATTATGTTTTTCTTTAGATTCCAAAATATCAATTGTTGGTTTTCCGTTCCTAATCTTCAAAACTTTGTCAACATTTGCTTCTCTTAATCTTTCCTTTATCTCCTGTTCGTTTGTGGATGTTATAGGGACTATAATGTTTTTATTCAAATAAAGAGCTAATAATAAAGCGATATTCTCAAAAGAATAGTCTCCTAAAATAGCTACAACTTCACCTTTTTTTATTTTCCCTTTAAAATCATTTAAAAATTTTTCTATCTTTTCTAAAAGCTCTTTATATGTATATTTTTTATCGTTATGGATAATTGCTAATTTTGAATCAAATTTCTTAAAGTTTTCTATTAAATAGCTCATTTCTTACCCTTCTTTACAGTATGTTTAAATTTAAAAAATGCTAAGTTCATTTCAATGGTTGTTTCACTCTCATTGGTTGTTAGTCCATCATCTAAAATTTCTGCTATTATTTCTCCACTTTTTTGCATCAAGGATTGTTGTTCCTTTTTATCTGTAACGGTTGGAAGTTTTTTGATTGTTCTTGATAGTTCTCTTATTTTTGTAAAAGTTTCAATAATTGCAATTGTAACTTTTACTGCTTCTTTTGAAGTTAGAATTGTTGCTAGCATATAAAGTCCTTTTTCAGTAAAGGCTTTTGGGTTTACTGATGAATGTTTTAATGTTTTGAACCGGTCGAAATTTTCGACCAGTTGTTTTTTGGTCTCTTTATCGAGCTCAATTATATAACCATCCGGAAATCTATCAAGGTTATTTTTAACTGCTTCATTAATTCTTTTTGTTTCAACTCCATATAAAGAGGCTACATCTCTATCTAATAAAACTTTTTGTCCTTTAATTTCAATAATCAAATCTTCAATATTTTCAAAAGCGATTATATTATCCATTCACTCCCCCTAAATATATCACCTGCCCAGTAATAAAATCACTTCTTTCATCGATAAAAAAATCAATCACATTTACAACATCTCTAAATTCTCCAAATCGTTTAATTGCCTGTCTATTAAGAAGGGCTTGCATTTTTTCTTTTGGGACATTTTTAATTAAATCTGTTGGGACTGGTGTAGGCCCGACTGCATTTACTGTAATATTAAATCCAGCTAATTCTCTTGCTGCTATTTCAGTTAAATTAACTATAGCTGCCTTGCTTGCAGCATATATTGCTTCACCTTCTAATCTTAAAGGAGTTGCAACTGTAGCAAAATTTACAATTCTTCCTTGTTTTTGTTTCATCATGACTTTTGCAATTTCTCTAATAAAAAGAAACGAACCAAAAAAATTGGTATTGAAAATATTTTTCGCTGTTTTTAAAGGCGTTGTCAAAATATGGTTCATTGAAGCAATTCCAGCGTTATTTAAGAGCACATCAATCCTTTTAAATTCTTTTTTTGTTTTCCTGACCATATCAACAACTGCTTTTTCATCACTTACATTTAAGCAAAAATGTCTATAACTTTTATGCTCTATTGAACTTTTTCCCCTGCTACAACCAACAACAATATTGCCTTTATTTAGATAATACTCTGCTAACCCTTTTCCTATCCCTTTTCTTGTGCCTGTAATTATAAAGACTTTACTCATTTTTCTCTTCCTCTAATAACTTAGCTATGTAGTTGGTAAGTGTTTCTACACTTCTAAAGGGCGAAATTCTTTGGCTCATTGCTTTCTCGTCAGCTAAAGTTATATCTTTACCAAATTCCTCTGAAATCTTTTCTTCTAAATCTGTGATTAATGTGACCAATGCTAAACTATCTAATACCCCGTTGATTCCATAAAGTTTCGTATTCTCATTCGGATTGATTAATGCTTCTATTTCTAATTCTTCATTTAATTCTTTTAAGCTTTCGATAATTAAGTTTTGGATTTTTGCTTTCATTTAATCCTCCTCAAATTTAATAACTATGTCTTTTGATTGTTTTTTAACTGATTTTAATAGTTTTGTGTCTTTCATTCTTTCCCATTTTTGTCTGTTTAATTCCATTAAATAATATTTCTCGTCATTTTCCACTTTTATATTAACAACTTTAAAGCCCAAGCTTTTGCTAAACCTATACGCCATTGAATTGTTTGTCTTTACTTCGCTGAATATTTTATTTATATTTAGGTTATTAAAAATCATTTCAAGAAAATAAACTATGCTGATTGAAGAAATTATGGGGGGTGTATTTTGTTTAAAATAAAATCCTATATTTCCATATCCAATGATTTTATTAAGCAATAAAACATAATTGGCTCCTATTATTTCGTTATTTAGGAAAACAGCATAGTATCTTTTATTTTTATCTTGGCTAAGGGAGTTAATCCAGTTTAGATGATCGGTTAGTTTTATAATATTAGAATTTTTCATTTTTGTTCTTACATATTTAGCATTTCTGATTTTGAGAACCTCAATCTGTTCTTCCAAGGTTAGATTTACAAAATTCTTGAGTGTAAGGTTCATTTAATTCCTCTAACCAATTCAAAAGCTTCTGCATAAACAACCCCAACTTCCATTCCTCGTTGTTTTGCTTTTATCTTTATCCCTTCCAATGAGCGGGGATGGGGATAATCTCTTAGCTCAAAATTATACTCTGTCATAGCCCTTAGTTTTAAATCTAAAGTATTCTCTATATCAAAATAAACGTTTGGGGAAAACGATAATGGATAATTCCATTCTGTAGATGATAAAACTTCAAAAGCATAAATCTCCCTAACGCTTTCGTTTTGCATTGGTCTTGTAGCGGTTATAACTGCTTTGTGTGTTATTTGGTGGTCTATGTTCAAATCGGACTTTGAGTGTGTGAATATAATTTCTGGTTTTATCTTGTTTTTTATCTCTTCTATTGCTTTAATTATGTCCAAGAGATTAACAGAATCAAACCTGTTATCCGGAAAATCAAAAGTAAAAACCTCTTTTACTCCCAATATTTCATTAGCTTTGTGTATTTGCTCCTTTAGTCTTTTGATTTCATCCTCTCTTTTTTTTCTATCTCTGCTCTTATCCCTTGATGTAACACCTTCCCCTAATATTAATGTATAAGCCTCATATCCTTCTTTAACCAATCTTGCTATAGATCCCCCACATCCCAAAATTTCATCGTCAGGATGAGCAGCAATAATTAAAATAAATTTGTCAGAAGGCATCAGAATCTCCCATGCAAAGTGTCCAGTTGTCAAAATTTAGCAAAAAATTTTCTATTTTTTTATTATCTATCAGCATCTTAATTCCTAAACATGTTTCAAAACCTTTTTCTTCAAAACCGTTTTTTAACAAGATTTCTTTTTGGGTTTCATCGAATTTCCAAAAAGAAAGCTTGTTAACTTTATCATAAAAGTAATTTTCTACTATATTAAGAATATCTTGAAAAGAAATTTTACTATTTTTAACATAGTCTATTAAATGTCCTATTCTTACTCCTTTTTTTTCATATATTTTTAGAACAATGAATGCCACTTTTTGCCCGTTTTTTTCGATAAAGAAATTTTTGTATAAATTTTGTGGGTGATTGATGTATCTATTAACAAAATAAATTAAATTTTTCTCAACTTTTACTTTGTTTTTATTATTGATTTGGCTGTCTAAAATTTCAGATAATTCATAATAGTGAAGATAATTTTTTTCGACTTTAATTAATTTAAAATTGTGCTCTTTTCTTTCCAAACTAAATTTTTCTAGCGACTTAAATAAAGCTACTTCTTTCCATTTATGAATTTTTAATAAAATGCTTCTAAATTTACTATTGGGAAATCCATAAATAATTTCTATACCATTTTTTTTTGCCAAATTATGCATCATTTTTGTAATTTCAAATACCATAAAAGTATTGCGATAATCTGGGTGAATAAATGCATGTATAGCTAATCCTGCATTATAGATATTTCCTTTAATGTTCAAATATTGAGGAATTACTGCATAATGTCCCACAATTTTATTTTTTGATTCAGCTACTACAACAACAGTTTTTTTGATAGACAACAATCTGTTTATCCAGATCCAAAATTTTTCATCTCTATCGTATGGAGTATATGTATCTAATAATTCACAAATTTTTTTTGAATCGCCAGGTTTATATTCTCTTATTTCGTAATTATTCATTTATCACCTCATATGACTTTATTAAATTTTTAATTATCCTTCTTGAGCCATTTCCATCAATTAATTCTTGCATTTTTTTGCTAATTTTTTTTCTTAATTCTTGTTCTTGAAATCCATCAATATTAATTTTGTCAATATGTTCCCACCATACTACGAATTTAATTATTTTCAATTTCTCAAAAGTCCTTACATTTCCAAGCTGGTTATCAGCAATGGCAATAGCGATCGTAGGCACACCCACTCTTGCAAGTTCATATAAGGTTTGTCCTCCTGCGGAGATAGCTATATCGGCATCAAACATTATCTGTTTCATACCTTCTGCATCTGGATAGTATATCAAATTTGTGTTTTTGTCTGCCACAGCTTTAATATCTTCAATATTACGGAATCCTTTTCCTATAACAACATTCTTTTTTAGTTCAGGATAGTTTTCACTTAACAATCTTAAAATCTTTGGTGTCATGTTTTTTGCATCTTCTCCGCCAAAGGTTATCATTACACTTTGCACTTTTTCCCTTATTGTTTTTTCTGGGACATCCCAAAATTCCTTTCTTAGGGGTGTATATTCTGTTCCAAGCAGGTAAATCACTCCATCTTTTTTAGGATAGTTTAATTCTTTTGCATGAATATTCCCATTAATAACAACGCCTTTTGGGTAGTCTATTCTTTTGTTGTCGTCCATATAAACAGGAAGTTTCACTAATTTGGACAATTCATCATAAAATTCTTTATCTGCAAGGTAACTATCAATGATAACAATATCAAAGTCCTTGAGCTTATCAAAAACCTCTTTACGCATTTTTAGCCAATCAATAACCTCAAAATTTGTATCCTTAATAAGTTCAATTATAGAGTCATCGCCGTTTATGAAGAACTTTGGCTTTATGTTTTTTTTCTTGAAGGCTTGGTATAAAGATAAACACCTTGTAATATGACCAAATCCTATACTGTTGCTACCCTCTGTTAATATACCAACTTTTACAGTTTTCATTTTGCTTTCTTCTGTTACTAAATTAAATTTATATGAAAGCCTTGATTGTGTCAATCTTTTGTATTCTTTAACAGTAATGAGTATTTGGCTTTTTTAAGACCAAAGCATTGAGTAATTTTTGCTTTCAAACTCTTTTTAATCTGTGTTATATTAATCTAACAAGCAATGGGGGTGGATTATGTTTAATGATAAAGTTGTTTTTTTAACAGGCGGAACGGGGAGTTTTGGTAAGAAGTTCACCGAAGTTCTCCTTAAAAGATACAAGCCAAAAAAGGTTATCATCTATTCAAGGGATGAGTTCAAGCAGTTTGAGATGAGCAAGGTTTTTAACGATAAATGCATGAGGTATTTTATCGGCGATGTTAGGGATAAAGACAGACTGCTTCGGGCGATGGAGGGCGTTGATTATGTCGTTCATGCGGCGGCTTTAAAGCAGGTGCCTGCGGCTGAGTATAACCCGATGGAGGCGATAAAGACAAATATCTTGGGCGCTAACAATGTTATCGATGCGGCGATCGAGCAAGGTGTTAAAAAGGTGGTCGCATTATCGACCGACAAAGCCGTCAATCCTGTGAACCTATACGGTGCAACCAAACTTGCGGCCGATAAACTGTTCATAGCTGCAAATAATATAAAGGGATCAAGGGACATCAAGTTCAGTGTTGTAAGGTATGGCAATGTGATGGGTTCGCGTGGCAGCGTTGTGCCGCTGTTTTTGGAGCTTGCCTCTAAGGGAGCTAAAAAGTTGCCCATAACACACCCAGAAATGACTCGTTTTTGGATCACGCTTGAAGAGGCCGTCAGGTTTGTTATGATGGCGTTTGAGACGATGCAGGGCGGTGAGATCTTTGTGCCAAAGATACCCTCTATGAAGATAACGGATTTAGCAAAAGCGATAAAGCCTGATGCTGAATTTGAGATAATTGGCATAAGGCCAGGTGAAAAGCTGCACGAAACATTGATCTCGCAGGATGAATCCCACAACACATTGGAGTTTAAAAATTACTTTACGGTCTTGCCCTCTATTTTGCTTACAGGCTCTCCGAAGTATGAGGTTAACAGGTGGGGCGAGAAGGGCAAGAAAAGAGAGTTTGGTTTTAGCTTTACATCCAAAAACAACCCGTGGTGGCTTACCATTGATGAGTTAAAAGAGAGGCTTAAGGGTCTATCATGATTCCGTACTCTCATCAGTGCATCGATGAAAGCGATATAGAGGCTGTAGTTGAGGTTTTAAAATCGGACTTTCTAACACAGGGACCAAGGGTTGAGGAGTTTGAAAGGGCTTTGGCTGATTATTGCTCTGCTAAGTATTGTGTGGCTTTTAACTCTGCAACAACGGCGCTTTATGCCTCATGCTTTGCCCTTGACTTGAGTAAAAACGACAGCTTCATAACAACGCCGATAAGTTTTGTATCAACGGCAAATGCGGGCGTCTATTGTGGTGCAAAGCCCATATTTTGTGATATTGAGCCAAGAACAGGCAATATGGATGTCGATTTGATTGAAAGTTTGATTGAGAAAAGCACAAAGTTGATTATTGGTGTCGATTATGGCGGCAATCCACTTAGATGGGATAGGCTAAAAGACATGGCAGAAAAGCACGGCTTGAAGCTTATAGATGATGCCTCGCATGCTTTGGGTGCAGAATACAAGGGCAAGAGGATTGGGTCGTGCGAATTTTGTGATATTACCGTTTTTAGCTTTCACCCGGTAAAACCCATAACAACGGCAGAGGGCGGTGCGGCTCTAACAAACGATGAAGCTGTGTATAAGAGGCTTTTGATGTTTAAAAATCACGGCATAACAAGAAATGCAGGAGATTTTGAGTTTAAGCCTGACGGTGATTGGTATTACGAGATGCAGTTTTTATCGTTTAACGGGCGGATTAGCGATATGCAGGCTGCTCTGGGCTTGAGCCAGTTAAAAAAGATAGATGAGTTTATAGAAAAACGCAGAACAATAGCGAAGCTTTACAGAGACAGATTTAAGGATAGTGATTTTTTTGATTTTACAGAAGAAACAAAGGACGCAAAAAGCGGTTATCATCTGTTGCCGATTTTGTTAAAGGATGATTTTGTTGGCAGGAAGCAAGGGATTTTTAAGAGTTTAAGGACAAAGGGCATTGGCGTTCAGGTGCACTATATTCCCATTTACAGACAGCCGTTTTATAGAGGGTTGGTGTCAGATGTGTACTGTCCAAAGACAGAAGAGTTTTACAAAAGGGAGTTAAGTTTGCCCGTTTATCCTTGCCTTACAAGGGAAAACTTAGAGCTTGTTTTTGAGGCTGTTGATGAGGCTTTTGAAAAGTTTAAGTGAATCGCTTAATTTATCTTCACTCCCTTGTGATAAAAAAATAGAAAAGTCCCGCGTAAGCGGGACTTTTTAAGGCTTATTACTGTAGCAGTCTCAAGACGTTCTGCTGAACAGCATTAGATTGAGCTAATGCATAGGTGCCAGACTGTGCAAGAATCTGGAGTTTTGAGAAGTTTGAAGACTCTTGTGCGAAGTTGACATCTCTTATTGTTGATTCAGCACCGTTAATATTGATCTGAGTTACTGAGATGTTCTCAACAGTTGCCTGAATCTGGTTCTGAATTGCACCGAGATTAGACCTTATAGAATCTAAATCCTTAAGTGCTGATTGTGCTATCTTTATTGCAAGCTCTGCACCACTCTGGGATGTTACATCTACGCTTTCTAAGTTGTTGTTTGGCGAAACAACACTTGTTTTGAGACCACCTACGGCAGCTTTATCGCCACTTATTTCAATGTTGTCCATGCTTGTTAGTGTTATTGTTCCATGATTGGAACTATTGGCTATGTATCTAGTATTATGATTAGCAGTAGCAGAAGATAAACCTAAGAAATCGAGATGGCTTGCTGCTGCTTGACCTGATGCTACATATATGTTCAAATCTCTTCCGTCGTTAGCAACTAACTTAACGTAATGACCTGAACCTGAAGTATATAATTCTGCGTAGAGTTTTGTTGTGTCGATACCTGCAGAAGCGAGGGTGTTGTTTATGTCTGTTACTGCAGATGCTGCAGTCTCATTAGCGCTTAGGGATATTTGAGTGCCATTTAGGTAAAAGGTCATAGCTGTAGCTATAGT
Organism: Hippea maritima DSM 10411; assembly: GCF_000194135.1. Lineage (GTDB taxonomy): Bacteria > Campylobacterota_A > Desulfurellia > Desulfurellales > Hippeaceae > Hippea > Hippea maritima. The sequence goes on along the minus strand of NC_015318.1, from coordinate 1,612,265 downwards.
ACTTGTTGTTCCATGTATTGTAGTCTCTGTATCACTTAAATGTAATATGCCCTGAGCAGTTGAGTCTGCTGTTATTGCTATATTTCTTCCGTCTTCTGCTGTCAGGACTAATCTTCCGCTGCTATCTGTGCTTGCTACAACACCTGTTTGGTCTGAGTATTGATTTATTTTGTTAACCAATGCACCATCTGCATCCCCAGCTGTTACATTTACCTGCCCAATGTCAACACCGTTGATTTTGAAGGTGCCTGCTGTTATAGTTCCGGCTGTAATCTCTGCACTTCCAGTTACAGTTGTAGTTGCATCAGCCTCAACACCACCTGTTTCAGACTGAACTTTATTGATTGCTGCAGCCATTGTTTTAGCGGATAATTGATGGTCTGCGTCTATACCCGCAGCGTAATTTGCAACATCTATTCCATTTATTGTTAAATCTCCACCCTTGAGCTCTACAAAGTTTGTGTTTGTGTTAAATTGTAAATATTCAGTTGATGAATTTGAAGCATCTTGTATAGATGTAGTATATGTGTCATGATTTGAGCTTGTTGTTTGGGCAACCCAACCGATTGAATCTGCTGCCGTTCTCTGTGCGCCTATGGATAGAGTTTGATTCATGTATGCGCCTATGTGGACTATCTTGTTTGTAAATGTTCCATCAAGAAGTTTTGTATCTTTGTAGGATGTTGTGTTTGCGATGTTGTTTACCTCTTCGATGAGTTTGTTGATTTCCGCTTGGAGTGCCTCTCTTGATGATGGATCTTCTGTAGCGTTTGCAGCTTGGGCTGCTTTTTGAGAGATTGTCTGAACGATGTCAATGGATTTCTGGAGTGCCATGTCAGCAATCTGGATGAGTTTGACAGCGTTATTGCCGTTATTGATTGCTTGTCCTAAGTTCATAGACTGAAACTTAAGACCATCTGCAATCGTCATGCCAGCAGCATCATCTGCAGCCTTTGTAATTCTCAAGCCCGTGGAAAGCCTGTTAAGAGAGAGTGATAATTTGTTATTTGTGTTGTTTAGGTTAAATACCGAATACTGTGCAGCTATGTTGGTATTAATTCTGAGTCCCATTGCTACCTCCTTGTAAATTTTTCTTAAGGTTAAACATAAATTCCCAAACCCATGAAGCCCTTAGGCTGAAATTTTCTCCTTCAGGGCATCACCTCCTTTTCCTCTAAAGTTGCCTCACCTATTCAATCGGCAACTTTTAGCGTAACTTTAATCCTAGATTGCGTTTTTTAGATTTTTTATGGAATAGGGCTTGCTATACTAAAAAAAGAGGGAAATTTTCTTAAGTGGAGGTTTTTATGCTTTATGTTAATGTTAATGCAATGAAGAGTGGTATATACAAAGGGCTTTTGGATAGATTAAATAATGTGGATATTGATAGCAATCTAAAATATATACCTGAAGAGGACAAGCTTTTTTATAAAGATGTTGAGTTGGACACTTTAAATGAAGTAGCCGAAGACCTAAAATCTTATGATATTGCAATACTGCATGGTTTTGGATCTGGTAAAACCATAAGGAATTTAAGAAATAAGTTTAAAAGGACTTTTATTATTGTTTTTGAAACTAATTTTAGTCTTTTAAAACTGCTTTTGAGCGAAAAAGACCTATCTGATATTTTGACTGATAAGAATACACTTATAGTACCTTTGTCCTATAATTACAAAGATGAAATAGATAAACTTTTGGGCTCTTTGACTATGAAATTATTGTGGGCAGATGTTTATCAGTATTCAATTGCAGGATATGAAAAAGTTGATTTCTATAACTTAGATGAAATTAAAGAGTATACAAGAAGATTTTTAGCTGCATTTTACATTAATAGATCAACTCTTTTGCATAAATCTGAAATTATTACAGAAAACTCTATTAAAAACACATTGTCCTTTTTAAGAGGTGGTCCTTTGAGGCTTTTTGTAAAAAACAAATTTGAGAATAAGCCGGCTATTATCGTAGCAAGTGGACCCTCTCTTATGAAAAATATAGATAAGCTTAAGGGACTGAAAGATAAAGCTTTGGTAATAGCCGCAGATAGTGTACTGGGAACTTTAAATGAGTTTGGTATAAAACCCGATATAGTATGCGGCGTTGATTACAACCCGATAAATATTGAGAAGTATAAAACCATATTAAAGGATAAGAAAAAATCAGACTTTATTTACATACATACTGCAGCAGTTTATCATCAAATACCAAAAATATTTAAGAAGTCAGTTGTTGAGTGTCATTCCTTGTCTTTATCTGATCTGTATGGAGAGATTTTTGGAGATTTTAATGATGTCTCTCTTCCCAGCAATGCTGTTACTCACACTGCTATAGCCGTAGCTTATTATCTGCGTGCTAATCCTATCATTTTTGTTGGGCAGGATTGGGCATTTACTGGCGGACTTGACCATGCAAAGGGGGTTTCTGTTGAGGTTGATTTGCCTAAGCAGTTGCATTGGGTTAGGGGTAATTATCAGGATAAAGTACCGACTGACCATGCAATGTACACTGGTTTGAAGCTTGTTGAGGATATAATTAAAGTTTTATCTCCTAAAGGGTTTAAGTTTATTAATGCTACAGAAGGAGGTGCCTATATAGAGGGTGCGGAACTTCTAACACTTGAAGATGTGCAAAAGAAATACCTGAAAGACAATGTTGATAAAACGGTTTTTGAGATAAACAACAGCAGCGACTATGATAAAATAATTTCTAAAACCGAACAGATATTAGGTGGAATAGAGCAAATTATACGCAAGTCTAAAGATGCTTTGAAAATGGCTAAGGATGTTTTGGATAAATGGAAAATTAATAAAGATGAGAATCAGATAAGAAAAAGGGTGAATAAAATTAATGCAATTAACGATGAAATTACTTTTGATGAAATATTTATCAGTGCAGTTCAGAATTTTTTCTTTAAGGATTTCTTTTATTTTAATAGGGAAGAGATAGATATAGAAGGCCAAAGTGTTGAGGATAGAATAAATCAAGCCATTAAGTATTTTAAATTGATCAGAGAAAAATCTATATTATCCAGAAAGCATATCAAAAACCTTCTCGATATATTAAAGCTTGAATATGAGTTTAAAAAAGATGCGGATAGGTTCTTGAAGAAGAAAGAAAAAGTGGTGAACCTCTTGAAATTATATGTTGAGTTTAAGGATATTTATACAGGTATTGAGCTTGTCGATCGTGCTATTGAGATATACAAGGATTCAGCGGACTTATACTATTGGAAAGGCAAACTATGCAGCTTGAATAGATTTATGCACAAGGAGACTTTAGAGAGTTTTCAAAAAGCTATTGAAATTAATCCAGACCACAAAAAAGCAAAATTTGACTATAAAGTTGAGCAGAATATGGTGGCTTCGCATCTTTTGTTGGCAAAGAGAGCTTTAGATAATAAAGACTTTATTGATGCGAAAAGGCTTGTTTTGAGAGCTTTAGATTACGAGCCTGAAAATGAAGAGGCTAAAAAGTGGTTTGATGTAGTTGAAGAAATGTCTAAAGTTTCCAAGGATATAAAAAGACAAAACCTGTTGTATGCCCAATTGAGCTTAGAGGGTGATATCTTTGATGAGTATAAAAAAGCCATTGATTTTGTTAAAAAAGAGCAGTTGGATAAAGCTTTTGATATTTTGGTTGAGCTTTATGATAAGTACGGTTCGTTTGGAGACATACCATTTTTGCTTGGCAGCATCTACATCGACAGAAAAGAGCTTGATAAGGCTGAGAAATACCTAAAAGAGGCGGTTGAGCTTATACCGTATCAGCCGCTTGTGTATCTGGCGTTGGGTAAACTGTATCTTATGAAGGAAAACTATTATGCTGCAAAGGAGAATTTGGAGAAGGCGATAAATATGAACCCCGACCTAAAACCAGGTATTTTGGATACGCTTGGCAATCTGTATTATGAGTTTGGAGAGTATGAAAAGGCCTTTAGAGCGTTTGAGGAGTTTTTACAATACTCGGATGATAAGATTAAAACACTAACAAAAATCGCATTATGCTATAAAGAAATGGGCATGATAAACAAATACAATACGCTTATGGATAAAATTAAGCCTATCTCTTCGTCAAACTAAATTTTGACTTTGGCTATTGATATGGCGCCATCTATGCTTAGTATTTCCTTTAAGATGGCGTCGTTTACCTCTTGATCCACCTTTATAAACGATAAAGCCTCTCCAAGCGCTTGTTTTCTGCCAAGCCTGAAGTCTGCTATGTTGATATTGTGCTTGCCTAATATTTCACCAACCTTGCCTATTATGCCTGGTTTGTCGTAATTTCTGAATACAATTATATTACCGGTTAGCTCTATTTCCATATCAAAACCATCCATGTACACAATACGCGCCTTGTTAGGTTCAAATACGGTTCCGCCTATCTCAATTTTTTTATTGTCGTCATATTCTGCTTCAAGTAGTAAATAGTTTTTAAACTCCGTGGCTTTGTCATAAATTTTTGTTTCTATCTCTAAACCTCTTTCTTTGGCTAAATATGGTGCGTTTACGTAGTTTACATGCTCATCTATCATATTTTTTAGAATTCCTACGCTGCTAAAAAGCCCCAACGAGTTTGTACAGCTTTCTATCTCGCCGTGTGCGTATATTGTAACTCTTTTAATAAAGCTTTTTATATATTGGGATAAAAATGAACCCATTCGCTCTGCTAAGCCCAAGAACTGTTTGCCAAGTTCTGTAATCTCTTCCTCTTCCATCTTTATGTTTACGGCATTCTCGTAGCCCCTACCTTTCAATGCATCTACCACCGAGCGGGCAATACCTTCGCCAACCCTTATTTGTGATTCATATGTATTTGCGCCCAGATGGGGCGTTGCAAAGACGTTGTCAAATTCAAATAGTGGATGATTGAGCTGGGGCTCGTTCTCAAACACGTCTATACCAAGTGCCCTGATTTTGCCACTCTTAAGACCCTCGTAAAGCGCCTTTTCATTATAAAGACCACCACGAGCACAGTTAATCAAGATCACGCCGTCCTTCATCTTTTCAATCTCTTCTTTATCAATCATGTTGTATGTTTCTTCTGTTTTTGGCGTATGAATCGTTATAATGTCCGAAACTTTAAGCAATTCGTCCAGGTTATCCACTATCTTTGCGCCTATCTTTGTTGCCTTTTCCTTTGGTATATACGGATCGTAAACCACAACGTTTGCCCCAAAACTCATAACTCTAATGGCAACGCGGCTCCCGATTCTGCCCATTCCTATAATACCAACAGTTTTTCCGTACAACTCAATGCCCATCCATTTTTTTCTATCCCATTTATGCTTATACTTTAACTCATAGTTAGCATTGGGCATAAAACGTAGGCAGTTGAGCATGTGAGTCATTGTATGTTCAGTGGCTGCAAGTGTGTTGCCTGTAGGCATGTTCAGAACTACTATTCCCCTTTTTGATGCCTCATCCAGGTCTATGTTGTCAACACCAACACCGGCTCTTCCTATTACCTTTAGATTTTCACAGAAGCTTAAAAACTCTTTGTCTATAGTTGTGGAGCTTCTTGTTATTATGGCATCAGCGTCCGTTAGTTGTTTAGGGAGCTCCTTTTTATTTACATCGCTTTTTATTTGAAGCTCTATATCTTTTTCTTTTTTTAATATCTCTATTCCTGCATCAGAAATTGTATCGCAGACAACAACCTTGTACATTCCTAAATCACCCCTCTTTTATTATTTTGTCTATTGTTTTTTTCAAATAACTGCAGCCATGCTTTCCTATAAGTTTTTTAGCTACTTTACCGTTTTTGTCTATAACTACCACAGTTGGAGTTGCCAATATTCCTCCTACATTCCTTAAGTCGCCTTTATCCGAAATTCTATAGATGGGATAAAGCGGATGGTTTTCCTTTATAAAATCGCCTATTTCGTATCTATCTCTACTTAAGCTTATTCCTATAATGTAAATTTTATCCTTGTAGGTTTTGTATAGGTTATTCAAAACAGGCACACTCTTTTCGCAGGGTGTGCATTCAGGATAAAAAAATATTAGCACAAGAGGTTTTTTGCCAACAAAATCGGCCACATCTATATGTTTTGAGTTTCCAAAATACGGTGAGTCAAGCCCCATTTGAACGGTTTTTGCCTGACTTATACCTGCAAGTAGAATGGTAAATAAAAAAATCAATGCTACCTTTCTCATGGCTTACCCCCTATCGATTTAACAGCTGCATTGGACACCAGATTTAAGCATTCATCAACTAAGGCAGCTTCAAAGGATTCAACAGTTATCCTCAAAAGCGGTTCAGTGCCTGAGTATCTAACCACAATCCTGCCGTTTTTTGAGAGCTTCTCTTTTGCCTTTGTTATTGCATTTTGAATTTCTTCTACCTCTTCCAATTGAGGTTTTTCCTTAACCAATACGTTAACGGTTTTTTGAGGGATTTTTCTGAAATCTTGTGTAAGTTCTGAGAGCCTTGCGTTTTCCTGTTTCATTATCGAAAGAATGGCCAAAGCTGTAACAATGCCATCTCCAGTTGTGTTAAAGTCCCATAGGACTATATGTCCTGATTGTTCTCCTCCCAAGTTCAAGTTTTCATCCATTATCTTTTTAACAATATTTTTGTCGCCTACATCAACCCTTTGTAGCGATATGCCCAGTTTATCTAAAAACATCTCAAGTCCATAATTTGTCATTACAGTGCCTACGACCTTGTCGCCCTTTAAGGTATTGCGTTTCTTCATATATCTTGCAAGTATGGCAAGTATAGCATCACCGTCTACTATGTTGTATCTGTCATCGACCATTAAAACCCTGTCACCATCACCATCAAAGGCAATGCCCACATCTGCTCTGTAGAGCTTAGTTGCATCAACTATAGCCTTTGGATAGGTTGAGCCACACTTGTCGTTTATGTTTATGCCGTTTGGTTGATTGTTTATTGCTATCACCTCAGCGCCTAATTCTTCGAATATCATTGGAGCTACTTTATAGGTAGCGCCGTTTGCGCAGTCTAAAACGACCCTTAGCCCATCCAAAGAGACGCTGTAGGGGAGGGTGTCTTTGGCAAATACTATGTATCTACCCAATGTATCCCTGATCCTGTATGCCCTGCCAATTTTATCACCAACTGCTCCCATGTTATTGAGTTTATCGGTTAGTATCAGTTTTTCTATCAAATCCTCAAGTTTGTCATCCAGCTTTAGTCCATCTTTTGAAAATATTTTTATGCCGTTATCGTCGTATGGGTTATGGCTTGCAGATATCACAACACCGGCATCACCACGCATGCTCCTAACGAGAAATGCTATGGCTGGAGTAGGCATAGGACCAACAAGGTATGCATCAGCTCCCATGGATACAACACCGCTTGTAATAGCACTCTCAAGCATGTATCCGGAAAGCCTTGTATCTTTACCTATTATTATCTTTCTCTTTCTGTCTGTTTTGCCATCTAAAGCATATACAAGTGCCTTTCCTAACTTATAGGCCACATCGCCTACCATCGGGTATGTATTGGCTTTTCCCCTTATACCATCTGTTCCAAATAGCTTCATAGGCTAACCCCAAAGTATTTTATAGTTGCTGTGGCTATAGATAGGTAGATTAAAAGACCCACTATATCGTTCATAGCCGATATGAATGGACTTGCAGCAACTGCCGGGTCAACATTGAGCTTTTTCAATCCCAGAGGCAGAAGAGCACCTATCATTGTTGATAAAAACATAGATATAAACAAAGATGAGCCTACTACAAGGGATAAGTAGAAATTTTTCTGGAACACAAGTGCCATAGCAAAACCTAAAATGGCAAATAAAAGGCCTATTGATATAGCCGTTTTTATCTGTCTTTTAATAATTATCCATATACCGCTTTCGTCAAATTTACCAAGTGCTAAAGCTCTGACTACTATTGTTTGTGACTGTTGCCCTGTATTTCCACCAAGTGCCATGATTAAAGGCATAAAGAACGACAAAGATATAGCTGTTTTTAATGTTCCATCGAAGAACTTTAGGACGCTTCCGGATATAGATTCACCTATTAAGCTCATGATAAGCCACGGAGCCCTGTATTTTATAATGTTTAAAATGCTTGTTTCTTCAAATTCTTCTTCAGATGTACCGATTAATTTATAGATATCCTCCGTTGTTTCCTCGCGTATAACATCGATAATGTCATCGACTGTAATAATACCTACAAGCCTGTTTTTGTTGTCTACAACAGGTACGCATAGTAAATCGTATTTTTCAACTAATTTTGCAACTTCCTCCTGATCCATATCCGTTCTAACCGATATGATGTTTGTGTTTGTTATGTTTTCTATCTTTTCGTTTTCATCGGCTGTGATTAAGGATCTTAGAGTAACAACCCCTATAAGGTGACCAAACCTGTCTATTACATAAACATAGATTATCTTCTTTTCCTTGCTTGCCTTTCTGATTTTCTCTAAGGCATCTTTTACTGTTAGATCCTTATCTATGGCAAAGAAATCGGGATTCATGATGCCGCCTGCGGTATCTTCTGGATACCTTGACAGGCTATGTATTTCTTCCTTGAATTTATCTTCTAAATGCTTATAAACCTCATCGGCAAATTCTTCATTTAATTCCTCTAAAATGTCTACTGCTTTATCTACGGATATACTTTGAATAATTCTTGCGGCATTTTGCGGTGTGAGTTGCTCTAATATTTCTGCTGCGATGGTATAGTCATCTAAGTATTCTATAGCTTCAGCTTTTAACTCCAGGTCATCTATGGCTTTTATGGCAAAAGCCCGCTCATCTGGGGCTAAATTTTGAACTATCTTTGCGATATCAGCCGGGTGTAATTTTTTCAAGATCTTTGCTACATTTTCCGATGCTTCCTTTCGTATAAACTTCCTTACCGTTTGGAGGATCATTTTTGTTTCGATATGCTCTTTTGCCATCTAAAACCTCGGGTCTATGTATTCTTTTATTAGGGCTTCTTTTTTCGTCCAATGTTCTTTTATCTTTACCCACAACTCAAGGTATACCTTGGTTCTTAGGAATGCCTCTATTTCTTGTCTTGCTTGTTTTCCTATTTCTTTTATTTTCTTTCCGCCTTCTCCAATGATTATCATTTTATGCGCTCTTCTTTCAACAATGATATTTGCCTTTATATAGTATAACTCCTTTTCCTGCCTATATTTCATTTCCTCAACGGTAACAGCTATGTGGTATGGAATCTCTTTTGAGACGTTGTTCATTACCTTTTCTCGTATTATCTCTGCTATTATAAAACGTTCGGTTTCTGTGCTTATTATATCATCCTCGTAATACTTAGGACCTTCCGGTAGTAGCTCCAATATTGCCTCTAAGATTTTTTCCTTTGCATCTGGTGAGCCGATAAGCGATGTTTCTATGATCTTCTCGAAATTGGCTTTTGATGTGAATTCTGACTTTATCTGTTCAATTTGCTCTTTGTTCATCAGGTCTGTTTTGTTTACTATGAGTATGGCCTTTTTGCTTTTTTCTTTTATTTTGGATAGATATTCGGCAAGCACCTCATCAATTTCGCCGTGGTTATCCGTTATTACTACAGCTAAATCAAAATCCTCTAATGCCTCATCTATGTATTTTTTCATGACTTGATTTAATTTTTTCTCAGATTCATGAACCCCGGGTGTGTCTATAAATATAATCTGGTAGTCCTTACCATTTAAAATTCCCCTGACCGATTTTCTTGTTGCCTGTGGCTTTGGTGATACTATAGCTATTTTCTCGCCTATCAACAAATTTAAAAGTGTTGATTTTCCAACATTAGGTTTTCCTATCATTGCAACGAATCCAGACTTAAACATCATTCTGCTCCAGTTTTTTTACAGCTTCTTTGGCTGCATTTTTTTCTGCGTCTTTTTTGCTCTTGCCGATGCCAAAACCATATTTTACCCCTTTTATCATAACATCGCAATAGAAAGTTTTGTTATGTTCTTGACCATCTTCTTTTACTATTACATATTCGGGCAGGCAACCAAACTGTTTTTGCGTTATCTCTTGCAAATGAGTTTTGTAGTCGAATATTATCCCGTTTTCTACTATAGCGATTATGGTATCTTTGAGCATGTGTTCAACAAACCTTCTTGCCTTATCTAAGCCTCCATCTAAGTATATTGCCCCAACAATAGCCTCAAAAGCATCCTCTAAAATACTATCGTTGTTTGTTATACCTTCTTTTTTCTCACTTCTTCCCACGAGTATCTGGTCTGATAGCTCTAATTTTCTTGCAAGCTTAGAAAGTGTTTTTGTGTTAACGGATGCTGCCCTTATTTTGGATAGTTTTCCCTCATCTATATTTTTGTAATTGTTTATAAGGAATTCTGTAACCACAAGCTCCAGCACTGCATCGCCTAAAAACTCCAATCTTTCGTTGGATTTTGCTTTGTCTTTTACATAGGAGCGATGCGTTAGAGCTCTTTTTAGTAACTCTTTGTTTTTAAAGGTGTATCCAAGTCTTTCTTCAAATTCCATTTTAGATGTATCTGTCTGCTGAGTCTGCAAAGATTACAACCACCGTTTTGTCTTTGTATTCATCTTTTATCTTTAAAGCCGCCCAATAGGCAGCTCCACTTGATACGCCAGCAAAGATTCCTTCTTCTTTAATTAATTTTTCCTGATACCTCAAGGCATCCTTATCTGATACGGCTACAACCCTGTCTATAAGGTTTATATCCAAAACAGGGGGTGCAAAACCGGCACCAAGCCCCTGAATCTTGTGCATGCCACTTTTTCCCTGGCTTAAAAAAGGGCTACCTAAAGGTTCAACGGCAACGGCAATTAGATTTGGATTGGAATGCTTAAGTCTTTTTGTAATTCCTGTAAATGTGCCGCCTGTTCCTATTCCGCATACCAATATATCCGTTTTTATCTGTTTTTCAATCTCTTTTGCTGTTGTATTGTAGTGAACCATCGGGTTTGCGTTATTTGAAAACTGATCCAGAAATGTATAGCCTTCTTTTGCAAACTCAATAGCTTTTTTAATGCTCTCCTTCATGCCGCCTTTTGCGCTTGTCAGTATTACATTAGCACCAAAGCTTTCCATTATCTTAATTCTCTGTTTGCTCATATTTTCAGGCATTATTATGGTTGTTGGTATATCAAGGTATGCGCCCAAGAAGGCAAGTGATATACCAGTATTACCACTTGTTGGCTCGACAATGCCCTTTTCTTTGTCTATTATCTTTTTGTCAAGAGCATCCTTTAACATACCCCAGGCAGTTCTGTCTTTTATTGAACCCGTGGGATTGAAAAATTCAAGCTTTGCATAAATACCACTTTTTAGTTCTACTATAGGCGTGGAGCCTATTGTATCTATTATGTTCATAGGTTTTTCTCTAAATCTTTTATATTGAAAGATATGTGCCTTTTGTTATCGTACGAATGCGGCGTATCTACACAATAATGAGCGCCAACGCTACTCTTTCTTAGTATGCCAGCATAAGCTATGGCTGATGCAATAAGTGCCATATTGCGCAGTGTTATACCCTCCGGACAATTGTATGGTAGGTTGTGTTTTAAAAATAGTGCCCAGCTGCAGTTTAATATTTCTTCCATCTCTTTCATCCGCCTTACGACACCCAATTTATTCCAAATTGTTTCCTTTAAGTCTTCTATTCTTCTTTTTAGAGCGAGTTTGTTGCAATTTATGGTATTTGGTTTTCGAACTTCTATGTTAATGGGCTGATAAGATTTCAGAAATTCTGTTGCGCTTTCTGCGGCCCTTTTTCCGAAAACCAAGCCCTCGAGCATTGAATTACTTGCAAGCCTGTTTGCACCGTGCACTCCATTGCAGGCTACCTCGCCTGCTGCAAATAGTCCTTTTATTGACGTTCTCGCTTTTACATCTGTCTTTATCCCACCCATAGTGTAATGGGCAGCTGGTGAGACAGGAATGGCCTCTTTTGATATATCAAGTCCATACTTTAAGCACTCGTTGTATATAGTGGGAAAGCGTTTTCTTACAAAATCTGCACCCATCTTTGTTGCATCTAAGTAAACTTTATCGATTCCGCGCTCCTTCATTTCAAATATTATGGAGCGAGCCACAACATCCCTGGGTGCAAGGTCTCCCAGTCTATGGTATTTTCTCATGAACTCCTCGCCCCTATCATTTATCAAAACAGCACCTTCTCCGCGCATAGATTCACTCAAAAGGAACTGGGGGGCGTTGTACCTTTTTAGTGCTGTTGGGTGAAATTGGACAAATTCCATATCTTCTAAGGTGGCACCAGCTAAGAAGGTTGTAGCTATACCATCTCCCGTTGTAATTTGTGGATTTGTGGTGTTTTTGTATATAGCTGCGTATCCTCCGGTTGCCAGTATTGCAGCATCAATCTTGTATACCTCATACTCTTCTGTTTTTAGATTCAGGAATTCTACTCCATAGATTTGATTGTTTTCTGTTAAAATGCGCAAGAGCATACGATATTCAAATATTTCAACCCTGCTAAAGGTTTTGAGTTTTTTAATAAGAGTTTGCTCTATTTCATGCCCTGTAGCATCACCCAAAGCATGCAAGATTCTGTTTGTGGAGTGCGCTGCTTCTTTAGTAAAGTCCAATTCCCCTTTATCGTTTCTATCGAAGTTAGCGCCCCAATTTATCAATTCTCTGACTCTTTCTGGCCCTTCTTTGACTAAAATCTCCACGGCCTCTTTTCTGCACAGACCAGCACCAGCCTTTAGAGTGTCCTCAATGTGTTTATCAAGGCTATCCAGTGGATTTAGGACAACTGCTATCCCACCCTGAGCCTTATCAGTGTTGCAATAGCTTAGTTTATCCTTTGAAAAGACTAATACTTCGTATCCGTTATTTAGCAGTTCTATAGCCGCCCTTAAACCTGCAACCCCGCTGCCTACTATCGCTATGGTTTTGTTCATTGTATGTCCCCCTTAAAAGGTTATGTGGGTTTTGGTATCTGGCGGCGTTATATTGGTTTTATGCCCACAACTTGAAAGGGCAAGAACCGTCAGACACATCACGATAAAAACAGCTAACTTTTTCATACTCCAATCCTATAAAAAAGGCAGGCTAAAATCAAGATTTCCCCATTTTGCTTGACAGGTGGTTAATTTTTTTGTAAAAAATTTAAGAACTTAATTAAGGACTTAAGTATGTCTGTTTACATTCGAGCTAAAGAACTTATATTGGGCAGCAGGTTAAAAAGACTGAGCGATAGATTTCTAAACGAGGTCTCTGTAATTTATAAATCGCAGAACATACCCTTTGAGCCGTCGTGGTTTGCCATTTTTTATATTTTGGATAGACATGGTAAAACTACTATAAGTCAGTTGGCTTATGAGCTTGATTTAACCCAATCCGCTATAAGTCAAACAATATCTATACTTGAAAATAAAGGACTAATTAAAGTAGGCACTCAAAAGGGTGATAAAAGAATCAAGGTTTTGGAGCTTACAGAGGATGCATTTAAACTTTTGTTGCAGGTTAAGCCTTTGTGGAAACTCATAAAGGCTAAGATGAGAGAAGTATTAAATGAAGGTGAAAATAGCAAATATCTGCTTGAGGCTTTAGATGAGCTTGAAATTTCATGTCAAAGAAAAAGCTTAAGTCAAAGGGTTTTAGAAGAGCTAAGTAATATAGACTACAGTATTGTTGCAGACTATAGGGGTGAATTTTACTTGCAATTGAAAAGACTGTTTTTTAATTGGATGTTTAACTTTGGATGCATTAAAAGCTCCCTTGTTAACGACTTTAAAGATACGCTAAAAAAAAGCAAACTACTTTTTGCTTTGAAAGATAGGGAGGCTGTAGCTTGCGTTTTAGGGGTGGAGGAAAAGGCTGAAACCCTTGTTTTTGTGTGTGATAAAGACGATGTAGACAACAGAATTGCCGCTGAACTGTTTTTGCGTTTTATCGGACAGTTTAGCCTGAAGAAAGCCAAGGTTTATTTAGATGCAGATAAACCTTTGATAATAAAGATATTAGCAGAAAACGGCTTTAGAAAGGTTGCTACAGAAGAAAAAACTGATGTCAACAAAAGATTGGCCATTTTTGAGAGGGGTTAAGTATGAAGGTTTTTAGATACGGAATAGATAAGCTTACAATAGGTGCCGCTATTGGCATAGCAGAGGGAAAAATAAAAGGTGAGCTAAATGATGTGGCCAAGTCCAATGTTCTAAGGGGTTTTAGTGCAATAGGTGAGATTCTAAAAAGGGATGAGGCGGTTTATGGTGTAAATACAGGCTTTGGTGTGCTTTGTAGGACGGTTATTTCAAAAGAAGATACAACTAGATTGCAGTACAATCTCCTAAAGAGTCATGCATGCGGCATAGGCAAGCCTGTTGAGCCTATGGTTGCAAAGCTTATGATGATTATAAAGGTTCATTCGCTGACTTTGGGTTATTCTGGTGTTTCGTTGGATACCATTGAGCGGATTATCTGGCATATTGAAAACGATGTAATACCTGTGGTTCCTGAAAAGGGTTCTGTTGGTGCAAGCGGTGATTTAGCGCCCCTTGCTCATCTATTTCTGCCTTTAGTTGGCCTTGGTGAGGTTTTCTATAAAGGTGAAAGGAAGCAGGCTTTAGAGGTTTTAAAGGAGCATGGATTGAAACCGTTGAGGCTTCATCCCAAGGAGGGACTTGCACTCATTAATGGTACGCAGTTTATTTCCGCCTTTGCCACCTTTGGCGCCTATAGGTTTGCAAGATACTTAGATGCTGCCGATATTATCTCAGCTGTTTCCATTGAGGCAACCAAATCATCAATAAAGCCATTTGATTATAGATTGCATGATTTAAGGCCTTATGATGGGTGCAGGTATGTTGCAAATAGAGTGAGGCTTTTGCTTGAGGATTCTGAAATTGTAAGATCCCATGCAAATTGCAATAAGGTTCAAGACCCCTATTCTTTTAGATGTATCCCCCAGGTACACGGAGCGGCAAGGGAGGCCTTTCTGCAACTTAAGAGAACGCTTGATGTTGAGTTGAACTCCGTTACCGACAATCCGGTTATTATCGATAAGGATACCGTCATAAGCGGGGGCAACTTTCACGGTGAGCCTGTTGCTTTGCCGCTTGATTATGCCACTCTGGCTGCAAGTGAGTTAGGTAATATATCAGACAGAAGGGTTTATCTTTTGCTTTCGGGGGATGATGATGTGCCAAAGATGCTGCTAAGAGATGTTGGTATAAATTCGGGCTTTATGATAAGCCAATACCTAACTGCTGCATTGGCAAGTGAGAATAAAAGCCTATCGTTTCCTGCAAGTGCAGACAGTATACCCACATCATTGGGTCAGGAAGACCATGTAAGTATGGGCTCAATTGCCGCAAGGAAGTTCAACGCCGTTTTGGATAATTTGAGCTATATATTGGCCGTTGAGCTATTGCTTTCTGCTCAGGCGCTTGAGTTTAGAAGACCTTTAAGATCAACTCCGCTTGTTGAGTATGTGCACGATGTTGTAAGGGAAAGGGTTAGCTTTGCTGAAGAGGACAGGATTTTCTCTGAGGACATAAATAAGGTGCACAGGCTCATAGAGGATGGTGCTTTTATAGAACAGGTGAATAACAGCCTTAAGGTGGATAATTCATTTAAGGAAAAGTTTTCTGTTTATTGAGGTGAGCTATGTCTGTTTGGTCTGGAAGAGTTGACGGAGATAAAAAAGATCAACTAAGGTGGCATCAGATTGTAAGGGTTGTGGATATAGATCAAATAGAAAAGAAGAATGGCTTTTGCATTGTTGGCTTTGCAAGTGATGAGGGCATAAAGAGGAACAAGGGCAGGGTTGGGGCAAAAGAAGGGCCAACCGCAATAAGGCGTCAGCTATCTTCTCTTGCCTGGCATTTTGATGATATTACCCTGTATGATGTCGGCGATATTGAGGTGATTGATGATTTAGAAGAGGGTCAAGAGAAGCTTTCATCTGTTGTAGCAGAAATAATAAATAGGGGGCTGTTTCCGATAGTTCTGGGGGGTGGCCATGAGGTTGCCTTCGGCAGTATTAAGGGTGCGTATAAGGGTTTGGAGGAGCCCGTGGCCGTTGTGAACTTCGATGCCCATTTTGATTTAAGGGAAGAAGAGGTCTCGACAAGTGGAACACCATTTAGGCAGATTGAAAGGGTTTATAGCAAGGATGGGTTTAGGTTTGACTATCTTTGTGTGGGTATACAGAGGGCTGCAAACACATTGGAGCTTTTTGAGAGGGCAAAAGAGCTTGGGGTTAGCTGGATTGATATAGACATGATAAGGTTTAACACAAAAGCAGCCATCAAGCTATTGAGCGATTTTTTAAAGGATAAAAGGCATATTCATCTGACTATATGCAGCGATGTTTTTGCCCAGAGTGTAGCACCGGGTGTTAGTGCACCAACGCCTTTTGGTTTATCTATTGATGAGTTCTTGTCTTTGTTCTATGTGGTGTTAAAAAGCGGCAAGATAGTTAGCTTCGATATAGCTGAGGTTTCGCCTGCCCTGGATAGGGATAATGCAACATCAAAGCTTGCGGCCTACATAGTATTTAGATTGGTGGATGGGATTGTTTCTAACGATTTTTTTAAGGTTTAGGAGGTGGCCATGAGGCTGAAGAGGTTTGTTTTGGGGATTGTTTTGGTATTTTTAACATCTGCTGTTTCTTTTGCAGGAGGTGTTATAAAGATAGGTTTTTTTGCACCCTTAACAGGATTTGCTGCAGCTGATGGGGCATCAGCCAAACATGGGGCTATGCTTGCAGTTGAGAAGATTAACTCAACCGGAGGCATCCTGGGTAAAAAGGTTAAATTGGTTGTTTATGATGATGGTGTAAGCTCTCAGCAGGCCGTGGCTATAGCAAGAAAGCTTATACAGCAGGATAGGGTCGTAGGCGTGGTTAGTGGATCATACTCCACTCCAACAAGGGCAGCAGCACCTATCTATCAGCGCTTCAGGGTTCCCTTTGTTGTGGCTTATGCCACCCATCCAGACATTACAAAAGCCGGTGATTATGTATTTAGGGTGGGATTTTTGGCCAAGGTTGAAGGAAGAGCAGGCGGATATGTGGCAACAACAATGTTGCATGCAAAAAAGATTGCTGTTTTGACGATGGATAACGATTTCGGCAAGGCTTTGTCTGAAGGTTTTGTCAATGAGGCTAAAAAGAACGGCGCTGAGGTTGTTGCAAACTTAAGCTTTGCTTTGGGTGAGAAGGATATGACACCCTATCTGACAAAGATCAAGGCTCTAAACCCCGACCTGATATACTGCACAGGTTATTATTCCGAGGGTGCTTTAACCGTTAAACAGGCAAAACAGCTGGGTATTAAAGCCCAATTGTTTGGACAGGAAGGGTTTGACTCACCGATGTTCTTAAAGATTGCAGGGAATGCGGCAAATGGGACAATAATCACAACAGACTTAAATAGGGATTCAAAAAGACCCATAGTAAAATGGTTTATAAGCCAATACAGGAAGCAGTTTAAGATGGAACCGGATATGGTTGGTGCATCAAGCTTTGATGCTGTTTATGTGTTGGCTGAGGCTATAAAGAAGGCTAATAGCACAAACCCAGCCAGAATTAGAAAAGCCCTTGCTTCAATTAAAAACTTCAACGGCGTAACAGGTAAAATACA
Organism: Hippea maritima DSM 10411; assembly: GCF_000194135.1. Lineage (GTDB taxonomy): Bacteria > Campylobacterota_A > Desulfurellia > Desulfurellales > Hippeaceae > Hippea > Hippea maritima. Next base: position 1,594,735 of record NC_015318.1, on the reverse strand, counting down.
CGGCTTTACAAAAAAGGGTGAGGTCATAAAACCTGTTGTTTTACAGAAGGTTGAAGATGGTAAGTTTATCTATTTTGGTGTTGTCGATAAAAAGAACATAATAACACCTTAAAGAGGGGCTTGCCCCCCTCTTTAAATAAAAGAGGAGGATGTTATGGAGATTTTCAGGGTTTCGCTGCCTGATGAGCTACCGGAATACCCGCAGTTTGTTGAAGGTATAAGAAGGGCACCTGCAAGGTTTTTTAATCTAAATGAATATCAGACAAAATTGGCTTTAAAGAACGCATTAAGGTATATACCTAAGCATTTGCACGATAAGATAGCACCTGAGTTTTTGGAGGAGCTAATAACAAGAGGGAGAATTTACGGATACAGATACAGGCCTTACGGCAGGATTTGGGGAAAACCCATTGATCAATACGAAGGCAATACACTGGAAGGCAGGGCTTTTCAGGTTATGATAGACAATAATTTGGATTTTGATATCGCGCTGTATCCCTATGAGCTTGTAACTTATGGTGAGACTGGTCAGGTATTCCAGAATTGGATGCAATATAGGTTGGTTAAGAAATACCTTGAGGTTATGAGGGATGACCAGACGCTTGTTGTTATGAGCGGTCATCCGTTGGGTCTTTTCCCGTCTCATAAAGAGGCTCCAAGGGTAATAAACACAAACTCCATGATGGTGGGTATGTTTGATAATCCCGACGATTGGCATATAGCCGCACAGCTTGGCGTTGCAAACTATGGCCAGATGACAGCTGGCGGCTGGATGTATATTGGACCTCAGGGCATAGTTCATGGCACATACATAACAATTCTCAATGCTGCAAGGCTATTTTTGGGTGTTCCGTGGGATCAGGACTTAAGGGGGCATCTGTTTGTGAGCTCAGGTCTTGGTGGCATGAGCGGTGCTCAGGCTAAAGCGATAGAGATCGCAGGCGGTGTTGGAATCATAGCTGAGGTTGACTATTCAAGAATAGAGACGAGAAAGAGCCAGGGCTGGGTGAGCAGGGTTACAGATAGCTTAAAAGAAGCGTTCGATATAGCAGGTGAGTATTTGGAGGACAAAAAGCCCATCTCAATCGCATATCACGGCAATGTTGTTGATCTGCTTGAGTATATGGTTGAGAATAACATAAAGCCAGAACTTATAAGCGATCAGACCTCATGCCATGTGCCATACGATGGTGGATATATTCCTCAGGGTTTGACCTTAGATGAAGCACGCAGGATGATCAAGGAAAACCACGCTTTATTTGTCGAATATGTGAACAAGTCCTTAAGGAAGCACTTTGAACTAATAAAGGTTCTCCATGCAAGGGGAGGATACTTCTGGGATTACGGCAATAGCTTCTTAAAAGCTGTTTACGATGCAGGTGTGAAAGAGGTGGCCAAAAACGGTGAGACGACCGATGAGGGCTTTATCTTCCCATCCTATGTTGAAGACATTATGGGGCCGCTTTACTTCGATTATGGTTATGGTCCTTTTAGGTGGGTTTGTTTATCCCATAAACATGAGGATTTAATAAAAACCGATAAAGCTGCAGCAGAAATTATCGACCCCACAAGGAGAATGCAGGATAGGGATAACCACCACTGGATTGTAAATGCAGAGCAAAACAGGTTGGTTGTGGGAACTGAAGCAAGAATTCTGTATGCCGATGCATCAACGCGTGTAAAGATAGCGCTTAAGTTCAATGAGATGATAAGGAAGGGTGAGATAGGTCCTGTAATGCTTGGCAGGGATCACCACGACACCGGTGGCACCGATTCACCGTTTAGGGAAACGGCAAACATCAAAGACGGCAGCAACATCATGGCTGATATGGCGGTTCACTGTTTTGCAGGCAACGCTGCAAGGGGTATGAGCATGGTTGTGCTTTCAAACGGAGGCGGTGTTGGTATAGGCAAGGCTATAAACGGTGGTTTTGGTCTTGTTCTGGATGGCTCTGAGCGTGTGGATAGGATAATCGAAAGGGCTTTGGATTGGGATGTTATGGTCGGTGTATCAAGGAGAGCCTGGGCAAGAAACCCGCATGCTATTGAGGTATCAACCGAATGGAATGCAACCAAAAACGGTGCTATAACATTGCCTCAAGAGGCCGATGATAAGCTTATAAACGATGTAGTAAAAGAGAGGTTGAAAAAATAAAAATGGTTGACCTTCTGCTTATAAGGGGCAATATCTTTACTCCTATAGATGATGGCAAGCCAAAAACGCTAAAAAGGATGGATGAGCTTGCCTCTATCGAAGATGGTGCTATAGCCGTTAAAGACGGGGTTATTGTCGATATAGGCAAGACGGATGATTTGTTTAAAAAGCACAGGGATACAAAAAACATAGTTGATGCAAACTTCAGAGCGGTCTTGCCCGGTTTTGTTGATCCCCATACACATGCTTTGTTTGTTGGAACAAGGGAAAAAGAGTTTGACATGAGGCTTGCAGGCAAAAGCTATATGGAGATATTAAACGCCGGCGGTGGAATTCTAAACAGCGTAAAAAGGCTTAGGTCTGCAACGATTGAGCAGCTTAGAGATGAGCTAAAAAAGAGAATTAAAACATTCTTTGAGTATGGAACAACAACACTTGAGGTAAAAAGCGGCTATGGTCTGGATTTTGAAAACGAGATAAAGATGCTCACGGCTATAGCCTTAACAAAAAAAGAGACTCCAATGGATATAGCTGCAACATTCATCGGAGCCCATGCGATACCTGAGGAGTTTAAGGATAAAAAAGAGGAGTATGTTAAGCTTGTGGTTGAAAGGATGATACCCTATATTGCAGAACATAAATTGGCTGAGTTTGTTGATGTTTTCTGCGAAGAGGGTGTTTATACGCCTGAGGAGACCTTGCGTATAATTGAGGCAGGCTTAAAACATTCACTCAAGGCCAAGATTCATGCAGATGAGATAGCATCTATTGGATGCAGCGAGCTTGCCTTAAAGACAAAACTCTCCTCGTGCGACCACCTGCTGAAGATAAAAGAAAGCGGCATAGAGGCTTTAAAACAATCGGGCACGATGGCAACGCTTCTGCCTATAACGGCGTTTAGTTTAAAGGAGGAGTTTGCCGATGGAAGGAGGCTTGTTGATAGCGGAGTCGGCGTGGCTTTAGCCACAGACTTCAACCCCGGCAGCTCATATTCAGAATCCATGCCTTTTGCCATTACACTGGCTGTGCTTAATATGGGACTTACACCGAGGGAGGCTATCGTTGCATCAACGCTAAACAGCGCTTATGTGCTTGGAAGGGAAAAGTTGGTTGGATCACTTGAGGTGGGTAAACAGGCCGATTTTGTGTTGTTGAAGGAGAACAGCTATCTTTTTATACCGTATCATGCAGGCGTGAATCCGATTTATGCTGTGTATAAGAGGGGAGAGCGTGTTTTTTCAGCAGGTTGTTAACGGGCTTACCATAGGTGGCGTGTATGCTTTGATAGCCATGGGGCTTGCCCTTGTTTATGGAATATTGCGCATTATACATGTGGCGCACGCTGGTGTGTATGTGGTTGGTGCCTATACCGGTCTTTATGTGTTTATGTTTAGCCACAGTTTCGTTCTTGCCGCTTTGGCCTCTATGATAGCATCGGCGGTTGTTGGCGTTTTGATAGAAGAGCTTGTTTATATGCCTTTGCTTAACAACTCTCCCATAATTTCTTTGATAGCAAGCATAGGCGTGTTTATCAGTATAGAGGAGGGGATTAGGTTGGTTTTTGGGCCTTATATAAAATCCTTCCCTTCTGCTATGTTTTCCGGTGAATACCACCTGGGCAGCTTGATCTTGAGCAGTTCACAGGTGGTAGTTTTGTTGGTTGGTATGATAAGCATAGTGTTGATATGGTTTATCACCCAAAAGACCCGCTTCGGCTTGGCTTTAAAAGCCGTTTCTGAGGATATTGAGATGGCAGAGGGTGTTTCCATAGATTCAAGATGGATGATTATGCTTGCCTTTGCCTTTTCCTCTGCCTTTGCTGGTCTTGCGGGACTGCTTGTCGGTGCTTATTTTAACTCTGTTTATCCCTCCATGGGTGATGTGCCAGCCTATAAGTCGCTTGCCATTATCGTTGTAGGTGGAATGAACAATATTTGGGGTGCATTTTTTGCCGCTATCGTTATAGGTTTGTTGGAGACCATAGCTATCGGTGTTTTTAATGTTCCTCTGCCGAGGGATTCTTTGGCTTTTATCTTCATGGTGGTTATGCTTCTTATAAAACCTTCTGGAATAATGGGGATTTTTAAAAGATGAGCGGTTATTTGGTGACGCTTGCTATAACAGTCGGCATATACATGATACTTGCCTTGAGTTTAAATATAATCGTGGGTTACGCAGGGCAGATATCGTTGGGTCATGCGGCCTTTTGGGCGATTGGGGCATATAGCTTTGCCATATTGACAACCAAATACGGGCTTGGCTTTATTGAAAGCTCTGTCCTTGCCGTTATTATAACGACACTTGTTGGCATATTTTTGGGTCTTCCCAGTCTAAGGGTTAGTGAAGATTTCCTTGCTATTACAACAATAGGCATAAACTTTATAGTTCAGGGTATATTCAATAGCTCCGACTATTTCGGCGGTGCTATGGGTATAGGTGGGATTCCGTTTCCCACATTTAAGGGTGAAATGATATCAAACACGGCTTTTATGTTGATGGTGTATGGGTTTGTGGCCATTACAATAGTTGCAAGTTATATGTTTAAGCGCTCCTGGGCTGGGCTTGCAAGCTTTGCCATCAAGGATGATGAGCTTGCAGCAAGCGTAAATTCTGTATCACCAGTTAGGTTTAAGCTTTTATCCTTTGCCATCGGTTCTGCTATAGCTGGCATTAGCGGTGTTTTGTATGCAAGTTTTATGAGTTTTATATCCGCTGCTGATTTTTCCTTCCCTGTTTCTGTAACAATACTTGCTATGGTTATGGTTGGCGGTGAAGCCACAATAATAGGGCCTATATTTGGTTCGGTTTTGCTGGTTATATTACCTGAGATTTTTAGATTTATTCATGATTACAGAATGCTGCTTTATGGTTTGTTGCTTGTGTTTATGATGAGATTTCAGCCAGATGGATTTTTTGGTAAGAGAGGGCTTGTATGGGGAATTCTAAAGAGATTCTCAAAGGTGTAGGCATAACCAAGCAATTCGGTGGTCTAAAGGCCTTAGACGGCATAGATTTTTCCACAAAAGAAGGTGAGATATTTGGCATAGTTGGGCCTAATGGAGCCGGCAAAACCACGCTTTTTAATATAATTAGCGGTGTTTTGAAACCGTCCAGGGGCAAGATATTCTTCAAAGGAAACGATATTACCTCATTTAAACCGCACAAACTCGCAAGGCTTGGCATCGGAAGGACTTTTCAGGTTGTAAGACCTTTTAGGAGCTTGACGGTGCTTGAGAATGTGGCCGTGGCCTGCGGTGTTGAGTTTTACAGTAATGTATTGGTTGTGTTCAGAAAATGGCATAATAAAAACATTTTAAAAAGGATCGATGCTATCCTTAAAAAAACGGGCTTATATGAGTTTAGAGACAGGCCTGCCTCTCAGCTTCCATTGGGTTTTCAAAGGAGGCTTGAGATAGCAAGGGCTCTTGCTTTAAATCCGTCTATTATTCTGCTTGATGAGTCGTTTTCAGGGTTGAGTTTTTCTGAGATAGATGAGCTAAAGGGTTTAGTTTTAGAACTGAATCAAGAAGGTTTAAGCATTATTGTAATAGAACACAATATGCCTATAGTTATGGAGTTGTGTAAAAGGGTTATGGTTATAAATCATGGCAAGAAGATTGCAGAGGGTTCTCCTGTTGATGTTGTAAATAATAAAGAGGTGATAGAGGCATACCTTGGAAGGAAGTATTCTTAGAATAAGAGACCTTTATGTAAGTTATGGCAAGATAAAGGCTATAAACGGCGTTTCTATTGAGGTTAAAAAGGGCGAGTGCGTGGCTATAGTTGGGGCAAACGGAGCAGGCAAAAGCACGCTTCTTAAATCTATTATGGGTTTTGTAAAAAGACAAAAGGGTGAAATTTTGTTCTTGGATAAAAAAATAGATGGTCTTGCCACACATACAATAGCAAAGATGGGCATATCCTTTGTTCCAGAAGGTGCACGGGTTTTCCCTTCAATTAGCGTTTATGGTAATCTTTTGTTGGGAGCTTATAAAGAGAAGGATAAAACCACTATAAAACGCAGGCTTGAACGGGTTTATGGTATATTTCCAAGGCTCAAAGAGAGGCTTAATCAGGCTGCAGGAACCCTTTCTGGCGGTGAAAGGCAGATGCTTGCAATGGCAAGAGCCCTGATGGGAGAACCTAAATTACTTATGGTAGATGAGGTTTCTTTAGGCTTGATGCCCAAGCTTGTGGATGTTGTTTTTGATGTTATAGATAGATTACACAAAGAAGGGCTGACCATACTGCTTTCTGAGCAGAATGCCCATAAAGCCTCTGAGGTTGCAGATAGAATTTACATACTGGAGTTAGGAAAGATTTTAAAGGAGACAGACAGAGACGGTATTCTAAACGACCCGCTTATAAAGAAGGCTTATTTAGGCATGTAGAGATTATCCTGTAAAATTTACTATAAATTTGGTATTGCTAATAGTGGCGGAATTGATTTTTGGGAGGTTTTTTATGAAAAGCATAAAGGAATTGCCAGAAACAAAGGGAAAATATGTGTTGATGTTTGTTAGCAACCACTGCCCGTATTGCAGACAGATGGAGAAGTTGATGAAACAGATTGAGAAGGATTACTTAGACAAGGGGATAGAATTTTATGTTTTGAATATCTCCTCGAATCCTGAGATTGCCACAAAGTATAACATAATGTCAACGCCCTTGACCTATTTTATGAATGGTAAAGAGGTTGTGGGTAAGGAGATGGGCGCAGTATCAAAGAGGGCTGTGGAGTTAGAGCTTGAAGAACTCCTGAAGGCTGGAGAGTTTATAAAGAAGATTAAAAAATTATTTGGCTTTGGTAAGGGTTGATTGGCAAAAGGGGCATGTTGTCTTGCTCAAGGTGAGATTGTTCTTGCCCCCGAATGTAAGTTTATCTAACTTTGAATGAAATTACATCAATCTCTTTGCCATTTAGCATTATTCTCACTCTATACAAACCAGCCGGCCATTCTTTGTTGTTTTCAATTCTAAAATTAACATATTTATCTTTTGGTGAGGTTCTATTAACTGTAACGGTTTTTTGTCCTATTAGGTAATCCTGGTTTGGTGTAACATAGTACCATTCTGCTTTAATTCTGCTACCCTTTGGCAACATATAAACCGAGCATGTTAGGTTTACATAGTGCTTTTTGGCACTCAGGTATTCTGGGTAGCGCATTGATATATAATCCTGTTTATCCTGATATACAGCACATTTGTCTATGCTATAGTGTGGAGTCTGGTTGTTTTTTTTATTTTTACATGAATAGTATTTCTCTCGGGCTATTTTATATTCAGCATATGCACTTTTGGCCTCAGGCGTATTGGATTTACCTGCGCTCATTAGCCCAACAACCCTATTATAAGATTTTACAAATTCTCTATAAGCATCTTTGCAATTTATTGATGTTGTAGCTCTATTTTGAGTGTTTGCTTTATTTTTTATAGTTGTCTTTGCAGTCTGGTTTTTCCCGGCACATGTTATATATCTAAACCCATCGCAAAAACCCTGATTGCAAATTTTACCGTCGTCAATCACATATGTAGGGGATTTTGCACCAATGTCGTAGTCTTCTTCAAATGATATTGCCCTTTTAAACCCCATTTTCTTACAGAATTCATCTGCAGCACCTTTGCCGCAATCTTGAGCCCATAATCTACACCAATCAAGCCTATATCCGTTTATCTTTGGATATTTAAATGTTTTTGTAGTCTCTGCAGTGTTGTGTTTTATGCCAGATATACAACAATTTCTTTTGACTGGATTTGGTATGGCGTTTTTAAGCCAGCATCTGGCATAAGCCCCTTGGATTGTGTATGGTTTTACATACGTCCATGCCTTACACTGTGGGTCTTTATTGCAAGCGTTTTGACAGAGCCTATAGTCCGGATAGGGGAGATTGAAGTTTTTATAGTCAGATCCAGGTCTATCGGTATTTGGCTCAACTCCACTACTATAATAAAGCCTTGGGACATTCGGGCCTGACACATCGTAAACATCATTTGCCCAGCTTCCGCCACAGATTTTATTACTGTCGCCTGTGCATCTCATATTACAGTTTGTAGCCCGTCCAAATCTTGCGTACCTATTGCCACAGAAACAATAGCCGCTGTATTGCACACCTGCATACCTATAGCCTCTTCTTGCACACTCCCTCATGCACAGGTTAGGTGTCATTCTATCGCTTCTGAATCCAAATGCAGCCAAATCCCTGCCCCTTAGACCAAACGGGTCGCCCTGGTCTTTGAAGCAGCCTAAATAGGTGTAGTTGTTATTTGGTTTGTATGGATTATTATTTTTATTGTTGTTTAGGAAGTTCTCACCTCCTTCTGCCGTGTTGTAAATTACTGATTGTTTGTTTCCTTGATTTTTATTTGTATTAGACATCTTATCCAAAGCATTTTTTACGATTAATAGTTTCTTTTTGAGTATAAAGTCTGCAAGCGGCATTACTTTCGCTATTTTCCATTTGTTAGACTGTTTTTGGAGCAGGAAGACCAAGTCATTATCCTCGTTAAAACTCCGCTTGTTGAATCTATTGTAGATCGTTACGTTTGCATGCACCGTTACTATTGCTTTATCTCCAAATACTTGTGTTTTTTTGATTCTTACACTGTTGACCCTTTGGTTAACTGCTGCAAATACCACTTTGTAAACCTTCAACCGATCTGGCGTTGGGTTGTAAAGTAATTGTTTTATTCCTGACAGATTTTTATTCTGAACAAAGTTGAAGTAGTTACTTATTACGTCAGTGTAAGCTCTGATTGGTATGAGCAAAACCAATAAAAAAACAATAAACATTTTTTTCATCTCTACTCTCCTTCCTTCCAAATTTTTACAGAAATATAACGTAGATATCTATCTTTATAGCCATCACTGTCTGTTATGATTACAATTATGGGCAAGAAATCTATATCCTGATATGCACGTGCTATCTTTCCATATTTGGCGTAAGCTTTGTATATCGTTGTCAAATTGGCATATACGGCCTTCAACACCTCCAATTGCATTGTTTGACCAAGAGGGATGTTTTTGCCGCTTAACAGGTTATTTATAGCATCGCCTAATAGAGCGCCACCTACTGCACCGTCTGTTATATTTGTGAGAGATGGGCTGTTATGCGCTTGTTTTATTAGATTCACATAGTCCTTTGTGCCAAACTGGATTACGTATGAGTCTATGAGAGACTTAAACTCATCGCTTGCAGGGTATTTTAGTGGCAGCTTGCCATTCTGAGCCAATGGTATGAATATGCTACCCAAGACATTTAGGTTTGTAGTCAAAAGGTCTTTCCACAGTTGCGGTTGATCGTTTAGATCGAAACCTATCTTTCTGGGACTAAAATAGAAATCGAACTCTTTGCCGTCAAATTGACGTATGAGTGTGTTATATCTAATACTGCTACCCTTGCTCTTGAAGCGTCCCCAGCCACGAATCAGTATGCTAAAGTGGTTGCTATCAATGTCTTCAATAAACACTCTTGAAGGCATACTTTGCCATAGTTGTTCTTCTACACCACCGGGAAGCAATACCTTTGTTATGTGTGGCTTTGGAGATAAAAATGAGAGCTTTATAAATCCAACCTTTTCCTTTTTGCCATTTTCAAGTGAGTAAACGGTATATCTTGAGATTATAGGAAATAGCGCTTTATCGTTTGAACGATTAACAAGGTTTACATCTAACTTTGGTGATTTAACTTTGAATGTTGCCACGCCGTTAGAATCCGTTGTGATGTATTTTGAGTCGTATGAGAACTTGGCGTAATTTACTATTCTGCCGTTGTGTAGCAGTGGCATGTTATCGGTTGATATGTAGAGTTTTTTATTTCTCACAACGCCTTTATCGCTTGTAAGTCTAACCTTTACATTTTGTATTCTACCATCTGCAGCAAGTGTTTTGGATAAAACCTGAGCTGTAAGATGTGGAAGTGGCTTCTTTAGATGCAAATCTTCGTTAAACTTTAATGTTTTATTTCCTTTGGGGTTGATGGTTAAGTCAAATTCAAAATAACCGTTAGAGTCGCTCTTTTTTGTGAATGTTTTACCCAAAATTTTAAATGTTACAATAGCTGATGGTAACTCCTTGCCCTTGTTATCGTACACAGTGCCCCAAACTATTAGCCGTTTTGTTGTATCTATGTTTATCTCCCTTTTATCCCAATCATTTAAAAATCCCTTTTTGCTTGCACTTACTTTGTATGTTGCTGTGCGGTTTGCAGATGTATTTTGTTGCGAGGTAGAGCACAGACAATTTAGCTTTTTAATTCTTTCCACCATGGGTTTTAACAGATAATCTTGCGGATCTACAAGCCTACGATCTGGGTAGTCAGTCCACAGTACAATTACGGCGCATTTCTCCGCAAGCATATAGTACCTTCTAAAGTTATACCTACGCTTTGCTGTGCAACCAATATCTGCATATGGTAGAGTTATCTTTCGAGAACCCAATGATTTACAGTATTTTTCTACCTTGAGTCGTGCAAGATTTGGCTTTGGATATATATAAAGGCGTATCGTTAAATCTCTATATCCACCTGGCCCTCCCCGCCAGGTTCTTGAGTATGTGATTGATCCGTCTTTACTATTGTATGGGCCAGAATCGTACCTTGCTTGTTCTATCACATCCCCGACCTCTTTTGTTGTTGGAAAGATATTTTTTATCTGAGGTAAACTACAGTATGCCTTTGCCATTGCAGGTAAAATTACAATAAAAACCATGAACCTAAATATAGTTCTTAGATAGAATAACCGCATAACAGTATTATCCCTTCTCTTACTCAATGCTTTGCCACGCTTTAACAAAGATTGGCTTTGTTGTGATTGTTGAGTATCCATCCATATCAGTTACCTTGACAAAGATGTTTATTTTAAACAAGTCCTTGTAACTATCTGCTATTTTTCTGTATTTTTTATAAATATTGTAAGTTGTTTTTGCATTCTCATAAATGGCTTTCATTAGTTCCATCTGTAGATTGTGCTTAAGCTTACTTGAGCTATTTCTTATGAGCGCCACTAAGTCATTTGCAATAAAAGCTCCACCGACAACCATATCTGTTCTTGATACGCGATCTTTATTTTTACTGTTCAAAAATGCTTGAGCCGAATTTTTGTATTCTCTTGCACCAAAGGCAAGTTTAGAACCTCCATACACTCTCTCAAAACTTACCTTATCTGTTAAAACAGTTGATAGCCACCCCTTTTTAATTTTTCTCATTTCCTCAAACGATGTACCCTCATTCAAGGTTAATAAAGTGCTCATTAATACTCTAAGATTCGTATCGACAAAATCTTTCCATACTTGTGGTTGTTTGTTTAGATCCAGACCAAGTTTATCAGATGCAAAATAGAACTCAAATTCATTGCCTTTATATCTGTATTGATGGAAAACGGTTTTATAGATTTTGCCACCTTTCGTTTTGAACCTGCCATAACCCATGAGTTTTATGTTGAATGTATTGCTATCTAAGTCTTTTATGAAGATTTTTGATGGAATGATTTGCCAGTGCTCTGCATCCATCCCTCCGGGCAAGAGAAATTTTACAATTTCAGGAAATGGGCTATCAAAATATATATCAAATGTACCTAACTTCTCTCTTTTTGATACAGTCATAGTAGCTGTTATTGGGAAGTATTTCTTTGAATCTGAGATATTGTTTAGTTTGCTTTTTATAACCTTTGGTGTAGGTATAATTATAGTTGCAAAACCATTTTTGTTTGTTTTGAATGTCTTTGAAAGAATTGGATGCGTTATGTAATGTATTTTTTTGTTATTGTGAGTAAAATCACTGTAGTTTAAAAAGTATACCTTATTGGCTGCGGGTTTGCCATTTTCTTGTATTACTCTTATTTTAAGTTTTTGGTATCTCCCGTTTGCAACAAATTTACTTGTTGAAACTTTGATTGCCACTTTTTTAGCTTTTTCTGTTAGGTATAAGTCTAAATTTATTGTTGCGGTTCTGGTGCCTTTAGAATTAATTTTAAGTATTTTTCTATAGATTCCCTCATTATTGCTTTTAACTGAGTATCTTTTTCCTCTGAATTTTATTGTGATATTTGCCCCTGGGATTGGGCTTAATTCCTTAGAGCTTAAGATATTACCTGTTAAAGCTACCTCTTTCAAAGACGATGGGTTCAGGCCTTTTTTTGAAATACCGTATTTTATATCATACTCTAAGACGCTGGGTTTAAAACCATCAGATTCAGCAGAAACTATAACTTCAAAGTCATCACTGTTTTCCTCAGGATTCCTGCTTTTGCTTTCACCGCTCAATTTCTTTAGGATAACATTATAGAGCTGATTTCCTGCAGTTTTTACGAAACCCTTGTCTTTATTCGGCTTTGAAAGTGAGATCATAAAAAAATAGCTGCCGGTAATTTTGAAGTATGAAATACTTTCCCGTCTGTATTCCGTAGCAAGTTTACTTGATGTGTAGAAATCCTGCTCTATCATTAGCTTCTCAAGATAGAAAAAGCCGTCTTTGGAGATTTTTTTGAATTTATAGATATACCTTGTTGAAATTTTTTTGCCTTTTTTAATCACGGTGCGGTTTTTTAAGGCTTTAAACTTTGCGGTAAATTGATTAAAAAATTTTTTAGCATTTTCTGGGGTTTCACAATAATAGATTCTTAAAACACCAGCATAAGCTCCTGCATATGGACCGCTCTTAAACGATAAGTGCACACTGTTTCCCCAATGGCAGAATGGATTTACTATTTCAATAACATCATTAAAGTTGTAAAGTTTAAATGGAGTAAAACTTAAGTCTTGTTTTGTGACTTTCAGTTTTTCCTTTATTTTGTTTAGGTCCTCTGCGTGTGATATTGATAGAAGCGAGACTAAGAATATAAATGTTAAAATAAAATATCTTTTCATCCCCGTTCTCCTTATTGTTTAATTGTTTTTTGTAGTGAAACGACGCAATCTACTTTAGAAAGCAATTAGTTCAATACCGCAATAGAAACCCTAAATTTTACTTCTAACCAAAATTGCCACATAGTATTCTCCTTTCTTGCAAATTATTATCCTACTCTTTCCCCAATACTCACTCGATGTTGTCCTAATAACATACACTCCACCGCTTGCAACAGCAACGCTCTCCTCATCAAAACTCATTTCGTAGGCTTCTTTGTTTAGTTTTTTTAGATGAAATCTAAATCCTGTCGGGTTTAACCTTTTGTAGTTCTTTGAATCGTAAAGCAGTATGTGTATGTTGCACCTATCTCCAAACGCCTGAGTCTTTTGCTTTACAAAACCTAAAAAACTCAAGAGAGCTACGTTACCCCTTTTTTGTAGTTCTTTTATATCTTCATCACTGACTCTAAATATTACCCTAAATGGCTTATCTTTTCTTTCGATGAGCCATTTGGATTTACAAAAGTTTAAAAATTTGTCAAATGGGTAAAAAGTGGGTTTTTGTCTTGGTGTTGTTAGATAGTCGTTGTATGTGAGCTGGCAATCTTTATTTGAAGGGTGCTTTATTATTACATTCCCGATCTCTATTTTTGATATCCTGTTTATATCTTTTGGTTTTATAACCCACCTGACGAGCACATAATCTTTTAAAATTTCTATTTTACTTTCATTTCTTAGGTAAACGGGTAAATTTCTCTCAAATATATTTCCATCAACACCCAAAGACAGGTAATCCTTGTTCGGTATTTTTACAGAAAACCCATAAGGAGGTGCATTGTTCACTATCTTTGGTTCAAAATTAACATAGAATGTAAAGATTTCTTTGTTGTAGATTAGCTTTATTTTAAATCCTCTGCAGCTTTTGTTATTTTTGGTTTCAAGAAGTATTGTGTTGTTAGATAGGCTAAAGTTGTTTGTTTTTATATTACATGGGTTTTGCTTTTTTGGCTGGCAGCTTATAAGAAAAAATAAGAGTGGTAAAAAAACCAAGCTTTTTCTCATAAGAATGTTTCCTAAATAGATTATCTTGCTTAATTTTATGTAAATTTTTAATGTAATTCAAGTCTTTTAATTCTAAATTAAGCATTGGGCAAAAAGGTAAGTGGTCCACACATACTTACCACCTCTACTAAATATATACAGGTTCACAAACTTACTCAACCATTCATAAGGGTAGCCTGCTACCCTTATGATATCTTCCAGTAGTAAGGTTGGAAACCTTACTATGTTTTCAGATATCATAGCTTTTGTTGATTTCAGTTTCTCAAAAGGCGTTAGGCCGTTCATGTCTATGCCATAGTGAGGTCTTGCTGTATTCCATGTATCCTGCCATTGTTGAGCTTTGAGCAAGAACTCAGCGTCATTCCTGCACCTTTCTGGATGAATGGAGAAAAATGATTCATCGTCTTTTCTGTGTGAGTTTTCAACTATAGCCTGGAGGTGTTTTGCACCTGGTGGTATGGGTTTTAACTCTACATTCAGTTTTGAAAAGAATTCGTTGTATTCATCCAATTTTCTTCTGCTTGAGGATGCAAATTCAGAACCGTTGTCCAACCTTATGTTTATTTTTCCCCTTACATTGTGCAGCTTTAACCACAGTACGACAAAAAGGATAAAAGCAAATCCAAAGGATGCAGAAAGAGTATGGGAGTAAGCTGTAAATCTCATTCTCGTTTTTACATCTATTGCGTTCCATTCATATTTTGGCAGGTCGTATTTCTCTATGTGTCTATACACGCTCTTTGGTAGAGATGTTTCATACAGTATGTGTTTTGTGTCTATCTGAAGGTGGCTAAAGGGCGTCAGGTGTTCATAATCATAAAGATGCCTTCTGTTTTTGTTTAGAGTCCTTATTTTCTTTTTCCTCACCCTGTTTCTCTTTAAAACCTTCTTTATTGTGTTTTCGCTTATCTCTATGGAGTATTTGTTCTTTAGGTAATAGCTTAGAAGCCTGTATCTGTACCCTGTGCTTTTTGCCTCTTTAACAATATGGTCTTTGTGTATTTCTGAAGTGTCCTTAGACTCCCTGTGTATCCCATATCAGCTATCTCTCTTAAAACGACAGTAGAAGGAATCCTATCTGGATAGGCTTGATTAATCCTTGTCCTTATATAATCTTTGTAACCATCAAGCTTTGAGGGGTAGCTTCTTTTGGAATACGGTTTTAAATCCTCCTCTTTCAGTCTTTTTGATACCGTTCTTCTGTTTAGACCAAGAATCTTTGATATCTGTCTGATTGACAACCCTTGAGAATGCAGTGTGTGAATCACAACAAACTCCTCCTTGCTAATCATAGTACTCTCCTTGAAAAAGATTATTCCAGGAGAGTATAAACAATTACTAAAAGTGGTGCACTTTTAGTAGACGTTTGCGGTGTATTTTAGCACGGCGGATGACAAATGAAGAATACCTAAAACAAAAACAGAACCAAAAGAGTGGCCTTTTTATCCTTGCAACCAATGATATGACACTGTCTGCCAAGGAACTGCTTGATGAGTATAAATCTCAACAGAGAATAGAAAGGGGCTTTAGGTTCTTAAAATCACCAGAGTTTTTAAGCGATGCCATGTTTCTAAAGAACCCAAAACGCATTGAAGCAATGCTTATGATAATGACACTCTCTTTGCTTGTCTATTCTGCCTTGGAATACAGAATAAGAAGTGAGCTTAAAAATCAAAACAAATCCTTTCCCAATCAACTTGGCAAACCCATTCAGAATCCCACTGCAAGATGGGTGTTTGAGAACTTCTTTGCTATACATCTACTCTTACTTAATGGGCAAGAGTAGATTGTTGGGTTGGAAAACAAGCATAGGCTGATATTGGAACTATTGGGTAGTAATTATATGGGATTTTATGGTATAAACGGAGAAAGAGGTGCGGAATGAGGGATAGAAAACCTATTTTTTAGGTAATGTAAAATTGCTTGTGCTACCCTTTGAAGGGAGAAGAGCTATATGTTATAACCCTTCTTTGAGAGAAAACTAACCCTTCCAAGCCAGAGCCAATGCCGGGTATCAGCTCGGCTTGGAAGGTGTTTTAAGGATCTGAAGGATTGCATGAGAATAAAAGGGATATTTTCATTCTTAGGGGAATGTGAGAAAAGTTTCTTTACCTTTTCTTCAAAGACAAGGATGAGGAGTATTTATCAAGAAAATTAAGATACTCAGAATACCTGATGGAGGCCTTTGGGTAGGATGGGGAAGTTAAGTGAACTAATCAGGAAAAGGGGTGACACAAAAAAGTTGACATTACCATTGGAATACATACATCAAGGAAAAAGCAAAATATACATAGACAACGAAAAAACCAAAAATATCTGCTCTGTAACCCTCACACCAACATACCGCTTCTCTAACTCAACATACTTTAAAGTTGAAGGTGTCATGGGTAGAGATTATGCTGTAGATAGAGAGGTTTATTAAAATGGCATTTTTTCCTATGTTTGTTGATTTATCGGATAAAAATGTTTTAGTAGTGGGTGGTGGAAAAGTAGCGACAAGAAAACTAAAATCTCTCTTGATGTTCAAACCAAAGATAACAGTTGTGTCTAAAAAGGTCAGTTGTTTTATAAAGGAACTCGCAGAAAAAGGGGTAATAACGTTACGTACCAAAAGTTTTGAGCCAAAAAAAGACATTAAAGACAGTGATTTAGTTATAGTAGCAATTGACGATATAGATCTTCAACGCACAGCATATGAGATCTGTAAGAAAAACAATATACCCATAAATTGTTCTGATGGAGCGAGGTTTTCTTCTTTTATATTTCCTTCTGTTGTTGTAAGGGATGATTTTGTTGTGGGAATATCCACATCTGGAAAGGCGCCTTCTGTATCAAAAAAAGCTAGAGAAATTTTGGATATAGTTGTACCTGATAATATTGGTGCAGTTATAAAAGAAATAGAAGCTATAAGAAGATCTGTTCTTGAGAAAAATAAAAAAGAAGAAATAGAGAGATATTTATCAAAGTTAAAATGGAAAACGCCACTATTAGGCTAATTTAGGCCTTTTCATATTAAATTATGTTTAAATATCTAACAATATCACCAGATAGCATCCCTTTCTCTTTGCAGCCTCGATCTTAGCATCCAAACCACCAGCCCTGCCGCTGTTTTTTGAAACCAGACAATCTATATCAAACTCATCAAGCAAAGCCTTGTTTAATTTAGAAGAAAACGGCCCCTGCATCGCTATTATCCTGCTTGGCTCTATGCCAAGCCTAAAGCATCTATCTATAGAGTCAGAAAAGGGTAGGACCCTAAAATATCCATTGTTTTTAAATTCAATAAACTCATCTAAAAGCTTGGAGCCTATAGTAAACAGAATGCTTTTGCAGTTCTTTTTAAAGAATCGCTTTGCCTCTTCTGTGTTTTTAGCAAGAAAGATGCGCTTGTAATCAAGCTCGACGGATACATCTCGTTTTTTATCCTCATACGGTATACCAATTTTAGCAGATACATTTTTGGCTATCCTTGAGATCTCTTTAGCATACGGATGTGTTGTATCGACTATTCGATTGATCCTGTATCTTTTTATGAAATCCGTAAGCGTCTTTTCTGAGAACTTGACCTGTTTGACCCTTTCACCATAGAGTCTATAAAAGACATTAAAACCATAATCTGTGGCAACGGTGATTATAAAATCATCCTTTAGGCTATCAACCACCCTGTGGGTGTCCGATGTGCCACCAAGAACCAAAATCATAAGTCAAAAGCCAAGCCCGCTATAGCCCTAAAGGCACTTGCAGCGATCGGGCTTCCACCCTTTGTTCCGATATTTGTTATGTAAGGCAGGTCGGATTGCATAAGGAGTTTTTTTGAACTTTCTGCATCCACAAATCCCACAGGAAAACCCAAAACAAACGACGGCTTTAGCCTTCCTGTATCATTCAGCCTCAACACTTCAAGCAAAGCAGTGGGCGAATTACCGATAACAAAGATTATCTTCTCAAACATCTCATTTGCCTTCAATATTGAGCATTCAGCCCTCGTTTTGTTCTCTGTTTTGGAACGCCTAACAACATCGTCATCGTTTATAAAACAGTGCAGTTTAACGCCTATCCTTGAGGCAAAGGCTTCGGTGATACCCGCTTTTACCATATTTACATCACACACAACGCTGTAACAATTCTTTAAAGCAACTATGCCCCTCTCAACCGCATCTTCCGAAAACTTTATCAGTTGTGCAAATTCAAAATCACCGGATGCATGGATTATCCTTTTGACTATAACTCTCTGTTTTTCGTCAAATCCGGTTAGATCAACATTGGCTTCTATTATCTCAAAACTCTTCTGCTCTATATCCTTACCCTTCATTTCAACCTCTTCAGTATAGCAACAGACAGATATGCATCCGATATTTCATCCTGTTTTGCATCCATAAGATCGATGATCCTTTCACCCTCAAGGTAGAGCCTGCTTCCAAGGTAAGCATATTCAAGCTTAACGCTCCTTATCAGTTCAAAAAGCTGCCTAATCCTACCTCCTATCTTCATAACAACAACTGTATCTACAAGCTCAAACAGTCTAACAATTTTATCTACACCCTCTTTTAGCTCAACAACGGCAAACGATTCACCCTTTAACACCAAAGGCTTTTTAACCCTATTGGCTAACGATATAAAAGACGGCACCCCCTCGACAATCTCAAAATCCACACCAAGATGTGTCAATCTTTCAGACAGATAGTTAAAGGTCGAATATATGGAAACATCGCCTATGGTGGTGTATGCAACCCTTTTGCCCTGGCTTATGAGTTGCTTTATCCTGTTAGCCTCTCTATCGTATGCTTCCTTTAGATCCCCTTCGTCGTTGGTTGTGGGAAAATTAAAAAACTCAATCCTATCCTTTTCAACAATATCTTTTACAATCTCCAATGCCACGCTTCTTGGAGATAGTTTTGATTTAGGTGTTATCACAACATCGCAACCCTTTAAAATCTCATAAGCCTTAAGCGTGATGAGCCCACTATCGCCAGCACCAAGGCCAATAACAAAAACCTTATTCATAACAACCAGCCCCTAATCTTTTAAACTATACTTCAAAACATCGCCGATAACAACAATAGCCGGCGGTTTAAGGTTTATACCTTCCGTTTTTAGCTCTTTTAGATAGAAAAACTCCACCCTCTCATCATCAAAACCGAGATTCATGCCCACAGCCACAGGCGTTTTCGGATCCATACCTTTATCCATTAATAGTTGTGATATCAGAGGAAGGTTCTTTATACCCATATAGATCACAAGTGTCATATTCAGCCTTACTATTGCATCCCAATCGTATTCCTCCTCTATTTTATTATCTTTTGTGTGGCCTGTGATGAAGATAACGCCGTTGGAAACCCCTCTAACGGTAAGGGATGTTTTGAGCCTCTCACACAAAAGTGAGGCTGATGTAATGCCCGCTATCCAGCAAACTTCTGCATTTAGCTGCTTGGCAACGGCTATCTCTTCCGTCGCTCTGGAAAAAAACGCTGCATCCCCACCTTTTAGTCTCACAACCCTCAAACCCTTTTTCAGATACATCTTTATCATATCGTTGATGGACTCTTGCGTTGGATGTTTCTTGTATGGCTGCTTGCCAACAAACACCTTCTTTGCCCTAACGCCATCCAAAATATTGGCATCTATCAGTCTATCATAAAGAATCACATCGCAATCGTTTAGGGCATCACTGAGTTGCTTGGTGATTTTGTTCTTATCGGGAGGACAGGAGGCTATGATCAGTTTAGCGGACATGTTCACTCCATTTTCTAAAGATCCTGTATAGATAAACGGCGCTATCAAATGAGACGGTGTTTGACCTTAAAAACTTGCTTTCATCCACCTTTACAACCATCATATTGAGCTTTTTAAGTAAAATCCTTTTGTTTGGGGGTGTTGGATTTTTATTCATAGGCCCAACCTCATACAGGTAAATATCCGGCTTTTTCAAGAACACAACCTCTGGAGATGTCCTTACAAAATACCTGTTCTTGTCAATTATGTTTATACCCCCTGCTGTTTTTATGATATCACCAACAATGGATCTATTTCCTGCTAAGATATACGGCATCTGCATAACCTCAAACACCACACGGGGTTTTCTTTTTAATATCCCGATAAATTTGAGCTTGGACTTTAAGCTATCTATAAGCCTTTCAGCCTGCTGTTTTTTGCCAAACAAAACCCCTATTCTTTCAACCTGGGTTAATATACCGCCAAGCGTCTGCGGATTGTAATAGTAAAACCTAACATGGCTGAACATAGACTCATCTATCTCGTTTTTCTTTTTTAACACAATCAAGTCGGGATTTAGGGCTTTTATTATCTCGATATTGGGTCTTAAGTGGCTGCCCACCTTTTTTGCTTTATCAAAACCCTTAACATGCCTTGTTATGCCAACAACCCTATCCTTTAAATCCAGTTTTATAAATATGTCTGCTGCGTCCGGTGCGAGTATCACAACCCTGTCAAAGCAAAATCCATCAAGCGAAAACAAACCGATCAGAACAAGACTTAAAATCCACACCAAAGGCCTCATGTAATACCTCCGTATTTAAATCAAGCGGCTTCCCAAGAAATATTATAGAACCGTTTTTTAAAATAATAATCCTATCAAAAAAAGCTACAGCCAAATTAACATCGTGTATCGATGCGATTATAGTCTTTTTTGTTAGGCTCATCCTGTTTAAAATGGACAGTGAGTGTTTTATATCGAGGTTTGCAAACGGCTCATCAAAGATACTCAATGCGGCATCCTGATTAACCGTTCTTGCTATCATTACCCTTCTTTTCTGGCCGCCGGATAACTCAAAATAACCAACATCCTTAATATCTAACAATCCAAACTCCTCAAGCACCTCAAGCGTCTTTTTTTTATCCTGTTCTGTGAAATAACCGCTGCTGTGGGGATATCTGCCAAGCAAAACAAGTTCATAAACGGTTTGGGAGAAAAGCACATCGGTAAACTGGGGAAGAAAGGATACCATCCTGGCTTTGGTTTTTTTCTTAAGTTGTTCAATATCAGACCCATCTATGAGAACATTCCCACTGTAATCCTTTAGATTGCCCGATATCACCTCAAGCAGCGTGGTCTTTCCACTGCCATTTTCGCCCAAGACAGCTATCTTTTCAGTGTTTTCTATAACCAATCTATCAACGGAAAGCTCAAATCTATTTCTTTTTAGTTTTAGATTAAACACCTCAAGTTTAGCCATACCACATACCCTTTTTATTTTTAAGTAAAAGGTAAAAAAAGAAAATACCGCCAATAAAAGAGGTCAAAATACCAACGGGCAATTCCTCAGAGGATGGTGCAATACAGCGGGAAAGTAAGTCAGATACCAGCAAGAAAGCCCCACCAAACAGAGAAGAACCGATCATAACTACCTTAGAGTCATAACCTGCGACTGCCCTGACTATATGCGGTGTAATCAAACCCACAAACGCTATTATACCGGAAAAGCTAACGCCCACAGCCACTAAAGCTGCAGACAATCCAAAGCCTATCATTCTAACAATCCTGACATCCAACCCTAAAGAGGTTGCGCTTTTTAGGTCAAATGAAAGCAGATTCATCTCCAAAGATGACCTCAAAAACACAACAAACACAACAGCAAACACAACAAAAAGCAGGAAAGCCTTAAAAAAACTTACGCTAAAAAACCCGCCCATAAGCCAAAAAACTATACCGCCTATACTTTCCTGATAAACATACTTTAAAAAACCGATCAAGGCGGTGGATATTATGTTTAAAACAATACCAGCTAAAATCAGCGTCGTATAATCCAGTGAATCTTTAGACAAAGCCAAAACCAATGCTATGCCAAAAACGCCAAACACAACAGCAAACAGGGGGATAAAAGCAGAACTTACACCCAAACACAGGGCAAAAACAGCCCCCACAGCCGAGGCAGAGGATACACCGGCTGTAAACCCATCAGCCAACGGGTTCCTCAAAATAATTTGCAAGACAGCCCCGCTCAATCCCAGTGAAGCGCCCACAAGATAGGCCTCCAGTGAGCGGGGCAGCCTATAGCCTAAAATGATACTAACATCCGTCGCACTCATATTAAACGGGTTTACCAAAAAAGAGCCAAACAGTAAACCAGCAACAAAGCAAACAGCACTCAGAAGAATTAAAATAACATAAAGATAGATCGGTTTTAGTTTCATCTTAGCTGTATTCCGTTATCCTGTGCAACATCCTTTATGTGCTGAATGTATATGTTTACCCATCTGTTGTTTTCACCAAGACCGTGAATATCGCAGATCACATCAACACCAGTTCTCTCAAACGTAGATTTCCACGAATCTTTATCCTTACCGCACATATCGTTATTGGCATGATCACCTGCAACCACCATCAAAGGCTTAAGCACAACCTTTTTTACACCCGCTTTTTTAGCAGCCTCAAGCGTATCCTCCAAAGATGGAAAACCCTCAACCGTTCCAATAAAAATCCTATCCGTCTTATAAACCCTTCTTAGCTCCTTTTGGAATTCAGCATACACACCTGTAGAGTAAAATTCGTTTCCATGCCCCATATAGACCAAAGCTGCATCCTTTTTCTTTGCAAACTCAACATCATCAGCCAACGCTTTAGCTGCTATTTTTATATCCTCATGATAGTCATACTTCCACACATTCCTACCCAAAGCCGGCCTTCCAACAACGAGCTTTTTAAACGGCATATACTTCTTCTTCATCGTTTTGATCGCATTTAAACCGGCAACATACGAGCAAAGATCGTGAAACTCCTCACCGTCATAGATATGGGTTGGCTGAACGATGATCGTTTTATAACCTGCATCCTGCAGATCCGCTATCGTGGCAAGTGGCCCTTTAACATTTAGAAATTCTTTAGCCTGAGGATACCTCTCAAGGAATTTCTTATCATGTTTTCTTTTATGCCATATGTGTCTGATAATGTTGGATGTAAAGGCAAATACGACCTTTTCATGCGGAAAAGCCTTCTTCACCTGTTTTTCTATATTCAGAATATCAACAAAACCGGTTGGATAGGTCGTTCCAAAATCCGCTAGAACTATGGCCACCCTGTTTGAATCCAGCTGTTTTGCATAACCAAAACCCGAAAAAGACAAAACCAACAAAACGGTTAGCACAATGCCCAGGAGTCTTTTCATAAAGCACCTCCAAAAAGAAAATCTATTAAATCCCTGTTCTTAGAGGAAAAGTAAAAATGCGTATAGCTTGATATAGTCCTATTTTTAACAAAGCCGTCAAGATACTCACTTTTGGTTGTAAGTTTTTTTATTTTAAATGCGTAAGGCTCATTAACCGATCTTAGGCGGGAATAGTGAAACTCATGTCCAATACCGCTAAACCTCAAGCCCAAGCCCTCAACAGACACATAGCCCAAAGCCTCTCTCTTTTTTGTCATCTCACACGCAGCATCAAAAACACCGCAAAAATCAAAAAATCTGCCGTCTTTAGCTATACCCTTTGTCAGATAAATCATACCGCCGCACTCTGCAAGCATGGGTTTATCTGAGTTTACATACTCAACAATGCTATTGATCGTATTCTTTGAGCTTGAAAGCCTATCGGCATACAGCTCAGGATAACCCCCGCCAAGATATACAAAATCCGCACCATCAACGGCTTCATCCTTCATTGGTGAAAAGAAGCACACCTCATAACCCAACTTAGCCAAATAATCCAGATTGTGCTGATAATAAAAACTAAAGGCCTCATCAAACGCAACAAAGGCCTTTTTATTTTTTGGCTGTTCTTTGGTTTTATAAATTACAGCAGTGTCGCTTTGATAATTTGAGACATCAATGATTCTATCGATATCAACAGACAATCCAACACGCTTGGCTAAATCATCATAAAAATCATCATCAACCTCTAAGGCTGTATAAACACCTAAATGGCGTGAGGGCAAACTGGGAAGCTCACCCTTTTTCAAAGCCCCAACCACCTGTATGCCTGTGTGATATTCAATGGAGGATTTAACCATGCTTTCATGCAGAGGGGATGCAACATTATTTAAAATCACACCGCCCACCTTTGCATTCTTTGATAACCCAACAATGCCCTTAACAATAGATGCAACAGAATACGAACTGCCGGATACATCCAAAACTAAGAAGACGGGCAAATTCAAAATGGAGGCTACCTCATAGCTGCTGCCTTTAAATGTTGCATAGTCGATACCATCAAAATACCCCATAACACCTTCAACAACGCCAACATCCACATTATTCATTGCCAAAGAGAATGTGGTTTTAAGCTCTTGCGGTGTTTCAAAGATCGTATCCAAATTGTATGCTGGACTGCCCGATACTCTGGTCAGATGAAGCGTGTCGATATAGTCTGGGCCGCATTTAAATCCAGCCACAGACAGATTATGCTTCTTTAAAAAAGAAAGTATGCCTAATGTTATGGTGGTCTTTCCGCTATTAGACCTATCGGCTGCTATGAGAAACGATTTCTTCACAACACCAAAGGTGAGGGCTTTAACTCAATACACATAAAAAACCTCCCAATTCCCGGGGAATATTCAGGTTTGCAAGGTCTTCTGGCTTAGGGGCAAACTCCTACTCACCCGCCTTCCCACCCAAAAGGGCAGTGGCATGTTGGGTTTTCGTTCCCCTTAACAGCTGCGGGTACAGCGCCGGATTTTCACCGGACTTCCCTACGCAAACCAACTTAACTTATTCCAAAAACTTTGATTTTTGTCAAGCAATTGTTAAACTTGTAAATCATGAGAAAGGGTTTTACCACAGGAACTGCCGCAGCTGCAGCAACCAAAGCTGCAATCATATACAAAAAAACAGGCAAACTGCCGGAGTATGTCTTTGTAAACCTTCCAAATAAGAAAAGCTTAAAAATACCTGTTTTTTTAGAAGACGGTCTTGTGGGTGTAAAAAAGGATGCGGGGGATGATCCGGATATCACAAACAACATAAAAATTTTCTCAAAGATCACCATAGAAGAGGGGAAAAAAGATATAATTATCGATGGTGGTGAGGGTGTTGGCCTTGTTGTAAAAAAGGGGTTGCAGGTGGATGTAGGCAGGAAAGCCATAAACCCGGTACCGCAAAAGATGATAAAAGAAAACGCTATCCCTCTTATAGGTGATAACGAAAGGATTCTTGTTGAGATTATAGTCCCTGACGGCAAAAGGATAGCAAAAAAGACATTTAACGAAAGACTGGGTATAATTGATGGGATATCCATCTTAGGCACGACCGGTATAGTTGAGCCTATGAGCGTTAAGGCTTTGATCGCATCTATTGAGTGTGAGATCGATGTTTTAGTTGCGAACAACGAAGATTATTTCTTCTTGGTTCCGGGCAGGATAGGCGAAAGGCATCTGAAAAGCTTAACAGATGCACCCTGCGTTCAGGTTAGCAATTACTTTGATGGGGCTTTTAATTACTTAAAGCAAAAGGGCATTCGCAAATTCGGTATAGCAGGGCATCCGGGCAAGATCGCAAAGCTGGCTATGGGTTATTACAACACACACTCAAGGTTTTCTCCCCAGGCGATCGATTTTGTAAAAACCATAGAGGGAATAGAGCAAAATGTAAATACCGTTGAGGAGATATGCCAGCTAAAGGGCTATCTTGGCCTAAACAAAACAGCTTCTTTGGTTAAAGAAAGGGTTAAAAACGATTTTGGCTTTGAGGTTGATGTTATACTGTTTGATATGAAGGGGAAGCTTGTTGGAAGGGCATAAATTCATCTATGTCATATCTGTGGGTTGTGGATCTAAAGAATACCTTACCATCAAAGCGGAAAAAACAGTAAAGAATATGGACATACTTATAGGACATAGCCGTTTTGGTAATCTATTTGATGTTCCATTTATAGGGCTTAAAAACCTATCGACAGACCTGGATGAAGTTATAAAAAGATACTGGGGTAAAAAAATAGGCATTCTTGTATCCGGTGATGCAGGCTTCTTCTCTCTGGCCAAAACTGTGTATAAAAGATACAAGCCATACATTAAAGAGGTGATACCAGGTATATCATCCTTTCAGCTCTTATTTGCAAAGCTAAAGAGAGGCTATGAGGATGTTGAGTTCCTATCGGCACACTCAAAAAGTTCACTTAAAACAGATAACCTGCCAAATAAAAGCTTTATCCTGTTGTGCGGAAAAAACGGATTGCCAGAAACAATAAAAGCATCAGAGGTGTTCAAAAACTTCGATATATTTGCAGGCTGCAATCTATCTTTAAAAGACGAAGGCATTTTTAAGATAGAAACAGAGGAGGATCTGGATAAATTAAAACAGTGCAAACTGTGTATTTTGTTTTTTGAAAGGAAGGCATAATGGGTAAGGTGTATTTTATTGGCGCAGGTCCTGGGGATCCTGAATTGTTGACCGTAAAAGGGCTAAAGCTTTTAAAAAAGTGCGGAGTTGTGATATATGCAGGGAGTCTGATAAACAAAGAGTTCCTATCGTTTACCACCGCAAAAGAGCTTTATGATTCATCCAAGCTAAACCTAAACCAAATAATATCGATAATGGAGCAGGCAATAAATAGGGGATTGGATGTTGCACGACTGCACAGCGGTGACCCATCGGTGTATGGTGCAATTGCCGAACAGATCAACGAGCTAAAGAAAAGAAGCATAGAGTATGAGGTTATACCGGGAATTAGTGCTGCCTTCGCAGCAGCAGCCAGTTTAGGCGTTGAATTAACCGCGCCTCAGATCTCACAAACCATCCTGATAAGCAGGGTTGAGGGAAGAACCCCGATGCCAGAAGGAGAAGATCTATCAAGAATAGCAAAATGCCCGGGAACTGTATGTCTTTACCTGTCCGTAAACAGGATAGAGGAGATATCAAAGGCGTTTTTAAAGCATAGAAAGCCCGACACAGCTGTGGCTGTATGCTATAAGGTGTCGTGGGACGATGAGATGGTTGTAAAGGGGACGCTTGCCGATATATCTAAAAAGGTAAAGCAAAAAGGCATAAACAGGCAAGCTGTTGTAATTATTGGCGAGGCTTTGAAAGAAAATATTCAGGCATACTCAAAGTTATACGATGAGAAGTTTTCACATGGATTCAGGGACTAACACGGCGTTTGTCATCATCAGACAGGAGGGGTTAAAGATAGCAAAACCCCTAAAGGATGCCTTAGGCGGTATTATTTATGCAAGGGAAGGGATAAAAGACAACGGCGTTGTTGAATTTAGCAAGCTAAAAGAATTATTTAGAACTCTTTTTTCCTCCAAAAAAAATATAATTGCCATAATGGCCACAGGCATAGCCGTTAGGATGATCTCAGGTCTGCCAAAGAGCAAATACCGCGATCCAGCCGTGGTGGTTGTAGATGAAGGGGGCAGATTTGCCATAAGCCTGTTGTCAGGGCATGAGGGTGGCGCTAACAGATTAAGCCTCAAGATAAGCTCTGTCATAGGCTGTCAACCTGTAATTACAACAGCCACAGAATCACTGAAACGGTATGTTGTGGGCATAGGCTTTAGAAAACACACAACAAAGGAGCAGCTAAAAGAGGCAATACTAAAGGCTTTGGATATAGCAGGTATCATGTTAAACGATGTGAGACTTATATCCACATGCTGGCATAAGGCAAACAGCAAAAGCCTATTGGATGCCTCTTTGGAATTGGGATTGCAGGTGAGGTTTTTGCCTAAATTCCTATACGAGAATGAGCTATACAGGTTTGAGAGATCCTTGGCAGAGAAATACATAGGCATAAAGAATGTGGCCGAGGCATCTGCACTTATAGCATCGTTCAATCCAACACTTATACTGAAAAAGACGGTGTTTGATGGTGTAACCATCGCTATAGCAAGGGAGGGGATGTTTGGCTTATAAACTGTTTGTTGTTGGCATAGGACCCGGGGATTTGGAGCTGTTAACTATAAAGGCAAAAAGGGCTATAGAGGAGTCCTATGCTATCTGTGGTTATTCAACATACATACAACAGATTGAGGGGTTGATAAAAGACAAAACCGTATTCTCAAACGGTATGGGCGGAGAGATAGAAAGGGTAAAAAAAGCTATAGCATTTGCCGAGACTGGTAATACAACCTCCATCATTAGCGGGGGTGATTCATCCCTTTACGGTATGGCTTCGGTTGTTATTCAGCTTGCACCTGATTGGATCGATATTGAGATTATACCGGGCATAACAGCCGCATTGGCCGTATCTGCAAGGATAGGTGCTCCCATAAGTGATGATCTGGCTATTATTTCGATGTCGGATCTTCTAACGCCGTGGGAGGTTATACAAAAAAGGATCGAGGCGGTAAATGTGGGCGATTTTGTGTGTGCTATTTATAACCCCAAAAGCAGAAAGAGGGATTGGCAGCTAAAGTATGCATTGGATAGCTTTTTTAAACAAAGGGGCGATCTGTGGTGCGCCTCCGTAAAAAACTGCTGCAAAGAAAAAGAGCTGATTAAGATAGACCGCATATCAAATTTCGACTATAATTTCGTGGATATGGCAACAACGGTAATAGTGGGCAACACCAAAACACAGTTTAAAAACGGCAATTTAATCACCCCTCGCGGATACAAAGTAGTATGACAAAAAATACCAAACTACTTAATCCAATTTATATATCCCTCATTCTGCACCCAAACTCCTCTCTTCTTCAAAGATAAACCATTAAAGAGGTTGTTTGGAAGGGATGTTGATTTCTCATGGTTCAATGATGATGCACTTGGCAGAAAACAAGCTATAATGAGGGAGCTTAAAAATCAAAACAAATCCTTTCCCAATCAACTTGGCAAACCCATTCAGAATCCCACTGCAAGATGGGTGTTTGAGAACTTCTTTGCTATACATCTACTCTTACTTAATGGGCAAGAGTAGATTGTTGGGTTGGAAAACAAGCATAGGCTGATATTGGAACTATTGGGTAGTAATTATATGGGGTTTTATGGTATAAATGGAGAAAGAGGTGTAAAATGAGGGTTAATTAAAGGCAAAGGTTATTTTCTGGAGTTCAAGATTTATGCTTGAATTACAACATGAAGATTTTGCTTACAATATAAAAAGTAACTTTTCAAAAGAGGAGTTAGATTTTATAGCGAAAAAAGCTGCTATCGTATATAGTGTATGTATTTGTTTATTCCTAAAAGATGATATTTTCATAGAAGTAGTAGGAGATTCCGATGATTTACAAATATACTATCACAAAGGCGAAGAGGAAAAATACATCTCAAAAAAAGAATTTATGGATTTAATTAATTATAAAGAACCAGCGGAGCTCAGGGTTATAGAGGTTGATTAAAAAGGATAAAACAGAAATAGTTATAAATAGAAGCAATGTTCTTAAAATATGTTAATTAGTCATTTCTATCACTAAAAAATTTCTTAACAGAGCTGTATTTATTGAGCTTAACACTCTATATGGTTACATGCCTAAACTAAGAGGAAATAGCAAACAAAATCCACACCTTTTCGGGAGCTTTAAGTAGTTTTGAAAGCAAAACCCCCCTTTCCGCACCCAAACCTCTATTTTATTTGACCAAACCCAAATGCACAGAGTAAAAGAATGAAAAGGGTCTTAGAATAAACGGAACAGAAAATGCTTACATCTCCCTCTAAAAAGAGGGGGTATTTAAATGTTACAACAAAAAGCAGTTATCAAGAACATGGATCACTTAGGACTAATAGCTGGTATGATAGACGAACTAAAGATAGCAGAAACCATAGATGATGAAATACCATCATCAAGCAAATCAAAGAACCTAAGCTATGGCGAAGCAACAAAGGCAATGATCCTTAACGGTCTTGGTTATGTCAACAAGCAACTCTACCTAACTCCTCTCTTCTTCAAAGACAAACCACTAAAGAGATTATTCGGAAGGGATGTTGACTTCTCTTGGTTCAACGATGATGCACTTGGTAGAACATTAGATAAGCTCTTTGAATACGGCGTAAGTGAACTGTATGAAAAGATAGCAAGCAGGGCACTCAAAATACTGAACCTTACACCCTCTACCATACACTTAGACAGCACAAGCTTTCATCTTGACGGTGTTAAAGTCAACCAAATTTCCCCACCTTTGGGTCATTTAAATTCCCCACCCCTTGGATTGTTAATTTAAACTGTTTTGATTATCTTTTGCCTCCTTTAGGTGTTTAATTCTATAGCTCTCACCTGTTATCTTGAATATATGGCAGTGATGGACAAGTCTATCAACTATGGCAGAGGCCAAAACGGCATCTGAAAATATATTAGCCCACTCCTCAAATGGTCTATTAGTGGTGATTATAATTGAACCCTTTTCATATCTTCTCCTTATCACCTCAAAGAACTCATCCACATAGTTGGATGGGATCTTTTTAAAGCCTACTTCATCTATTATCAGAAGGTCAGATGATAGAATCTGGTTCAGTATTGAGGTGTAGGTTCCATCTCCCCTTGCAGATATGAGCTTTAGGATTAAATCGTTGGTATGGATGAACAAGACCTTATATCCCTGTTTTAGGGCCTCTAATCCTATCGCATTTGCAAGGTGGGTTTTACCAACTCCAGGATTGCCCATGAATATGATGTTTTTCTTCTCCTCTATGAACCTGCAGGATGCAATGTCTAAGAGTTCTTTCTTGTTTAGCTTTGGTTGGTATGTGAAATCATAGCTATCTAAAGTCTTTGTTGTGTCAAGCTTTGATTTTGTAAGTCTTTTTCTAAATGAGTTGCTCTGCCTGTTTATGTATTCATCCTCTAATAGGAGTTTTAAGAAGTCTATGTATGTCAGATTATTATCAATGGCATACCTGTTCCTTGCCTCAAGTGTCTTTGCAATGCCAGAGAGTTTAAACTCCTTTAGTCTTCTTTCTATGTTTTTCATATCTTTTACATTTTCCACCCCTTTCATTTCACTCACCACTCATAATGTCTGTTTTCATATCTGCTTTTATATCTGTCATTTCATCGTAAGCTCTTAGTGGGTTATAAAAACCTAAGGCTATGGGTGAGTCTGGTTTGTCGTAGGGAATGTTGTAGAGCTCATTCTTCAGTATGCTTTTTAAAGAGGAATAGCTTATGCAGTTGAAATCAATTGCCCTTTTGAATGCAAGCTCCATTGTCTCTTTGGGGTATCCCTTTGAAAGAGACATTACACCTCTCATTACCCTGTGATATGAGGCAGGTTTCTCTTTTCTTAGCCTTTTATAGAACAGGTAGGCGCTTTCACCTATATCAAGCGTCATGGTGGTGTATTCTGAATCTGTGGGATTTTTCTTCATCTTGGGTTTATGGCTTTCCTTTGTTATGAACTCACCCTTTAATTGAGAAAGCTCATGTGTGGCTATTAAGTTGAACGATGAATCATAGATCTCCATTATATTTCCATTTGACCTAATATTGAGCTTTTCTGATATGTATTTTTCAGGCACAGAGTAGTAGTTGTACCTGTAATAGATGTGGGAGTAGGTGTTTACAGTTCTTTTTGCAATATCGTAGGTCTCATATCTTCTATCTGGCAATCTGTTGAGTTTTTCCTTTTCTACATTGAGAAACTCATCCTTCGGTATTTTTCTTGTTGTGCCGTGTAGCTTTGCATTACAGATGTTGTCCTGCCAGAATAAAAGCTTCTCTTTGACTGTGTCTATGTCTTCTATTCCTTCCGCTCTTATGCTTTTTAGAAAGTTGTTCTTTATGTATTTTATGCTGGATTCTACCTTGCCCTTCTCATTTGGTTTTCTCACCCTACAGGCAACAGCAGAGGAGTTGTAATACTCAAGCATCCTTGCATATTCATGCTGAATTTCAGGCTCATAGAAGTTAACATGCAATACACCGCTTTTTAGGTTGTCTATCTTTATAGCCTTTGGTGCACCAGAGAAATATTCAAATGCATTGATATGGCAGTTTATGAATGTCGGTATACTTTGGTTATCCACAAGCTCATAGTATCTGTACCTCGAATAGGACAAAACCATTGAGAATATCCAGTACTTTACTTTCTTTTTTCTTCTGCTATTATTAGAAATAACCGGCATAGCCGAAATCTACTTGGGCTTCTTGGCCAGGTGGGCTTATTAAGGGGATGAAGGGCTCACCTGGCTTTAGCTTCCTGATGTAGCGTTTCACAGAGCTATAGCTTACATTTAGACTATGCTTTTCTTTTAACTTCTGGTGGATTAAAACAGCGGAGAGACCACTTTTTAAATACTCAATGATTTCATCCTTGTATGGATCAAGGATGCTTTTCCTTTTGATGGTGGGTGTCTTAATCTCTCCGTTTTCTACCTTTTTCTTAATCTTTCTGACTGTTTTCCTGTCAATCTTTAGCTCTCTTGCAATCTGTGAGACATTTTTCCCAATACTCAGTAGTGCTTTTACCGAGTAATACATACAAACCCCCAACAATTTTATTTACCCTCCATCTTTTAAAAAGATTAGGGCATGCTACCAAAAGGGTGGGGAATTGGGACTTAAAATATTTTTGTGTCTCCCCCACAAACCTACTAAAATGGAGTGGGGTTTAATGAACTGTTCTAATGAACTCTGAAATTAGGCTAAGTATGGAGGAGCTTTAAGAGATGAACAGAAAGATGCTTAAGGAGATAATCTCAAACATGGATATGGATGTAGTAAAGGAGTTGGATGAATACGGAAAGAATAAACTGGCCACCCTAATGGAAGGACTACTTATTGAGATAATGGGTAAGGAAAGATACGAGTACTTACTTGAGAACCCAGAAGACAAAGGCAATGGAACCTACAAAAGGAGCCTAAACACAGGCCTTGGTAAACTGAATTTGGATGTCCCAAGAACAAGGAGCGGAAACTTCCGCTCTCATCTTCTCCCTCCCAAATATCAAAGGTATGATGAAAGCTTTGAGGATTTAATCTTCTCCTTCCTAATCAATGGAGACTCAAAACAGGAAATCGTGCACAAGATGAAATTGAGAGGACTGGATTTTAGTGAAAAAGCATACGATGAGATATTTGAATACATAAAGACACAGATGCTTGAATTTAAATCCAAAGAACTTCAGGAAAACTACTATTTTCTATACATAGACGCCTATCACTGTATGGTAAAGGATGAAAAGGATAAAAGGGTAAAGAGAGCTGTCGTTTACACTGTTGTAGGGATAGACACAAATGCTCAAAAAACACTCCTTGGATATTACTCATTCTTTGGTAGTGAGAACAGATCCACCTGGATGGAAGTATTCCAGGATTTAATCAACAGGGGAATGAAAAGGGTCTTAATGTTCATCTGTGATGATTTCAACGGAATCTCAGAGGCAATAAGAGCCTTCTTTCCTTACTCGGATATTCAGAAATGCACAGTTCATGCATCAAGAAACGTATACAAGCATATGAAAAAGGAGGATGCCTCATATGTGAACAAAAAGCTCAAGGAGATTAAATACTCCTGTGATACCTTTGAAAAAGGGATAGAGATTTTCAAAACAGAGATAATTGACAGATTCAAAGACCAATACAAGACCTACACCAAATATTTAGACTCAAGAAAAGAAGAACTCCTTGCCTTCTTAAAGTACCCTGAGGTAATAAGAAAGTACATCAATTCAACAAACACTGTTGAATCTGTACATTCATCCTTTGAAAAACAAAGGCTAAAGAAAGGAGGGTTCTTCCAGTCCATGGATATCCTAAATGTTGCCCTTTTCATTGCAACAGATAAATTACACAAAACCTGGAATGTTAATCCTCTGATTAAGGCTAAAAGATATGAACTGAATCAGATGTTTGTTGCTAAGTTTGGGAAGGGAGTTGAAGAGTGAGGAGGGATTTGGTATGATGAGAGAGACACAAAAATTAGGGGATGTCTCGGGGAATTTATAAGCCCTTTTGGTGGGGAGTTTATTGTAGCTTTAACATCAACAATGAGTTTTTCAAGAGAACAGTCTATCTTTTTTCTTATGTTCTTTGGTCTTCTTGATAAGTCATTTAGTTCTCCATCCCTTGCCCTTCTCACTGTAGCCCTTGATATGCCAAGTATTCTTGCTGTTTTTGAGACATTGCCGTTGTTTTTCTCTAAAACCTTTCTGACCAAAATTCTTGCACTTGCAGGGTTTGATTTTCTCAAAGTGTGGTATATACTATCCATGATGCAGCCTCCATCCCTTTAGGAGTTTTATGGGTCTTCCTATTATATTCAAATCCAGTGATTTGAATATGCAAAAGAGGATGTGGGCTGCATCAGCCCTTGAGAAAGAGAAAGATTTAACGGGCAGAAAACCTACTTTCAGGTTTTCTGCCCCTACTATCTTTCTTATTCTCTTCACTTCCATGTTGGTGCCTCCACTCTCTTTTCTATCATTCTCATTCTCAGACATAGATATTACCTCTATTTGCTTTAGGTGGTAAGTATGTTTGGACCTATCTGGTAGCATTGGGCAAAAAGAACTTGACAAATTAATCAAAATATTGTTCATTCTCCTTAGTTTTTTAGTGGAGGAAAAATATGGATGTAGCAACAAAAGAGGAATTGAAAGACAGATTATTGAGCTTGAAGAAAGAAATAAGTGCAAGAATTAAAGAAAATTTAGAAAGGGTAAATACTATTCAGCTAAGTGGAGATGAAGGAGATTTCTCCTCTGCTGTATATTCACGTCAGGTTATATATGATTTAATAGAAAAGGATAGGAAACATCTTATAGAGATAGAAGAGTCCTTGTATGATATAGAAAAGGGTACCTACGGCATATGTAAAAGGTGTGGTAAGGAAATAGAAATAGAAAGAATGAAAGCAAAACCTACAGCTAAGTATTGCATTGCATGTAGGAAACTTATCGAAGCTGGCAAGTAATTTTCTACAGCTTGTATTTGCTCCAAGATGCCTTGTGTGTGGGGCGAAGACCCCCGATTTAATTTGTAATAAGTGTATAGATAGCCTTAACTGTAGCTTCAATAGGTGTAAGATCTGTTCGCGTCCTTTGGCTTCCTCTGAAGCTGTTTGTCCTGTGTGCTTGTCCGAAAAGCGATTTTTTGTTAAAGGTTTTTCCCTTTTTAACTATAAAGATGAAAAGGTGGCCAAGATTATAGAGCTTATAAAATTCAAGGGACATTATCGACTTGTTGATTTTTTATACTATTTTAAGGACAACATTATTCAAAGCGGCATATTTGAAAATGTGGATTGCCTTGTGGCTGTTCCTATGCATAAAAAGGACATTGCAGAAAGGGGTTTTAATCAGAGTGTTTTTATAGCAAAAGTTTTATCAAACATAACTCAAATAAAGGTGGATTACTCATTAATTGAAAAGGTAAAGCGTACAAAACACCAGGTGGGACTTTCAGCTAAAGAAAGAAAAAGCAATCTTAAAGGCGCATTCAGATTGACAAAAAAATCGCCCTATCACAAGGTAGTTGTAGTTGATGATGTTTTTACTACCGGTTCAACAATAAATGAAATAGCAAAATTATTTCTTTCCCATAGAATAAAGAGTAATTTCTTTTGTGTATCTTCAACGCCTCATCTGTATTAACCATAAAAAGATATTGATTTTTACACGTTTTTGTATATCATAACAAGGCTATATCCTTGCTTTCTGCTTGATGCAGGAGGCCAAAAGTCCAAAAGGAGGTTGTGGATGAGGTATTATGAGTTGCTTTACATCGTTCGACCCACGATGGGGGAGGACGAACTAAAGGCCTTTATTGAAGGCGTTGCTGAGAGAATTAAGGCCGAAGGTGGAGAGATTCTAAAAAACGAGGTTTGGCAGAAGAGAAGCTTGGCCTATCCAATTAAGAAATTCAAACAGGGATATTACATCTTGGTGCACTACAAATCAGAGGCCGATACACCGAAGAGGATTGAAGAATTTTTGAGGCTCAAAGAGGATGTTTTAAGGTTTATCACTACCTATATGCTAAAAAAAGATATAAAGGTTTACGAGAATAAGAAGGAAGAAGATGGCAAATCTGAATAAAGTGATGCTTATAGGTAATCTCACCAGAGACCCAGAGCTCAGATACACACCGGCTGGTTTAGGTGTTGCAAGTTTTGGTATAGCGGTCAATACGCCTGTAGGCAAAGATGAGCAAGGCAATAGGAAGACAGAAACACTCTTTGTTGATGTCGTGGCTTTTGGTAGGCAGGCAGAAACAATAGCCGAATACCTTAAAAAAGGATCGCTGGTTTATATCGAAGGAAGATTGCGCTACAGAAGCTGGGAAGATGCAAATGGAAATAGAAGGTCAAAACACGAGATAGTTCTTAATAATTTTCAATTTTTGTCCTTTAAAGATAAAACAGAAGCCGCTCAAGATGTGGTTGATGTACCTGCTGAGGATGAAGATATACCATTTTAATGTGTAGTGGAGGTTTTTGAAGATGGTGGATAATAAAAGAAAGAAGAGATTTTTTAGATACCCAAAGAAGAAGGTTTGTCATTTCTGTACAAATAAAATAGAGGAAATCGATTATAAAGATATCGACTTGCTCTCAAGGTATGTTACAGAGCGTTATAAAATCGTTGGTAGAAAAACTACAGCAACATGCGCAAGACATCAAAGGATGTTAACTAAGGCTATTAAAAGGGCAAGGGTTATGGCTCTGATGCCGTTTACTATCAGCAGAAAACTCAAAGGCTAAAAGGGGGATTCAATAATGAAGGTGGTACTCCTTGAAGATGTAGATAAATTAGGTTATGCAGGCGATATAAAAACCGTAAAAGACGGCTATGCGAAAAACTATCTTATTCCAAAGGGTTTTGCTTTGGCAGCAACTAAAAGCAACTTAAAGCTTGTCGAAGAAAAAAGAAAGGCTATTCTTAGAAGGATAGAGAAAAGGATTGAGCAAGCAAATAAGGTTAAAGAGGCCTTAGACGGTCTTGAGATAGAGATCAAAGCAAGAGCTGGAGAGAAAGGAAAACTCTTTGGATCTGTTACGGCAAATGAAATATATGAGCAACTTAAAGATAAAGCAGAGTTTGATAAAAAGAGCATAAGACTACCCAAAGATGGCATAAAGGAAATAGGTAAGCATGAGGTTGAGGTGGCCATTTACAGAGATGTAAAGGCTACTGTTAAGGTTAATGTTGTTCCGCTAAATGAAGAGTAATAATGCCGTAAGAGCCTACCCTCAATCTATAGAGGCTGAGAGGGCACTGTTGTGCTCTCTCTTTCTGGATAATTCAAAATTTGCCGATGTTATAGAAATAATAAACGAAAATGACTTCTTTGATGAAAAGAATGCTTCTATTTTTAAGGTTTTGAAAGAACTCTATGCAAATGGAATTCCCTTTGATTTTATTACGGTTTCAAATGTATTAAAGGAAAAGGATTTGCTTGATAAGATAGGGCCAGCCTATATAACAAGCATAACAGAGTTTCTGCCAGCTCCTGCGAATACCGAATATTACGCCAATATAATAAAAAAGAAATCCGTTTTAAGACAGCTTATATCAATGTCCACAGAGATTGCAACAATGTGCTATGAGGAGCCTGAGGATGTTGAGGATGTATTGAATATAGCAGAAAAAAGGTTGTTTGAAGTTGTAAGCAATCGCTCAACCAAGTACAAGTCCAGCGAAGAAGCATCAGAGGATATGCTTGAATATCTCTCCAGGCTTAAGGAAAGAAAGAGTATTATAACGGGTATCCCAAGCGGTTTTATAGATTTAGATAAGATGACAAATGGCTTTCAAGAGGGTGATTTAATAATAGTAGCAGGGCGTCCAGGAATGGGCAAGACATCTTTTGCTTTAAGCATTGCACTTAATGCTGCTTTAGATTACAAAAAGAGCGTGGGCGTTTTTTCACTCGAGATGTCTGTTAGACAACTTCTTTTGAGAATGATCTCTTCTCTATCTGGTGTTGATATGGGAAAACTTAGGACAGGATTTTTTGAAGGAAATGAATGGGATAGAGTGGTCAAAACATTGGATAAACTAAGATATACTAAGATTTATATGGATGACTCCTCCCTTTTAAGCTCGATAGATATTCGCACGAAAGCTAGAAAAATGAAGATGGAAAAAAATATAGATTTGCTCATTGTAGACTATCTCCAACTTATAGAGGGTCAAAGTCCTACTGCAAACAGGACACAGCAGATTTCTGAGATTTCAAGGTCGTTGAAGATTTTAGCTAAAGAACTTGAGATACCCGTTATAGCGCTCTCCCAGCTTAATAGGGCTGTTGAGAATAGGGAAGATAAAAGGCCAACGCCAGCAGATTTAAGGGAATCTGGTTCGATTGAGCAGGATGCTGATATAGTTATATTCATTTATAGAGATGAGGTTTACAATAAAAATTCACAAGATAAAGGTAAGGCTGAGATTATCATAGCAAAGCATAGAAATGGGCCTCAAGGCACGGTCAAGCTTCAATTTGAAGGGAGACTTGCTGCCTTTAGAAATCTTAATGATAATGAGGATTATTATGGATCCTCTTCATACAATGAAGAGACAGAGGAAGATTTAGACTTCGAAGAACATCCAGAATTCTAAAATGAAATTTATCAAGATCCGCAAAGCCAAAACTCATAACCTTAAAAGCATAAACGTTGACATACCAAAATCCAAAATAACCGTTATTACAGGGCCATCTGGGAGCGGTAAATCTACATTGGCATTTGATGTTTTATATGCAGAGAGCCAGAGAAGATACCTTGAATCGTTGAGTGCTTATGCAAGACAGTTTTTGGAGAAGATAGAAAGACCCGATGTTGAGAGTATAGAGGGTTTATCTCCAGCTATAAGTATAGACCAGAAAAGCATCTCAGTTAACCCTCGCTCAACGGTTGGTACAATAACGGAAATCTATGATTACATAAGATTGCTATTTGCCCATATTGGTGAGGCTTATTGTTACTCTTGCGGCAGAAAAATTACCAAGCAGGATCCTCAGGCAATAGTGGATAAGATAGCCTCAAAATTAGAAAGAAAGCTTTTGATTCTTGCACCCATTGCAATCAACAAAAAGGGAGCTTTCAAGCATGAATTTGAACAATTTAGGAAGGATGGCTTCGTAAGGGTTTTGGTGGATGGGGAGGAGAGGCTGCTTGAGGAGGATATAGAGCTTGATAAAAATAAAAAACATGATATCTACCTTGTTGTTGATAGAGTAAAGATTAAGGAGAATTCAAAAGGCAGAATAGCAGAAGCCATTGAGCTTGCTTTAAAAGTGGGCAAGGGAGTTGTAACCGTTAAGGATATGGAAACTAATAATACAGAGCTTTTTTCTGAGCATTTCTCTTGTCCATATTGTGGGATAAACTACAAACCAATAACTCCACAGAGTTTCTCATTTAACTCTCCTTTAGGCGCATGCCCTGAGTGCTACGGTCTTGGCATAAAG
Source organism: Hippea maritima DSM 10411 (assembly GCF_000194135.1). GTDB lineage: Bacteria > Campylobacterota_A > Desulfurellia > Desulfurellales > Hippeaceae > Hippea > Hippea maritima. The sequence continues at coordinate 1,555,450 of NC_015318.1, read as the reverse complement.
CATCAGCTTGATTTGGATAAGGTAATGCCAGATAAGTCTCTCTCGGTTAGAGAGGGTGTGATTAAACTATGGAGGAGGCCAAAGTATTACTTTTATCAGAGATTCCTGATTGAGGCTTGTAGGAAGTTTGGTATAGATATTTATTTGCCATTTGAGGAACTACCAAGGCAACATCAGGACATCATACTATTTGGTAACCCTGGCGAAGTTGTAGAATTTGAGGTTACTGCTGGCAAAAAGATTAGAAGAGAATTTAGAGGAGTTATAAATCTTTTGCTTGAGCAGTTCAATCAGACAGATAGCCCAAAGGTAAAAAGCGAGATAACTTCCTTAATGCAAGAGGTTACATGTCCTGCATGCGGTGGCGATAGGCTCAACAAGGAGAGTTTGTCGGTTAAGATTATGGGCAAAAACATAATGGATGTAAGTAAATTGAAGGTTTCAGATGCTTATGAATTTTTCCTTGAGCTTGAAAGACAGCTAAACCCTATGCAACTTGAAATATCGAAACGGGTTTTGACCGAGATAAAGGCAAGGTTGAAATTCTTAATTGATGTTGGCCTGGATTACCTTTCTTTAAATAGGAGTGCATCCACTCTTTCTGGCGGTGAAGCACAACGTATTCGACTTGCCACTCAGGCCGGAAGCAGTTTAAGCGGAATAACCTATGTAATGGATGAGCCTTCGATAGGATTACATCCAAGGGATACGTCGAGGCTTGTAGAAACACTTAAACATTTGAGAGATAATGACAACACAGTTGTAGTGGTTGAGCACGATTCATATATAATTGAGGCTGCCGATTACATTGTGGACATGGGGCCTGCAAGTGGAAGACTCGGCGGTGAGGTTGTTGCTTGTGGTAGTCTAAATGAGATAGAACAAAACGAAAAGTCATTGACAGGCAAATATTTAAGCGGGAAATTAAAGATAGAACCGCCCAAAAACTACAAGAAACCTATCCATTTTTTAAAGATAAAAGGGGCGAATGTGCATAACCTTAAAGGTATTGATGTTGACTTGCCGCTTGGTGTGTTTGTTTGCATTAGTGGGGTCTCAGGCTCAGGTAAAAGCTCTCTTGTTTTTGATTGTTTCCATGAGTATGCTACAAAAGCAAAGATGGGGCTAAAAAGTGATGTTTGTGAGAAAATAGAGGGGCTTGAGCGTATAGATAAAATAATAAAGATAGACCAATCGCCAATAGGTAGAACTCCAAGAAGCAACCCTGCAACCTACACTTCGGTTTTTACCGACATAAGGGAGCTGTTTGCTCAAACAGAAGACGCCAAACTCCAGGGTTTTACAGCTTCAAGATTTAGTTTTAATGTTAAGGGAGGAAGGTGCGAGAAATGTAAAGGTGAGGGTTACATAAGGATAGAAATGCAGTTTTTAGCTGATGTTTACGTTAAATGCGATGTCTGTGGCGGAAAACGCTATAATGAGGCTACACTAAACGTTAAATATAAAGGTAAAAGCATATACGATGTACTTGAAATGACAATAAACCAGGCTTACGAATTTTTTGAGAATATTCCTAAGATAAGAAGAAAGCTTTCAATTTTAAGGGATGTTGGTCTTGGGTATTTGCAACTTGGCCAGCCGGCAACAACACTATCTGGCGGTGAGGCTCAGCGTATAAAAATAGCAAAGAACTTAATCATTCCGCCTATGGGGCATACGCTTTATCTATTAGATGAACCATCTATTGGATTGCATATGGATGATGTAAAAAAGCTTATAGAAGTTCTAAAAAGACTAGTGGATGAGGGTAATAGCGTTGTTGTTATAGAGCACAATATCGATATATTGAAAAGTGCAGACTATATCTTAGACATTGGACCAGATAGTGCTGATAAAGGGGGGAGAGTGGTTGCCTTTGGTACCCCCATTGGAGTTGCAACTAAGTTTGATACTTACACTTCTTACTACTTACGCAAAGCCTTAGGAATTTGATTTACCCTTACATTTACTACATATGCCGTAGCAGTATATATCGCAGTTTGAAACCTCGAAATCCTCAACCTTTTTTAACTGTTCTTTTAAAAAGGTTGTATCTATCTCGATATCTATAACGTCTCCACATACCTTGCATATAAGGTGATGGTGTGGTTTTTGAGCTGCTATCTCATATTTGGGTTTTGCTCCCTTTATAGAAAGTTCTTTTATAACACCTCTATCCCTTAAGGTGTGGATATTTTTATAAACTGTAGCCAATGATACAGATGGAAAACGCTGGCTGATATTTTTATAAATTGTTTCCAAATCAATATGACCTGCTTTGTGAATTTCCTCAAGAATTGCCAGCCTTTGAGGTGTTGCCTTTAAGTCCGTATTGTTTAACAAATCTTTAATGTTATTCATATGTATAACCTCCTTTATTTCACCTTAGATGGGATAATATCACTTTATTGGCGATTGTCAAGTAATATTTTTTATTCTTGACTAATGAAGCCTTTTTGATATAATGAACATGCATTTCAAATTGGCTCACATTTGCCCACCTTCGGGTACCCCTTGGGGTTTTGCCTTCCCATATCCTAAGGGGTACTTTCTTTGTTTTGACTTTTTCGTAATAAATCCTATTATAGTGAAAATTTGTAATGGAGGTGGAGAATGGAAATAGATTATCAATTAAAACCTAAAAGCCAAAGGAGAACAGAGGAGTTTGTTCCGGATAAGCCTTTGCCCTTTGGCGTATTAAGAACAGACCATATGTTTATTATGGACTACAAAGATGGAGAGTGGAAAAACCCAAGGATTGTTCCATACAGCAGCGTGGAAGTTGCGCCTGGGGCTATCGTTTTGCATTACGGACAAGCTATCTTTGAAGGTGCCAAGGCGTTTCAACATGAAGATGGCGAGATATACACATTCAGGATAGACAAAAATGCCAAACGCATGAACCGTTCAGCTGAGATTCTTTGCATACCTAAAATAGATGAGGAAGTTCAGATAGAGGCTGTACATGCCTTGATAGATGTCGACAGGCTTTGGTTCCCAAAGCAGGAGGGAGCATCTCTTTATATAAGGCCTTTTATATTTGCCACACAAGATTCATTGGGTGTTCATCCTTCTGCGACTTATAGGTTTATGATTATATTATCACCCAGCGGACCGTATTATCCTCAGGGATTTACAAAACCTATAAAACTTTTGATAACAAAAAGATTTCACAGAGCAGCCCCTGGAGGTACCGGCTCTGCTAAGGCTGCTGGCAACTATGCTGCAAGCCTTCGGGCTGGGGAATTTGCAAAGAAATTTGGAGCAAGTCAGGTTTTGTATTTAGATGTAAACAATCAATACATAGAAGAAGCAGGGGCTATGAATCACTTTCATGTAACCTCAGACGGTACAGTTGTTATTCCTGAGTTTACCGATACAATCTTGCGCTCTATAACATCAGAGAGTGTTATGGATCTGTCTGGCAGAATAGGTATAAATGTGAAGCAGGAAAGGGTTAGGATAGATGAGTTTGTTGAAGGTGTAAAAAACGGTAATATAATTGAAGCTGGTGGTTTTGGGACAGCCGCGGTTATTTCACCAGTTGGAGAATATGTATTTGAAGATGGCTCCTCTTTAGTTGTAGGAAATAATGAGGTGGGCGAGTATACAAAAAGAATATATGAGTATTATACTGGAATTCAGACAGGTAAGGTTGAGGCTCCGCAAGGGTGGTTGAAAAAAGTCGAAAAAAGGGTATGAAAGTAGCGCTTGTAGAGTTTTTGAATGCCGTACCATTATACTATGCCCTTAAGATGAGAATCATAAAGAATGATTTTGAATTTGTATCAGCTGTGCCGAGCCAATGTGCTCGGCTACTTTTTGAAAAGAGTGTGGATATAAGCAATGTTTCTGTTGTAGAATATGTAAATTCTTCCGATTATGCTATTCTTTCTGATGGCTGTATTGCAACCAATAAACGAGTGAAAAGTGTTGTTATGTTTTTAAATAAACCCATAAATAAGATAAAGCGGGTAAAATTAGATAAAAATTCCAAAACATCTGTGGCTCTTATAAAGGTGCTTTTTAGATTTAAATACAACATTAGTGTAGATTATGTGTACGATGGTGATGCGGATTGTGAACTTGTGATTGGAGATAGGGCATTAGAAAGGCTAAAAAGTGCTCAAGAAGGTGAGGTGTTGGATTTGGCTGTTGAATGGTATAATTTTACTAATCTCCCTTTTGTGTTTGCCGTTTGGATTACCAATAGAATGATTGATGATGAAGTTAAGGAGAAATTCTATCTATCAAAAGATATGGGCAAACGCATGATTAACGATATATGCTCCGAGTTTAGCCACTTGATTGACAAAAAAAGTTGCCGCGACTATCTCACTAAAAACCTTTCATACGATTTAACCGAGGATAAGAAAGAGGCCATAGAAGTGTTTTTTGATTATGCTTATCGCTGTGGAGCTATATCAAACAATCGACCTCTTAGGTTTATTTAGGCGAAATAGATGGTGCCTTCGAGAGAAGATATTTGGCATCGTCGCTTGAGAATTCCAAACCAACGCCGGCAAATGCTGAGCGGGTTTTGGAATTTATGATCTCATCCACACCACCAAACAGGTCGAAGTGTCTTAAAAGCCTGTATGTTAGCTGAAATTTTAAATGTGCCCTTCTATCTCTTTTGTCGTTATTGTGATTAAAGTCAAAGGCATCAACACTTGCCTTTAATTTATCGTTAAACATGTAGTAATCTGCCCCAAATCCAAAGGTAGATTCCATTATTCCACCCCTTAGAATAAAGTCGTAGTAGCGTTTGCCTATCATTGCTATGAGCCTTGCTTTTGTGTCATCGTGGGATGGATGGTCGGTATCTTTGTAGTTTTTCTCAGAGACCACACCTACCCTGTAGAACTTATCTGGCATCGTGTATATATCAGCATAAACGTAGCCTTTGCTGTATGAGTCCCTAAAATTCGCTTCACTTGCTGCGTAGATGTTAAGGGCTATTTGATCCCCTTTTGTTAGGTAGGTTTTTATGCTTTTTAGTGTGTCATTTAGGTTGTTGTATACCTTCTCATCGTTTACTAATTTACCTAAAGTACCTTTGCCTGTATCTATCTTTTTGGTTATGTTCTTTATATAAGCAGATGCGTTATCCACATTGTTGTAAAGCGACTCATCAACCAAAAGTTTACCCAGCGTACCTTTGCCTCTTTTCAAGTTAGAGCTTATAAGATAGACATTCTCAAGCGTGTCGTTGAGTTTGTCCATAGCTTGCTTTGCATTTTCTATAGCTAATCTTACATCTTGTCTGTTTTCTTTTAGAATCTGAGCCAATGTTTCCATTGATGTGTTGAAGTTTTCTATAGCTGATTTTATGGCCTGCCTATTTTCATCTACAAGTTCGTTTAAATGTTGAGAGAGTATTCTTATCTCTTTTAAGGCTTCCCCGACATTTTCCCTGTTTTGTTTGTTAAAAACTTTGTTTATATTTGTAATAAGCGTACCCAAATCTGTAGGCGTTAATGTACTTGCTATATAATCCCCATTTGATAGATATTGGTTTGAGTTTCCAAATTTGATCTCTAGGTATTTCTCACCAAGCAAACTTTTGCTTTTTACTATTGCAACAGAATCCTTCGGTATCTTGTAGCGTTTATATATGCTTAATTCAACTAAAGCTTTGCCATTTTTAATCCTATGTTTTTTATGTATCCTACATCAACGCCCGCCACTTTGACTTTTGTGTTTACGTCGAGTCCAGATACATCCGAAAAAGACGCATATACGGTATATGTTGGGTTTTTCTTTAAATTCAATTTCCCCATCTGTGTTGTAAGCCATCCCAAAACAACCAATACTATGACAATGAATAAACCAACTATAACTTCAGCTTTTCTGTTGCTCATTTTCCTCTCCTGTATAATAGCTTTCTAAAAACTCTATAACTATCGGGTTTTTAGAGTTTTTTATAGAGTGTCTATCTCCAAATTCCATTATCCTTCCATTATGTAAAAAACCTATTCTATCTGCTATCTTAAATGTCAAAGACAGATCATGACTTATTATAAAACACGTTGTTTTGAGTTTTTCCTGCATCTGTTTGATTAGTTTTGCTATCGACATAGATGTTATTGGGTCAAGTCCAGTTGTTGGCTCATCAAAAAATATGATTTTGGGTTTTGTTATTATTGCCCTTGCAAGGCCGACCCTTTTTCTCATGCCGCCTGATAATTCCGATGGCATTTTATCTTCTATGTTTTCAAGTTCCACTAAACTCAAGGTTTCTTTTACCAGCTCTTTTAATTTTTTTCTATCTTTTAAGAGTTTATGCTCAATTACCGGAAAGGCAACGTTTTCAAACACCGTCAATGAATCAAAAAGTGCAGCATCCTGAAATAAAACCCCGAAATTTAAGCGGATATTTTTTAGTTCTTTGTCTGAAACTCTGGTTATGTCTTTATCTTGGAAAATAATTTTTCCACTATCGGGCTTTAGAAGACCTATTAGGTGTTTTAAAAGCACACTTTTTCCTGCGCCACTTTTACCTATTATTACCGTTATTTTACCCTCTTCTATGGTTAAGTTAAGGTCGTCTAAGACCTTTTGTTTTCCAAAGCTCTTAGAGATGTTTTCTGTTACTATCATCTTAAAACAGAAATGCCGTTAAAAAGTAATCTGCTACAAGTACAGAAATACTTGCTGCGACTACGGCTTTTGTTGTTGATATACCCACACCCCTTGAACCACCTTTAGTAGTTAGACCCATGTAGCACCCTATAAGGGAAATAATAAGTCCAAATACAGCTGCTTTTATTAACCCATATGTTAAATCGGTCATATCTATGTAAACCTGAATATTTTTCGTATATGAAGTTGGGTTCAGGCCCAAAACACCTATGCCTACAAGATACCCTCCTATGTTTCCTATAGCATTAGATAAACTAACCAATGCAGGTAGCATAACGGTTGTTGCAATAACCCTTGGTGCTACAAGGAAGTTTATTGGATTTACTGCCATAACCTCTAATGCATCTATCTGCTGGGTTACTCTCATTGTACCAAGTTCTGCGGCCATGGCAGATACGTTTCTTGCCACTATCATAAGTGCCGTTAGCACGGGGGACAATTCTCTACCTAATGATACAGCAACTGTATAGCCTATCATACTTTCTGCCCCGAATTTATGAAAGCCGTGATAAATCTGGAGGACTTCAACCATTCCGACGAACATAGAGGTTAGAGCGACTATTAATGTAGATTTAACGCCGATAAAATACATCTGCTCAGCGGTTAAATGAAATCTGGGTTTTTCAAATAGAGCTTTAATCGTAGATATAAACAGCAGGAAAACACCACCCATATCTCTTGTAAAGTTTATGGTAAATCTACCAATTGCAGCTATTATTCCCATTATCGTTTATAGACCCTTTTTACTCGTATGCTTTTTCCTATATTTGTAAGTATTTCATATGATATTGTACCTGCTTTTTGCGCTAACTCATCAGCCGTTATACTTATACCATTCTTTTGCCCCATTATTATGACGTCATCTGAGACCTTGGCCTCTATGTCTGTTAAATCGCACATAAACATATCCATACATACTGTGCCAATAGATTTTGAGCGTTGGCCGTTTACTATGCAATAAAATTTATTCGAAATACTCCGTGGTAGCCCATCGGCATATCCAAATGCAACAACCCCCACCTTCATATCTTTATCTGCTACGAAAGTTCTCGAGTAGCTTATACCTTCTCCTTTTTTCAAAACGTGTATATTTATCAATTGAGATTGTATCTCTAAAACAGGCTTCAGGTCAATAATTTTTTTAAGGTTCACTGCTGGTGCATATCCATACATAGCAAGACCGGGTCTTACGCAGTTTAGGTGCGTATCCTTGAATGATAAAATTGCACCTGAATTTGCTATGTGTGTAAGTCGTGGGTAGATACCGGAATCATAAAACATCTTTATAATATTCTTGAATCTGTTTAACTGTTTTTTTGTCCATTGCGCGTCAGATTCAGAATCACTGAAATGAGACATCAAGCCGTCTATTTCTATGTATTTATCGTTTTGCTTGCATAATTCTATTGTTTTTTGAGTTTCTTCTTCTCTTATTCCCAGTCTGGCCATGCCTGTGTCGAATTTTAAATGAAGTTTTATCCTTGTATTGTTTAATTTGGCATAATCTATTAATCTTTCAAGGAGGGTTATGTTGTGGGCAACGGGTGTTATGCTAAATTCATGCATAGTATTTATATCAAATGAGTCTAAACAACTCATGGCAAGGATAGGCTTTTTTACACCCCTTTTTCTCAGCATTGCCCCTTCTTTTATATGGGCTATACCCAAATAAGCCACATTGGGGTATATAGATAACTCCTTAGCTATTCTCACAATGCCGTGTCCATAAGCGTCGGCTTTTATTACGGGTATAATATTGACGCTTTTGCCAACAAATTGGCTTATCTGGCCAAAATTATAGTGTAAGTTATCGAGGTGAACAATCGATCTACTGTGAAAGTTCATTTTTCCCCCTTGGATTGGAAGTATACAAAAAAAAGTCTTTAAGGTATAGTCGATTTTTTTGTATACTTCAAGCCATGAGAGAGCTTTTACTTGAAGTATTTAACAAACTTTTAGATAGATACGGCAAGCAACATTGGTGGCCTGCCCAAACAAAAGATGAAGTTGTAATAGGGGCGATTTTAACCCAGAATACGGCCTGGAAGAATGTAGAAAAGGCCATCGATAACCTAAAAAAGGCCAGATTGTGTTCCCTAAACGATATAAACAAGGCTGAACTTGACCTGATAAAAGAGGCTATAAAGCCTGCTGGTTTTTTTAATCAGAAGGGCCTGTATCTGAAGAACGTCGCCACTTTTTTTCATAAACACGGTGGATTCGATCAACTAAGCAAGTTTAACGCATCCAAGCTTAGAGAGTTGCTTTTGTCTATCAAAGGTGTGGGTAGAGAGACGGCAGATTCTATACTACTTTATGCTTTTGAAAAACCTATGTTTGTTGTAGATGCCTATACAAAGAAGTTTCTTAAAAGGCATGAGATTTTAACGAGCGATGATTATGAATTAGTACAAAGATTTTTTATGGAAAATCTACCTAAAGATGTAGGCTTGTTTAACGAATACCATGCTCTAATTGTTAAAAATGCAAAGGAATATTGCAGAACAAAACCTATTTGCAGAGGCTGTCCATTGGAGGATTTGTTGTGAAGTTTATAGGTCTTACGGGTTCTATTGCTACAGGTAAGAGTTTTGTGGGTGAGATGTTTAAGGAACTTGGCTGCTATGTGATTGATGCGGATGAACTTGCCCATAGTGTTTATGCAAAAGGTGAAAAGGCTTACTTTGCTATAATTAAAACATTTGGAAGGGGTGTATTGGATAAAAATGAAAATATAGACAGGAAAAAGCTTGGCTCTATTGTGCTTAAAGATAGAGAAAAACTCAGACTTCTTGAAGATATTGTTCATCCGGAAATTGAAAAGAAGAGACAGAAATTGCTTGAAGAAATCAAAAAAAAAGAAAAAGACGCCATAGTGATATATGATGTACCTTTGTTGTTTGAAAAAAATATGGCTTCTTTGTTTGATTGCGTAATTGTTGTATGGTCAGATGAGAAAACCCAGCTTAAGCGTTTAATGATGCGCAATGGTTTATCTAAAGAAGAAGCCTTAAAAAGAATAAGACTCCAAATGCCTATAGATGAAAAAAAAAGACTTGCGGATATTATTATAGATAATTCAGGCAGTACAGAAAGAACAAAAGAGCAAGTTTTGAGTATATTTGAGAAGATAAAAAACGGTCATATCTGCTAACAAGTTGCAATTGCAACTAATTCTTTGTATAATTCAATCTAAGCAATAGTTAAAGGACTAAGGATGAGTTTTGTTGCTTTAGGTTTTGTTATATTCTCAGCCCTTATGCATGCTTCTTATAATTTTTTCTATAAACGCAGCAAACTTAAAATTATATACCTCTGGAGCATGTTTGCTTTCTCCATAATAATTATGACCATTTACTCATTTTTTCACAGCAATGTGGTTTTTGTAGATCTGAACATTAAAACACTTTTTCTTGCAGCTTTGGCTGGTATATTTTTTACTCTTTATCAAATATACACTGGAAAGGCCTATGCAATGGCGGAAGGGGATCTCTCTGTTGTATATCCGCTAAGTATCACAGCACCTCTATATATACCGTTTCTTGCATACTTTCTAATTGGTGAGAGGATAAGTACGACAACATTTATAGGGATATTGTTTGCCCTTTTGGGTACCTATCTATTACAGCTCAACGTTCCGTTGAGCCAGCTAAAATTTAAAAAGATAGATTTAAAAAAACAACACATAAGATATGCGGCATTTGCTGGTTTTATCTATTCTTTTGGTGCCATTGTGGACAAGGTCGGCGTAGGAAAGCATAGTTTTTTTGTTTATACTTACTGGGTTGTTGTGTTTATGTTTGTTTATATGAGTTTAAACATCCTGAAAAATCCTATATTGCGTAAAAATTTTTTCTACTGTATTATCAATTCAACCAATATGGTTTTTGTAGGTGGACTGTTTCTTACACTGTCGTTTTTGAGTTATAGGTACGCAATGCAGCTTACCTGCGTTTCAGCTACAGCTGGTGCAAGGCAGATAAGTTCGTTATTTGGGGTTTTAATGGGTATATTTATCCTCAAAGAACCCTATGGCTCTTTGAGGTTTTTTGCCACATTGCTTGTAGTTTTTGGTGTTATTTTGATAAAAATAGGATAAGGGGGGGGCAATGAATCTCACTGATATATTGAAGCTTGACGATAGGGGTTTGATCCCTGTTATAACGGTGGATTTTTATAACAATCAGGTGCTTATGCTTGCCTATGCGAATAGGGAAGCTATTGAGATGAGCCTAAAGACAGGCTATGCCCATTATTTTTCCCGCTCAAGAAACAAGCTATGGATGAAAGGTGAAACAAGCGGCCATACGCAGAAGATAAAGCAGATTCTGTTTGATTGTGATGAGGATACCCTGCTTTACAAGGTCGAACAAAAAGGTGCTGCCTGCCACACAAGCCATCGCAGTTGTTTCTATAGGGAGTTTTACAGGGGTGAGGTTCGCGAGATAGAGCCTGTGATTGAGGATTTTGACGGTATAATTTACAAAACAGAGGAGAATGACGATATACTGAGGAAGCTTTATGACCTCCTTCAAAAGAGAAAGGAAGAGCTCCCCGAGGGCTCATATACGGCTAAACTCTTTATTAGCGGAACGGACAAGATAGCCAAAAAGATAGGGGAAGAGGCGAGCGAGGTGATCATTGCCCTTAAAAATAACTCCCAAAGCGAGCTTGTCTATGAGTCTGCAGACCTTATCTTTCACCTGCTTGTGGGATTGGCTGAAAAAGATGTGCCACCTGAGTCTGTGCTTGATGAGCTAAAAAGGCGGTTTGGTATCTCAGGTGATAAGGAGAAAGCCTCAAGAGGTGGTTTTTAATCATGAAAATAGCGTTTATTCTGGATGAAGCGTGGGATAGCGCCTTAACGAATTACGCCTTAAATATCGAAAGACTCGCTAGGGAGTTTCACGATACGGTTGTTCTTTCTTTAAAGGATAGCTATGTTTATAAAAACTTGCACGGCGTTGTGCCGATAAAACCCTTGAGGAATAAAAATCCGCTGAAAAGCTTTAGTGGTTTTGTTTATTTAGGCAGGGTTTTAAAGCAGATTAACCCGGATGTTGTTTTGACCATAAGGGGTGATGCCTCTTTCTTTGCCTGCCTGTTGAAGAAATCGCTAAACTTCAGGCTTTTTAGGGTGTTTGGTGAGGATAAGCAACTAAGAACACCGCCAAACTGCATAGATACACTTATTTTACCTTGTGAGTTTTTGAAGAAGAATGTGCCGCCCAACAGGGCTGATAGGGTCGTAATCCACAAAAGTTTTGTCGATAGAGAGCGTTTTAGTTTTTCTTCGGATGGACGCAAAAGGATCAGAGGGGAGTTAGGTATAGACGATAGGTTTGTTTTTGGTGCTGTGGGCAGGCTTGATAGGGTGAAAGGCTTTGATCTGCTCATAGAGGGTTTTGCACTTGCAGGCATCGATGATTCTGTTTTGGTTATAGTGGGGCAAGAAAAGGGCATAAAAGAAAAGGAGCTGCTTGGCCTTGCAGAGAAGTTGAATGTAAGGGATAGGTTGATATTGATCAATCAGAAACGCAGCGACATAGTGGACATTATGAGCAGCTTTGATGTGGGTGTTGTATCGAGTGTGGGCAGTGAGGTAATACCGCGGGTTTTCTTTGAGTTTTTAAGCGTGGGTTTGCCTATCATAACGACCGATGTTGGTTGTCTTGGTGAGGTTGCAAAGGATAGCTCTTCTATTCTGGCTGAGCCCACAACATACAGCATAAAAAGAGCCATACAAAAGGCAAGGGATGCCGACCTTGTAAGGTTGTCATCGGCATCCTTGAAAGAGGCTGAAAGGTATGCTTTAAATCTGCCTGCAAATTTCTTTAGCCCTTAAGGGATAAAAGAAAGGCTTCAAAATTTCCATTAACCGCCTCAACAGCGGCTGTTCCTATAACAACACCGTCTGCATACCTGCAGGCCTTTTCTATATCGCTTCTGTTTCTTATTCCAAAACCCAGAATAACCCCATGTTTTGCCCCTTTGAGATATGCTAATTTTTCTTTTGTTTCATCATCAAGGTGAAACCTACCGCCCGTTGTCCCCCTGATTGAAACAAAGTATATAAAGTCGTTTGCATCTTTTTTTAATCTTTCTAATTCTTTTTGTCTGCTTTCTGGTGTTGCAAAATGCACAAAACCTATACCTTTTTTTGATAGGGGTTTTTTAAACCTATTTGCTTCCCTGTATGGCACATCGGCCAGTATTAACCCATCGATGAAGCCTAAATCACAGGCAAATTTATCTATGCCGTATGAAAATACGATGTTTGCATAGGTCATTATGTAGAGTTTGCCCTTGAAGAGCTGCCTTGTTAGTCTTGTTGAGTCTAAAAAATCCGACATACTGTATCTTTTTAACGTTTCCGTTGAGACTTTTTCGATCACATCACCGTCTGCCGTTGGGTCTGAAAAAGGCAGGCCGATCTCCAAAAAATCGATCCCGTATCTATTACACATCTCTACAGCATCCAAAAATCTATCCCTGTTTGGATAGTTGCACACAAGGTATATGCCTATTCTACACATAAATGCCCTCCAGTATGGGTAAGTCCTTATCGCCTCTGCCGGAAAGATTTACTATTACGGTTTTGTTGACAAAGCTTTCTCTGTTTTTTATTAGGTATCCTAAAGCATGCGAGCTCTCAAGTGCCGGTATAATACCTTCAAGGCGGCTCAGCATGTTAAATGCCTCCAAAGCCTCATTGTCAAAGCACACTCCGTATCTCACCCTGCCTGAATCCTTTAAAAAGCTGTGCTCAGGTCCAACGCCTGGATAGTCAAGGCCTGCTGAGATGGAATGGACTTCGGCAACCTGACCGTCCTCGTTTTGTAAAAGATAGCTCAATGCACCATGCATAATACCCGGTCTTCCTGCGGTTAGGGCTGCTGAGTGTTTGCCTAACTCCAAACCCTCCCCGCCTGCCTCAATGCCGTATAACTCAACGCCTTTATCCTTTAAGAATCCCTTGAATATGCCTATTGCGTTGCTCCCACCGCCAACGCAGGCTAAAACAGCATCAGGGAGGCTTTTTTGCTTTAGGAGTATCTGTCTTCTTGCCTCTTTGCCTATGATTGATTGAAAATAGGCTACGATTTTAGGAAACGGGTGAGGCCCAACAACGCTGCCTATTAAATAGTGTGTGGTCTTTATATTCCTAACCCAATCCTTTAAAGCTTCATTGATGGCGCTTTTTAGGGTCCTGCTGCCTTTTTTTACTATTCTTACCTCAGCCCCTAAAAGTTTCATTCTCAACAGGTTTGGCCTTTGGCGTTGAGCATCCTTCTCCCCCATGTAAACCACACACTCCATACCCAAGATGGCTGCAGCTGTGGCCGTTGCAACGCCGTGCTGACCAGCTCCTGTTTCTGCTATGATCCGTCTTTTACCCATAAACTTTGCCAGCATTATCTGTCCTAAGGTGTTGTTTATCTTGTGTGCACCAGAATGAAGCAGGTCTTCCCTTTTTAGATAAACCCTAACCCCAAGCTGATTGGTTAGGTTTTTTGCAAAATACAGTGGCGTTGACCTTCCTGCATAATCCTTTAGATATCGGTTTAACTCCTCTTTCGCCTCTTTGTTTTTTTTAAAAGAATTAAAAGCCTCCTCAAGCTCATCCAAGGCCGGTATGAGTGTTTCAGCTACAAATTGCCCTCCGTATAGGCCAAAATATCCCTTCATCTTTTGCTCCTTGCAACCTCTAAAAATTCCTTCATCTTTGAGATATCCTTCTTACCCGGATATGCCTCTATACCGCTTACCAAATCAACGCCGAACAGATCGAGGCTTTTTATCTTTTGAACATTTTCTGCGTTTATGCCCCCTGCAACAAACAGCCTGTCTTTATCTTTGAAACCTTTAAGCATATCCCAGTTGAAGCTTTTGGCTGCACCCCCGATCTTTTCTGTGTATGCATCAAACAATAAGAGCCCCTCTTTTCTAACCTCTGGCAGCTTATCCTTTATCCTGTAAACCCTGATTGTGTTTTTTACTCCTACATCCACATACACCTGAGCATAATCGAGCCCTAAAAAATCAACGGCTTTTTTGATCTGATCTTCGTTTTGGTTAACAAATATGCCAACCGTTTTCACCTCTCCTTTAATCCTTTCTGTTATCCGTTTTGCCTCTTCAAAGCTTATAAAACGCTTGCTTTTTGGATAGAATACAAATCCGATAAAGTCAACGCCAAGCTCAATAGCGGCTTTTACATCATCGTAATTGGTCATACCGCAAAACTTAACCTTCATAACAGCTCCTCAAAGGCTTTGTTTATGTCCTGAGTTTTTAGTAAGGTTTCGCCGATTAGAAAGCCATCGCAATATTGTTTAAGAAAATCTATGTCTTTTTTGTTTTTTATACCGCTTTCTGCGATCCTGATCGCATCGAACTCTATCTGGGACAGGATCTTTTTTGTTCTTGATAGGTCTATCTTTAAGTTGTCTAAATCCCGTGAGTTTACGCCTACGATCTTGGGCTTTAGATCCTTTATTCTGTCTAACTCTTCCTCTTTGTGAACCTCAATGAGACAATCCAAACCTAACTTGTGAGCATAACTGTATAGCTCTTCCAATTTTTCATCATCCAAGACCCTCACGATCAACAGAACAAGGTCTGCCCCGTTTATATAGGCTGCATCTATCTGTTTTTTGTCTATTATGAAATCCTTACAAAGAACAGGCAACTTCGTGGCATCTGCCACATCCCTTAAAAGCTCAAAGCTCCCCCCAAAGAATGTTTTATCCGTTAAAACGCTTATCGCTTTTGCGTATTTTGAATAGGTTTTTAGTATCTGGTCTAAGTCTATTTTTCTTATCTTGCCCGCTGATGGTGATGATGCTTTTATCTCTGCTATGATGTTGATCTGGTTTTCTTTGAAAAAATCATTCAGTCTAAAAATGGGCTTGTTCCTTTTGCCTTTTGGTGTAAGCTTTTCTATCTCTGCCTTCTTTGTCTTTAGTATGTCCTGAAGAACACCCATTATTTACCCCTCAGAGAGTCCAATTTTTCTTTTGCTTTACCGTTTTTTATACTCTCTTTTGAGAGCTTAAAGCCATCCTCAATGGAGTCTACAACACCTGCAACATATAAGGAAAAGCCTGCATTTAAGGCTATGGCATCTGCAAGCTTGTCTAATTTGCCTTCAAATGCCTTCAATAGCAGATCGGCGTTTGTCTTTGCATCAAATCCCTTTATGTCATTTAGGCCTACATCTATATTCAACTCCCTGGGGTCAAACACAAACATCTCCTCTATCCCATCCCTCCTTAGAAAGCATTCGGTCTTGGATGAACCGCTTACCTCATCAAGCCCATCAAACGATGAGACAAATGCCACATTGTTCATGTTTAGGATCCTTGAGGCATCGAACATAACGCCTAAAAACGCCCTTGAGAACACTCCGATCAATTGCGCATATGTGTCGGATGGGTTGGATAGCGGACCTATCAGGTTGAAGATCGTGCGTCTTGCAAGCTTCTTTCTTACACCAGCCACATATTTCATAGCCGGGTGGAAGTTGGGGGCAAATAGAAATACGAAATTGTGTTTGTCTAAAAACTTTTCTGCTGCTTCTTTGTTTAGGTCTGCTGGTATTTTTAGCTCTTTGAGTATGTCAAATGAGCCGGATTTTGAGCTTATAGCCCTGTTGCCGTGCTTGGCTACAGGCGTAAACAGGCTGCAGATGATTGCCGCTGCTGTTGATATGTTGAATGTATTTTTGCCATCACCGCCGGTTCCACAGGTATCTAAGGTTTTCTTTGAGTTTTCTAACCTTACGGCATGTTGCTTTAAGGATAAAACAGCCCCTGCGATCTCCTCTGCCGATTCCTTTTTGTCTGATAGCAATACTAAAAACTCGGCGATCTTCTCCTCATCTATGTTGCCCTCAAGCATGCTATCAAATACGGTTTTTGATAACTTCAGACTCAGGCTTTCTTTCTTTTTTAGTCTCTCCATTGCCTCAGTTAACATTGCAAACCCCCTTAACAAAGTTCTTTACTATCTGCAGACCAAACTGGCTTAGGTATGATTCCGGATGGAACTGCACCCCATAGATTCTTAGAGCTTTATTCTCTATGGCCATTATCTGGTTATCGCTAACCGATACGGCTGTAATGTTAAATCCATCGGCCTCTCCTTTTACGACCAGTGAGTGGTATCTGACGCCTATAAATTCATCCCTGATTTTGCTAAATATCTCAGAGTTAAAGTGTTTTATTTTGTCTGTTTTTCCATGCATGATCCTGTTTGCTTTCTCTATAGAAAAACCGAAGTATAAACCGATCGCTTGCATGCCTAAACACACCCCAAATATGGGTGTTTTGCCTTTGAATACATCTATAACCTCAAGGCTCAGAAGTGAGTTTTTGGGATGGGATGGGCCTGGTGATATGGCTATGCCTTTTAGATTTTTTATTGATTTGAGTTTATCTGTTTTTTCCGTGTTTCTTATAACCACAACATCGTCAAACAGACCTATATAGTGGGATAGGTTATAGGTGAATGAATCGTAATTATCTATTAAAGCTATCATCTAAACCTCCTGCTTTTAGAAGTGCTTTAAGCTTATTTATCGTTTCAAGGTATTCGCTTTTTGGTTTGCTGTCATAAACGATACCTGCACCCGCCTGTAGTTTACAGGTATTACCGTTAAAAACGGCTGTCCTTATGGTTATTGCCATATCCAGATTGCCATCAAATCCGACATAGCCGACGCATCCTCCATATGCACCTCGGGGGTATCTTTCAAACTCGTCAATTATCTCAATAGCCCTTACCTTTGGTGCGCCACTCAGTGTGCCTGCGGGGAATGTGTTTGCTATGACATCGTATGGTGTAATGGACTCATCTAAATCCGCTTCGACATTTGAGGTTAGATGCACGACATGGGAGTAAACCTCCGGTTTGGCAAATGATGTCACCGTCACAGCAGGCGGCTTTGAGATTCTGGCTAAATCGTTTCTTGCCAGATCCACAAGCATTAGGTGTTCTGCCATCTCCTTCTCATCACCCAGAAGCTCTTCTTTTATCCTTTTTAGGTCTTTTGTTTTGGGTTTTGTTCCAGCTATAGGCCTTATGGTTGCTTTCCTATTCCTTAGGCGCACATGGATTTCTGGCGATGAGCCACTTAGATAGAAACTTCCCGATTTGAAGAAGAACATATAAGGGGATGGGTTTATCCTGCGCAGGTTTCTATAAAACTCAAATGGTTCAATGCCTTCAACAAGAAAGAAGTTGCTCAAAACAACCTGAATAGCCTCACCATCCTCTATGAGCTTCTTTGTTTCTTTGACGATGCTTATAAACTCATCCTTGGAAAACATGCTTGAGAGCAGGTTTGCCCTTTGCGGCTTTGTTGGATTATTGGGTTTTTTTGATAGTATAAAATCCTTTAGGTTTGCAAGCCTATCCTTTGCTATTGCAAGGTTGCTTTTGGCTGTTAGGTTTCTGTTAAAATTATATGATAGTGCTACATATAGCCTGTTTGTGTAGTTGTCATAAACCAAAAACTCATCAACAAGAAAGAACCTGCCAAACTCATCAGGGATTTTTGTTAGGGGTTTTCTTAAGATGTCAAAAAGACCCACAGCCTCAAAGGCCAGATAGCCCACATAACCGCCCTTAAAGCTGCCAAAACCGCCTGATGAAAACACCCTTTTCTGTTCAAAGTTTAGATCCTGGGCTTTTGTTATTTTAAATACATCCCTTGCTATGCCGATAAAGGAAAATCTGCTGTAGGTTTTGTCCTCTTTTGCCGATTCAAGCAGGAAAACATGTTCCTCATCAAGCAGTTTGCTTAGGATAGATACCGGTGTGTCCATATCCCCTTCTATCTCTTCATATAGCACAAAAACATCAAAACCCTCATCAAACGCCCTTACAAAATCCTCCATAACAACCTCCGTAAAATAAAAAAGGCCGCAAACCTTAACTTTTCTTGCTAAGGCTTGCGGCCAAATAAAAAAGCCGCTTACCCTTAGCAAGCCTCCTGGCTACCCTGCCAGCAAGCCCGCCAAGAATAAGCGGCTAACCGTTAACGATTAGCAGGGCAGCTACATATCGCTACCCCACCACCAGTTATTTAGCTGCTTGTTAGTTATGTTCAATAAAAAACAAACTTTACAATCCATAACGATTTACTTCTATCACAATATTTAGTGGTTGTCAAATAGTAGTTTCATTCTGCAGATTACCTTAAAACTTTGGTGCGCCTGGAGGGACTCGAACCCCCAACCCGCAGATCCGAAGTCTGCTGCTCTATCCAATTAAGCTACAGGCGCATGTGAGTTTATTTAATATATAAAAAGGTTGGTTAAGTCAACAAAAAAGCCCCTGCACTCCAGGAAGTGTGCAGGGGGAGTGGATTAGTATGTCTCTACTTCTGGGTCGTTGAGGTCTTTTTCCTCTATAGGCTTTTTAAATAGTAGGTGTGCCCATATCTGGTATGCTATAACGATTGGTACAAATACGGCTGCGACTATCAACATTATTTTTAATGTGTATGGACTTGATGATGAGTTAAAGATGGTTAAGTTATATTTTGGGTCTATGTTTGATGGTATAAGGCTGGGGTAAAGGCCAATAATGCCGGTAAATACTACACCAAGAATTGTAATGCATGAGGCAAAAAACGCTTTAACATAGGAATTTTTCATCCATGCCTTTATCATAAGTAAACCCAAAACAGCAACAGCAGGTACTACGAGCCATACAGGATTTTTGAGATAGTTATCGTATAGGTGTGTTGCAAATTTTGTGTAGATTAAAAATACTACAGCAACAATCAATAATATTGGCCAGGTTTTTGATGCTGCGGATTTAGCCCTTTCTGCTACATCATCACTTGCTTTTATAGAAAGCCATAAAGCTCCATGCTCTAAAAAGAGCAATACAAACAAGATACCTGTTAGGAGCCCATAGGGATTAAGTAGACTTATTAGCGTTCCATGATAACCACTTGCATCCATTGGTAGGCCTTCAAAAATGTTGCCAAAGGCCACACCAAAGAGTAAGGCAGGTAAGAATGAAAATAGAAATATTACAAAATCCCATAGTTTTTTCCAGCTCTCTGAGTGAATTTTACCCCTGAACTCAAAGGAAACACCTCTTAAGATCAAGGACATTAAAATAAGAAATAGGGGTGTATATAGATAGCTGAACATGTAGGCGTAGGTTGTTGGGAATGCAGCAAAGGTTGCACCGCCTGCAGTTATCAACCATACTTCATTGCCATCCCATACAGGACCTACCGTATTAATAACCATCCTTCTTTCTGTATCGTTTTTTGCAACAAATGGATGTAGAATACCTGCACCAAAATCAAAACCGTCGAGCATAAAATATACAGCCCAAAGAAGGCCCCATAAAGCAAACCAGATTGTATTCAACATTTCAACGACCTCCTTAAACCTTCTCAGGTAGTTGTTTTGCATATTTCACAAGTAGGTAGATGTCTATAGCGCCTAAAATGGAATAGAATAGGACGAAACCTATCAAGCTCATAATAATCTGGGAAACTGTCACGGCAGTTGAGGTTGCATCGGCTGTTCTCATAAGCCCGTAGACTATCCATGGCTGCCTTCCAACCTCAGCCACAATCCAACCAAGCTCTATGGCTATGTAGGGTAGGGGTATGGCAAATAGCATTAGTTTTAAGAACCATTTCTTGTTGAGGAGTATATCTTTTCTTATGTAATAATAGGCTATTATGGCCAAAAGCACAAATAGAGTTCCCAGGCCTACCATAGTTCTAAAAGAAACAAAAGTGATGGTTACAGGAGGTCTGTCGTTTTTGGGGAAATCTTTTAAGCCTTTTATCGTTGCATTAGCGTTATGATATGCAATTATGCTTAACATCTTTGGTATGCCAAATAGCTCTACAGCATTTTTTTGGTGTTTTTCATCAGGGATTATTAGTAGATACATCGGTGCACCTTTTTGGCTAGTCCAGACAGACTCCATTGCCGCAAGCTTTGTAGGTTGAGTTTTTGCCACCTCACCTGCATGTAAATCGCCTATAATAAATACGGCTATTGTAGCGAATAAACCAAATGCTGCTCCAATTTTGAAAGCCCTTTTAAACAGGTCAACTTCTTGGTTTTTTAGCAAATGATAAGCAGATATGCCCATAACAAAAAACGCACCCACTACATATCCTGCTGTAATAGTATGGAGGAATTTGAGTATCGCGTATGGTTGAGTCACCACTGCCCAGAAGTCAACAAATTCGGCTCTGCCGTTTCTTACAACATATCCAACGGGGTGCTGCATCCAGGCATTTGCTATAAGTATCCAGAGGGCTGATATGTTTGTGCCAAAAGCCACAAGCCATATGCTAAGGGCATGCATCTTTTTTGATACCTTTTTCCAGCCAAATATCCAAACACCCAAAAATGTGGATTCTAAAAAGAATGCCAATGTTGCCTCAATAGCCAGAGGGGCACCGAATATGTCTCCTACAAATTTTGAATACCTTGCCCAGTTCATTCCAAATTCAAACTCTAATGTAATACCTGTAACTAAACCCAAAGCAAAGTTGATCAGAAAGAGTTTCCCGAAGAATTTTGTCATTCTGAGATAGGTCGGGTTGTTTGTTTTTACATAGATGGTTTCCATAATAGCTACCAAAAATGATAAACCAAGGGTTAAGGGAACAAAAATGAAATGAAACAGTGCAGTTAAAGCAAATTGCCAACGCGCCAAAATTACCGCATCCATGGACACTCCTCCTTAAAAGTTATTTAACTATTATCTTAGAAGTATTTTAATTTGCTTAATTATAAAGTCAAGAGAAAATTTATAAGTTGTTAGTTGAAAAAAATTTTCCTAAGATAGATTTAAAGTCCCCAATCCCTTAAGTATCTGAAGTCTATATTTATCGTTCTTTTGCTTACTTTAGCTATGATTGGCGGTAAGCGCTTGAATTGATTCCTTTTAACTCTGTTTGCTATGCCTTTTACGAGTTCTCTTGAAAACCCTAAGCTTGCAATATCGTCAATTGTGTAGTGCAGATCGTATAGGTGATAAAGAATTACATCGGCTTCATCGTAAGAAAAACCAAGTTCATCCTCATCAGATTGCCCTACCCACAAATCGGCTGATGGCTTTTTCTCAATTATACTCTCTGGGACTTTAAAATAGCGTGCAAGTTGATATATCTGGTTTTTGTACAAATCACCTATGGGGTTTAAGCTTGATGCCATATCTCCATACCATGTTCCATAGCCCAAGAGTAGTTCTGTTTTGTTGCTAGTTCCCACAACCAAAGCTTTGTATAAGGAGGAGTGGTCGAACAAGGTAATCATGCGCATCCTTGCAAAGATATTACCTTTTCTGAGTTTATCTATATCGTCAAACTGGTCAATGTAAGCATCGGCTGGCTTAGTGATTTCGAAGATCTTGTAGTTTATTCCGGTGTCCTTTACGACTTTAAGTGCATCTTCAACGCTTTCTTTGCTTGATAGTTTATAGGGCATTAGTATTGCATATACGTTTTCTTTGCCCAGTGCCTCCTTGGCTAAATAGGCAACAACGGCTGAATCTATACCACCAGACAAACCTAAGACAGCTTTAATTATACCTGTTTTGGTAATCTCTTGTCTGAGAAATTCTATGAGATAGGAGGATACAATCTCACAATTTATTTTAAGTTTTTCTATCAGTTTTTTATCCATGTTTCGTCCTCATTTTTCAGGATAGGCATTTTTATCTTTGCCCTTTTAATATCTTTTGGATCTATTTGGGTTATTAGAAGCTCCTCCTTCAGGAATGAAGCCTGTTTTATAATAGAACCATGCGGGCTTGCAATAAAGGATTTTCCAAAAAAGCCAACACCATCCTCAAAACCTGTCCTGTTTGCAAAAACAACAAAACTTGAGTTAAGCTGGGTGTATGTTTTTGATATGTTTTCCCACATCTCCCATTTCATGCTTTTATAGTCTGACCAAAATGGGCTTGCAGATAGTATTATTAATACCTCTGTACGGTTAAAAAATGCTTTGCAATGAGAGGATACATGAAAGGCATCCTCACAAATCAACATGGTTGTATTGCCGAATTTTGTTTTAAACGTTTCGATAGATGTACCTTTTGTAAAGTATCGCTCCTCTTCAAACATTCCGTAATCTGGCAAAAAGTTTTTTTTGTGTATGTGTATAAGATTGCCATTACTGAAGTATGCTGCACTGTTAAAATAATATCCGTTTTCTTCCTGGGCGAAGCCTATGACTATGTCTATGTCTAAGCTTTTTGTTGCTATGGATTTAATAAGCTTATCATTTACTGATATAGATGCTTGATAAACTAGATCGCGTAAACCATATCCGCTTGTTGCAAGCTCTGGAAATACTATCAAATCGCAATCCTTGTCTATTGCCATATCTATGTAATGCTCTATTTTTGTTGTGTTTTTTGCTACATCACCTAAAACAGTGTCTATCTGACCTATGGCTATTTTCATCTATCACTCCAGTTTCATATTTATATCAACCCAACATGCGTGGTGTATAATAGAGCCTGATGATATAAAATCAATGCCAGTTTTTGCCACATCTTGTACATTTTCTTCTGTTATATTTCCACTTGCTTCAAATATAGCCTCTCCTTTAAATAAGTTTAGTGCTTCTTTCATTTGCCCTATACTCATATTGTCGAGCATAACTATATCGGCTTTGGCCTCTATTGCCTGTCTTACTTGCTCTAAATCGGAGCATTCAATCTCTATTTTTGTAGTAAATGATACGTTTCTTCTTGCAAGTTCTATGGCTCTTTTTATGCTTCCTACGGCTTTTATGTGATTGTCCTTTATTAAGACGGCATCAAAAAGCCCCATTCTATGGTTTACACCACCACCAATTTTTACAGCGTATTTTTCAAAGAATCTTAAACCAGGGGTGGTTTTTCTGGTATCTGTTATTTTTGCTTTGTAGGGTTCTAATAACTGAGCAAATTTTCTTGCCTTTGTTGCGATACCAGAAAGTCTCTGAAGAAGATTGAGGCATGTTCTTTCAATATAGAGTATAGCTCTATCTGTTGATTCCACCTCTGCTATGCATTCTCCTTTTTTAACCAACTCACCATCCTGTTTAAATAGACTTATTTTAAAGTCATTTTCCATTAATTTAAAAAGTGAATTAAGAAATACTGCACCAGCCAGAATAAAATCCTCTTTTGCTTTTATAATAGCCTTAGCTTTTTTGTTTTGTGATAGGCTTTCTGTTGTTATGTCTGAAAAATATGCATCTTCAAGTAGAAAAGCTTTAAGGGATTTTTCTATAAATACAGGGTTCATTTGTTCAGTTCCTTTTAATTGCTATCATCTTTTCTATGGGTTTTTTTGCAAGCTCTATGGTTTCATCATCAAGCAGAATCTCGTGTTTTTCTTCTTTTAGCGCTTCGTAAAGTTCTTTAAGTGTTATTTTTTTCATGTTGTAGCATATAGCCTTACCGCCGATTATGTAGAATTTTTTTGAGGGATTTCTTAATTTTAACTCATACAAAATACCCTCTTCTGTGCCTATTATAAATTCATCTGCATCTGTTCTGGTTGCATAGTTGATTATGCCGCTGGTTGAACCCACAAAGTCGGCTGCATCTCTTAAAGCTTTGGAAGATTCGGGGTGTACAGCTATTTTTGCTTGAGGGTGTTCTTTTTTTAATTTTTTAAGGTCATCTACCTTGAATTCATCATGTGTAGGGCATGCACCATCCCATAAAAATATCTCTTTATCTTTTAGCTGTTCTTTTACATACTCTCCGAGGTTTTTGTCTGGAACGAAGAGAATTCTTTTTTCTTTTATGCTTTTTACCACATTAACGGCATTTGCGGAGGTGCAGCAAATGTCTGATATGGTTTTAACGTCGACATTCGTGTTTACATAGGAAACAATAGCTGGGTTATTTAGTTCTTTTTTCCTTTTTAAGACTGCCTCTTTTTTTGCTGTGTCAGCCAAAGGGCATCCTGCGCTCAAAACAGGCAGTAAAACCTTTTTTTTAGGTGAGATAACCTTTGCTGTTTCTGCCATAAATTTAACACCACAGAATACAATTATGTCTGAGTCAAGTTTTGATGCCTCGATGGCTAAAGCCAAGGAATCTCCTCTGATGTCTGCTATTTCTTGTATTTCATCATTTTGATAGTAGTGTGCCACTATGGTAGCATTCTTTTCTTTTTTTAGTTTTAATATCTCCTTTTTCAGTTCACTTTTATCCATAAAAAGCCCCCTAAACAATAGCTAAAAAAGAATATTAAAAGAACCGCTCAAAATCAAGAAAAAATAGGTTTTTGTCAGATTTAGACGGTGCAAGACCTATAAGTGATGGGTTTTGAGTTGAACAAAATTAAATTTTTTTATATATAATTTAAGAACAATTTAAAAATTGACAAAAGAGGTGTTAGGATGAGTCAAATACACACTTATAAAGTGTTAGCATTGGTGATATATAGGGACGAAAAAAAGCTTGTTACCACGAATATCGTAAGGGCTAAAGATAAAAAGGACGCTAAAAAGCAAATAGAGAGAAAATATATGAAGCTACCGGAGGCAAGTGAGGTTATAATTAATGAAGAGTTAGACATAATACAATTGGTTTAGGAGGGCTTATGGGAAAGATTTATGGGTATATCCAGTATGACTCTGAGGCAGATAGAATTGTCCAGAAAGCTGCAATAGATAAATTTGTAAAGTCAAAGTACGGGATTGCTTCTGATGGTATCGAATATTTAGAAGAAAATGTTAAACCCTACATTAGCTGGAAGAATAGGCAGCTTGGAAAAGAGTTATTGCCAAAATTAGAAGAGGGCGATGTGTTAGTTGTATCAGAATCAAAAAGGTTGGGTAGTTCATCCCCCGAGATAGATGTATTTTTGATGTATGCAACAGACAAAGGGGCAGAGGTTTATGAGGCCAAACTGGACACTAAGATTTCAGGATATTAAAAAAGGGAGGCCCAAGCCTCCCTGAATTTGTTTTTTAGAGGATTCCACCTTCTTTGAGGATGCCGTCTAAGTACTCTTTCAAAGGAGCTAGGTCTTTGTAGAATAGAACTTCGGGCATTGTCTCTACCTTCTCTGGTATCTCAGGTTTGAAATTCATCTTGCCAACGATATCTTTCTCGATATCAACACCAGGTGCAACCTCTTTGAGTCTTAAGCCGTTCTCGGTCAACTCAAAGACAGCCCTTTCTGTTACATATAAAATCTGTTTTCCACTCTTTACTGCCTGAGGGCCGCTGAAAACTATTTTTACGATTTCCTCATTGAACTTCAGTATATTTCCATCGCTATTTATGATAAGCTTACCGTTATCTGCATCTATGTCGATGCCTTTTCCTGCTGTAAATCCACCAGCGAAGAATGTTCTTGGAGAGCCAGCACTAATTACGGGGAATCCACCAGGACCGGATACCCTTACCGGGCTGTAGGATGGGTTAACATTACCTTTGGGGTCGATCTCCATGAATCCTAAGGATGCAAAATCTATAATACCACCCTCATAGTTTGTAAACATATCAGGCATTGGAATGATTGCGTTTGGTGAAATAGCAACACCGAAATCCTGTCCAACTAAGGCAATACCGCCAACGGGACCAGGCTCAACAGTTAAGGCCAAGAAATCACTGTATCCAAACTCGCCTGCAAGCCAGGATACGAAAACCGGGATTCCGATACCCAGGTTTCCAAAGAGAGGTTTTTTAAGCTGGGCAACGAGTTTCATTGTTTCAATAAGAACTCTACCAGCTGCGATTCTGTCCCTTATTTTGTCTGGCGTTGGCAAGAGGCTTTCAAGCTCTTTTGTTTTCTGGGTTTTGACTGTTCCTGCCAATCTTGGGTCGGTTACATAGCTTCCAGAAACCCTGTGATATTTGTCTGCATCAGGTGCAACAACAACATAATCTATTAGTGGAGCAGGAACAATAACATTTCTTGTTGGTATTGTATCTTTTCTTGCAACATATTTAACCTGAACAATTGTTTTTCCTGGATTGGGCTGTGCTTTTGCAGCCTGTGCCATGTTAAGAACTGTGCCGTAGAAGCCTTCCTCTTCCATTGATACATTTCCGTCTGTATCAGCGGTTGTTCCCCTTATGAATGTTACATCTGGTGTTGGAGCTGTGTAGAGTAGCCATTCTTCACCATTTATCTCCATCAATTCGACTTTACATGTCTTTTTCTCTTTTGCTATCTCATTAGAAGCACCGCCATCAATTCTTGGATCTAAGAACGTGCCAAGACCAACTTTTGTAATTAGGCCAGGTCTTCCGCTTGCAATCTCCCTGAACCAGTAGGATGTTGTTCCAATAGCGTAGGAGTAAACCTCTATTCTGTTCTCAAGAGTCATTTTCATCAAGGCTGGGGACCAACCAATAAACGGCATTAAAACGCCTCTGATAAAGTTCTGGTTTTTATCCTCATAAAGCTCTGCAAAAACCTTGTCTAAGCCCCTATCCGGAACTGCTGGCAATGTATCAGAGATGATAAACAAATTATTTGGATGGCCTGTTTCTTTGTACATTTCAAAAAGCTCTAATATTAGGTACTCTGGGGACGTTGTTAGGTTAAATCCTGAGATGGCAACTACATCTCCGTCTTTAACTACACTCAACGCCTCCCTTACGTCCACTACCTTATTCCTCATACACAACCTCCTAAAAAGATATTCTTACATGGCGAAAATATATAAAATTATTTCTAAAAAGTCAATCTCTAAATTAGGTTTATTTAAAAAAAGTTTATTAACTATTTTAATAAGTAAAATTTTATTTATGAAAACTATAAGTCAAGATGCTTTTTTTCAAGCCATTTTTCTAAAGTTTGGAACTTTGGATTTTTTGAACAATAAAATTTTGTTTTTAACTCTAAATAAAGTCTATTTTTATTTATTTAAATGAAAATATCCCTTTAGAGAAATGCAAATAGTTCCTATTATTAACTTTTATTATAAAATTAAATACACTAAATAAGGGCAATTTTATATAAAATATATTGAACAAAAAGCAATAAACCTTCAAAAAGTCCATCAAAAATTTAGTTAATTAATTAAAAAACTTCTTGACATTTAAGATTTGCTATATTAAAATGCAACTGACAATAAAAAATCATAGTAGAAGGAGGTGAGAGGGGTGATAGCTTATCCAAAGTCCTTTAGAGAGCGATGGGAGAAGCCCTCCAAAGCCGAACCTCAGGAAAAGCCAACCTCGAAAGAGAGCTTGGAGGTTTGGAAGGCTTTGACCAGTGAAGTTTGGGAACTGGCCATGTCCAACTATTATTTCGAGACATGGATGTGGCAGTTTAAGAAGGTGCCTGCTGCCATTACACGGTTAAATAAGTTAGTTAACCAACTCCATGAGAAAAAAACCGCTGAGATTATGGAAAACGAGTTAAGGATTAAGCTTGACTACATCAAAAATGCCAAAGAGATGTTGGAATTTGCAGAAAATAAGATTGAAGACACATTAAGAACACTCTGGGCAAAGAAGAGGGAGCTTGAGTAAATGTCGGGCGATTTCAGTGTATTACCGGGTCGCATTATAGGTGGCGGTGAGTTTATAACGCTTGATGAAATAAGGGAAAAAGTGCAGCAACTGGGTAGAATTACAAAAACAGCTGGCTCAAGCTTTAGGCTTATACCATTTAATGAAAGTGGCGAGGATGTTCTGGATTTCGATGATATGTATCCTACAGTTTACTTTAATGGAGACTATTCGGTTGATTTTTACATCACCGGTTTAAAGTATGAAAAAGTTATAGAGTTCATCGAAAAACTCTCCGATATTTTGGGTGTTCCAATTGAATATGCAGAACTGGGCAATGAAAAACCTAATCAGAAAGAGGAACTCAAAAAGTTAGAAAAATTTTTAGAAGAATTTGGAGGGGGCTATGGCAGAGGAAAAAAGCAAAATAATGTCAGTTCAGGAAATCGTTAAGAGATTCATCAAACCCAAAAGGGCTTGGTGTGTTGGTGGATTTGGATACACAAGAACAAATGTTTCCATTCCAAGGGAGGTTATCAGGCAGAACATACCTGACCTTTATGTTCAGACAAATGCAGGCGCTACACCTATTATGATGATGGGTGGTGCAGGTCAGCTTGCATGGGTTGAGATGACCTACTTGGGGCTTGAGACGATTCAACCTGTTTCTTATGAGGTTAGAAAAGGGCTTGAGGATGGTCAGATTGAGGCTGTTATGGACCATACCAACTACTCCTGGGCTCTAAGAACAATAGCAGGAAAGTATGGAATGCAGTTTGTCTCTGGAATGACAGAGCTTGGTTCTGATCTTCTTGAGTATGATACATTTGGAGAGGCTGGTTTAAGAGGAAAGGATGATAATGGTTTGTGGATTCATCCAGATATTCCTCCGAAGAGACATGCAATAATCAAAGACCCATTCGATGCTTGGGGTTTGAGGCCTCATCAATACGATCCGAATAATAAATACTCCCTCGGCGACGAGCCAGAACCCACAATGAACCAAACCGCCGCCGAGGAAGATGGAATCTACTATGAGGCACTACGCAAGAGGGTTAACAAGTATACACAAGAAAAAGGTCCAATTGCAATACTTTATCCACCAGCTATTCCATATGTAACTACAACACATGTTCAAAGGGTTGGAGATAAAGGAACAGCAAGGATTGAAGGATTGCTTGTTCCTGATGTTGAGCAATCTATTTCTGCAAAATATCTGGTGATTTCAGCTGAGAAGATTGTTCCTGAGGAGGAATTGAGACTAAGACCTTCTGAGAACCAAATACCGTTTACACATGTTGATGCTATCCTTGAGGCTCCTTTTGGATGTTATCCAACTGGCTCTACATACTACTATGATTATGACTGGATGTGGTGGATGTTTTATATTAAAGCCAATAGGGCTGCAGGTACAAATGACGGTAAAAAGGCATTGGCTGAGTATTGGCACAACATAGTCGGTAAGGATGAATGGGACTTCCTGGAGAACAAGGTTGGAACCGACTACTTTAAGTTTGGAAAGATTGAGGCAAAATACGAAAGCCCCAATGGTACAAAGGGATTCGCAAGGCTATATGAGTTAAGGGCCGATGCTAAATACGGTTATAAACCAGATCTTTATAGACCTATTGGAAAGTAAGGGAGGTAAAAATGGCTATAAAAATTCCTGTTAAAATACCTACGGTTGATGAAGTTATAGAATTAGTGAAGGGATTTTCGTCAGGTATTAGCGATACAGAATATGAAGCATATTGTAAAGAATATGACCTTCCACCTGATGAGTTTACCACGATAGAGTTGTTGGCAATAGCTGGCTCTACGATGATCCCATACGGTGCCTCTATGTTTGTCGGGACAGGTTTGCCTGTTCTTACGATGGCTGAGGCTCAGCATACAATAAACCCCGTTGCAATAACGGTTATGGAAGCTGGAATGCTCGATCCTAAATTTGAGCATGTTCCAATTTCAGTTGCAGACATCAGGGGAACATACATGTCCTCAACAGCCCTCTCAATGGCGGATGCTTTTGGAACGTACGAACAGAGGGGTTATGTTACAGGTGGTGTTTTGGGCGGCGCAGAATACGATGAGTACGGAAACATCAACTCCACAGCTATATGGGATAAAGAGAAGAGCGGAAGAGACGGTTATTGGCCTTCTATTATAAAGAAGGGTGAAAGAAGTCAGGCTGAAAGAGCTGATGATGTTAAATTAGGACCTCCCGTAAGATTCACAGGTTCTGGTGGTGCTAACCCAATAGGTCAGCAGTCAGACTTTACATTGGCTATTATGGTTCAGGAAAAAAGGAGATTTCCACCTCATGTATGCTATCTAACAACGATGGCAGCTGCAAGAGGACCAGAAGGTGAGACTAGATGGGATTATGGTGCACCAAGAGGCGGAAAAGGAATCATGGCCTCCGATGTGTGCGTCATGGAGAACTACCCTGAGGATGGTTCTTACGATATGAGACTAAGAAGTGTACACCCAGGTGTTAGCTTGAAGGATGTTATAGAGAACACAGGTTGGGAGCTTAAAGGTAGAGATGGTAAGGTTCTAACGCCGACCGACGATATACCGGAGACTCCTACGCCTTCTATTGAGCAGTTGAAAGTTCTAAGAATGATCGTTGACCCAACAAGGATTTATCTAAGCAGAAAGACGCTCAGAGAAGTTGAGTATGAAAAAGAGCACGGTAAGCCCTGGAGGGTTAAGATTAAGAGCTGATGGTATCAATGAGGAGGGGATAATCCCCTCCTTTATATAAATTTTGGAGGTAGTAGGAATGAGGTGTAAATTTTGCGGAAGAGAGATGAGAAGGGTGGTTACACCATTTAGAAGGCCTGTAAAGGGTGAGATGATAACTGTGAAGGATATAGAGGTTTACAGATGCCCCGAATGTGGAGCTGTGTTTGTTCCTAAGGATACAGTTAAACATATAGGTAGAAAAACAGGTGAGAAGTTGCTTAAGGTAGCCAAAGAAAGAGGTAGAATAAGAGATGAAAAAGAACACCTAAGAAAAATGCAAGAGAAAGCCGTTAAAGATATTGAGGATGCTATAAAAAAGGGTGAGATAAAAAAGAGAGGAGATGCACCTCCAAAAGTATTTACTTAGACATAAAGCGTTCTTAGGTAATTTATTGAATCCTTAAGAGAGGTTAGCTGATCTCTTATTTGTTCTACTTCGTTTATGTCTAACTTTTCACATACAAAGCCCTCGTCATAATTGAGAGCCTTCAGGAATTCTCCCCATCCATTTATTATATTTGAGTGGCCAGCAAGTTCCCATTTTCCACTCATGCCGACACCGTTTGATGTTAGAAGGAAAAATTGATTTTCTATAGCCCTTGCCTGTGTTAATGTTTGCCAGTGGTTTAATCTGCTTTTAGGCCAGATGGCAGGATGTAGGTGGATATATGCACCGTTGAAGGCCGATTTTCTAAAAAACTCAGGAAACCTTAGTTCGTAACATACGCTTACGCCTATTTTGATATCATTTAATGTGAATGTATTTATTTGAGAAAAATCACCTCTATTGAAATATTTATCCTCACCTGTTAAACCAAATAACATTGTCTTTTTATACTCAAGCAGAACTTTTCCATCTTTTATGGCATAAAATATATTAAAAACCTTGTCGGTTTCAGGATTGTCTACAACGTAGGTTCCGCAAATACAGATATTTTGGGAGAGTCTTTTTAGCTCTTTAATAATCTCCGGCGTTGTTTTGGATAGGTCTTTTAGCTTTTTGAACAAAAAACCGGTTGTCCACACCTCAGGCAAAAGTATTAGATCACAACCCTCCTTCTTTGCCTGCTCTATCAATGATATTCCCTTTTTAAAGTTAGCATCAACATTGCCTGCCTCTATTTTGAATTGAGTTATGCAAGCCTTCATCTCTCACCCCACATTTATATAACTTAATCTTTCTTTCCATTCTCGTTTTAATATAGTCAAAAGCCCATCGTTTAAAGGATAGTCTTTTTTAAGTAACATGTCTATATCTTTTTTTACGGTATTAATAAGTTTTATGTCTTTAAGGATGTTTGTGTATTTTAGGTCTCTGCCGTGTTGCCTTGTTCCCAATATCTCGCCTGAGCCTCTAAGTTGAAAATCGATCTGGGCGATTTCAAATCCATCATCGGTTTTTAAAAGCGCTTCTATGCGTTTTTTTGCTGTATCTGATAGGTTGTTGTTTGTTATTAATATAGCGTATGAATCAAAAGAGCTTCTGCCAACCCTACCCCTTAGCTGATGAAGTTGGGAAAGACCAAACCTGTCTGCGTTTTCTATGATTATGACCGTTGCAAGGGGTGAATCTATACCCACCTCTATAACGGTTGTGCTGATCAAACAATCTATTGCCCCCTCTTTAAAATCCTTTAAAATGGCATCTTTCTCTTCGGGTTTGAGCTTTCCATGCAATAACTCAACCCTAAAGCCTTTAAAAAACCCATCCTTTAGCTCCTCATGAAGCTTTATTGCAGCCCTGTAATCTTCAAAGTGTTCAGATTCCTCAATCAAAGGTGCGATCACATATACCTGATGTTTTTTGTTCAACTCATCAATGGCTATTTTGTATGCCTCTTGCCTTTTGTTTTTGTAAAAGTGAAGCGTTTTTATTTTACCTCTGTTTGCGGGTTTTTCTTTGATTGTTGAAAGGCTTGTTTTTGAGTATAAGACCATAGAGAGGCTTCTTGGTATAGGTGTTGCGCTCATTAGAAGCAGGTGGGGGAATTTACCCTTTGAGGATAGGTTTTTTCTCTGTTCAACGCCAAACCTGTGCTGTTCGTCTATGATGATAAAGCCCAAATTCTTAAATTCCACCTGCTCTTCTATCAAAGCATGTGTCCCAACAACGCAATCTATCTCGCCGCTTTTTATCTTTTGGTAAACGCTCTCTTTCTTCTTGGTTGAGCTTACAAGTAAAGAGGTTTTAAACTTGAATTTTGCCAGGAGCTTATCTGCTTGAAGGAAGAATTGAACCGCCAGCGGCTGGGTGGGTGCCATTATAGCCACCTGATAGTTGGCCTTTAATGCGGCAAGTGCGCATATCAGGGCGACAACGGTTTTGCCGCAACCCACATCGCCCTGCAGAAGCCTCAGCATGGGTTTTGAGCGAGTCATGTCTTTTAGTATCTCGCCTATAGCCTGAATTTGGCCGTTTGTTAACTCAAAAGGCAGATGTTTTTTGACCTCATCTAAAAAATCTGCCTGTGTTTCTATTGATGGTGCCGTCTTTTGTGTTAAGCGTTTTTCTTGCAGTCTCAAACCCAAAAGCAGAAAGAACATCTCCTCGTATTTCTGTCTTTTTTGAATTGAACTATCTGCTCCGTCTGACTTTAGGTGTTCAAAGAATTCATCTAATAAGGGCAGGTTGTTTTTGGATATGACAGAATAGGGCAGATAATCAAAAGGCCTTTTGGGCAGCATTAGCATAGCTTTTTCTTTGGCTTTTGCTATGGTTGTATTTCTTAGTCCTATGTTTGGGTAGACTATTCTCTTTGATGGTTCAAATTCTTTTGCTTTTATTAGCTTCGGATGATTGAGCTGTAATAAAAATCCATCCCTCGATGCCTTACCCAGACAGACTATCTCATCGCCAGGCTTTATCGAGGATAGCATCCTTTTTATATACGGTGTTAGCCTAAACCAGTTGCACCGTATATGGACTCCTTTTGAATTCAGTAAGACACTTAAAACCCTCAATCCCCTGTTTTTTGATAGAACGATACCTTTTATTGCGCAATACTCGCCGTTTTTTATGGATTTTGGGTCTTTTAGTGAATAGTTCTCAATCCGCAGGGGTTCAAAACTCAATAAATCCTTGATAGTTGTTATACCCCTGCGGGTTAGTTTTTCCTGTGTGGCTTTTGGTAGCTTTAGCTCTAAGATATCCTTTGTAAGAGTATCTGCGGTCTTTTTGAACTTTAAGATACTGTTTTCTTTTCTAATTATGAGTTTTGCAGACTCTATATCCCTCTCAAAAAGCGCCTTGAATAGCCTGCTTTCCAGTTTATCGAGTGTTTTTAAGTATAATTGCGCACCCATTATTCATAAAAGGTGGTAAACTCCTCAACCTTATCCCGGGGCATTCTTACCTTATTGATAGGGGCGTCTAAGTTTGGATAGCCCAACGATATACCATACACTATCATCTTGCTTTCGGGTATGCCCAAAGTCTCTCTTATTATGTCGGGATACATAGCGATCGATGTTTTGGGGCAGCTTGCAAGACCAAACTCTAAGGCTGTAAGCATTATGCTTTGGGCAAATATACCTAAATCCAAAAACACAGCCTCGCCAATCCCCCTCTCGACCATAACTATAAGCTCAACGGGTGCGTCAAAGAACTTAAAGTTTTGCAGGATATGCTCAAGGAGCTTGTCTTTATCCTTCTTTGGGTCTATCTTTTTTGCATCAAAGACAATTGTGTTGCAGGTGTTGAATCTTTCTTTGAGTTTTTCTGGCAGTTGTTTGGTGTAATGTTCGTAATCGTATTTGCGCGGCTCTCTGTTTTTTACAGCCTCCATAAGCCTTTCTGCAAGCTGCTGTTTTTTCTTGCCCATTACAACGGCAACCTCCCAGGGCTGTATGTTGTGTCCTGAAGGTGAAAATCGCGCTATATCGAGGATTTTATATACCGTTTCTTTATCAACCGGTTTGTCCAAATACGACCTTACAGAAAACCTGCCCTTTATAGCCTCTGCTACATTCATTACCTCACCTCCCGTTTTAGGTATTTATTTAAAAGCTTATCCATCTTAATTTTAACATCCTCACTCATATCTATATCGGGTGGCCACTCCCTTGCAAAACCCTCACTCTTCCATTTCTTCGTTGCATCTATACCCATCTTCGAGCCAAAGAACGGCATGTCTGATGCATGCTCCAACACATCTAACGGGCCTTTTGTGAATATGATATCCCTTTTGGGGTCTATGTTATTGCCCAATCTCCAGATAACCTCCGATATGTCCTGGACATTCACATGTTTGTCGAATATCACGATTATCTTGGTTAGACTCATCATGCCCAATCCCCATAAGGCGTTTATGACCTTGAATGCATGGCCTGGGAACTGTTTATCGATGGAGACAAACGCAAAGTTGTGAAAGATCCCCTCAACGGGCAGGTTTATATCGACGATTTCTGGCAATATTTTCTTAATTATCGGCAAAAACAGCCTTTCTGTGGCCTTACCCAAAAAGCAGTCCTCCATCGGCGGTTTGCCCACTATGGTTGCAGGGTATATGGGGTTTTTTCTCATTGTTATCCGCTCTATGTGGAATACAGGGTAATAATCAGCTAAGGAGTAATACCCCGTGTGGTCGCCAAATGGACCTTCTATGTGCAAAGGCTCATTGGGATCAACATATCCCTCAAGTATGATCTCTGCCTCGGCAGGAACAAGTATATCTGAAAGCGTGGCTTTGGTTAGTTTTACGGGCTTTCTGCGCAGGAAACCGGCAAACAGCATCTCGTCTATATCCTCAGGCAGTGGTGCCGTTGCTGTGTATATGGTTATGGGGTCTGCGCCTATTGCAACACAAACCGGCATCTTCTGGTTTTTCTCTTTATACCACCTATAATGGTGCGCTCCATCTTTGTGGATATGCCAGTGCATACCGGTTGTGTTTTTATCAAACACCTGCATTCTATACATGCCGCAGTTCTGCTTGCCTGTTTTGGGATTTTTTGTAAATACAAGCGGCAGGGTTATAAAACGCCCACCATCCATCGGCCATGTCTTTAGGATGGGCAGTTTGGTTAGGTCTGGGTTGTCTATGATTATCTCCTGCGATGGGGCATAGGAGACGATTTTGGGTATAAATTTGCTAAACTCCTTAAGTTTTACTATGTTTCTTAGCTTATCCCAGAAATTATAGGGCACCTCGGCATTTACAAGCTCCTCAACCCTGCTGCCCAACTCGTCAAGGCTTTCAACATTTAAGGCAAACTCGGTTCTTTTTCTTGTGCCAAACAGGTTCATTACAACAGGTATGCCGCTGCCTTTGGGGTTTTCAAACAGAACCGCAGGACCGCCGCTTTTTATGAGTCTATCTGCTATGTATCCCATCTCATAAACAGGGTCAACCTGATCTTTTATAATCAACAGCTCCTTTTTTTTCTTAAGAGCCTCTATGTATTCGCCCAAGCTTTCAAAAACCATCGCCTTCTCCTAAAGGATTGTTTTTATCTGTTTTATATCCTGTTTTATTTGGCTTATCAGATCATCTATTCTTTTGAATTTTCTCTCTGGCCTTATAAAATCTATAAACTCGATTGTTATCCTTTTTCGATACAAGTCACCGTTAAAATCAAAGATAAAGGCCTCTATGTGCTTTTGTGTGCCTTTGAATGTTGGATTGACGCCCACATTAACAGCAGCCGCATACTTCTTTGAGTCTATGTAAACATAGGCTGCATAAACACCGTTTGTTAGGAGTATCTCGTTTGTTGGATAGATGTTTGCCGTGGGAAAACCAAGCGATGAGCCTCGCCCTTCGCCCTCTTTTACGATACCGGATATGGTGTAATTCCTGCCCAAAAACTCATTGGCCAATCCGATTTGACCTGTCCTTAAAAATTCCCTTATCCTTGTTGAGCTTACTATTGTGCCGTTGATTTTAAACGGAGGTATTACGATAAGTTCAAAACCAAGACTGTTGGATAACTCCCTTAATGTTTTTGTTGTTCCAAGAGCCTTTTTGCCGAATGTGTAATCGTGTCCCACACATATTGCCCTTGCATGCATTCTGTCTATGAGTATGTCTTTTACAAAATTATACGGCTCCATCTCGGCAAATGCTTGCGTAAAGTGGGCACAAACAACTATATCTATACCGAAGCTCTCTATGATTTTTGTTTTCTCCTTAAATCTCTGAATTAAGAACGGTTCATCTATGTGCTCTATGACCTTTTTTGGGTGGGGATGAAAAGTGAATACTGCAGGTGTTAGATTTAGTTTTTTGCTTAGCTTGACCGTTTCATTAATAAGTGCTTGATGCCCCCTGTGGATGCCATCGAAGTTTCCTAACGCTATAGCCGTTGCTTCTATATCGCACTCTGCGTATATGTCCCTTATAACCCTCATACATTAAACCTGAAATAAACTACATCGCCATCTTCCATGATATAATCCTTGCCCTCAAGGTGCATTAAGCCTTTTTCTTTGGCCTGCTTTTCGCCCCCTGCGGCTATGTAATCTTCGTATTTTATGATCTCAGCTCTTATGAATCCTCTTTCTATATCGGAATGTATTACACCTGCAGCTTCTTTTGCCGTTGTTCCTTTCTTTATCGTCCAGCCACGAACCTCTTTTGGTCCGGCTGTGAAGAATGTTATTAGACCGAGCATCTGATAGCCTACCTTTGCAAGCCTATCAAGGCCTGATTCTTTTAAGCCTAACATCTCCATAAACTCTTTTCTTTCCTGCTCAGACAGTCTGGATAACTCCTCCTCAACCTTGCTTGAAAGCACTATGACCGGTGCATTTTCCTTGTTTGCTATCTGTTTAACGGTTTCTGAGTATTCATTACCATCTAAGCTATCCTCCGATACATTGGCCACATATATCACAGGTTTTGCGCTCAGAAGCCTTAACTCGTTTACTAAATCCACCTCTTCTGCCTTTAGGCTTTCACTCCTTATAGGTTTTCCGCTCTCAAGCAGGTTTTTAAACCTCTCCAGTATCTCAAGCTCGGCTTTGGCCTTTTTGTCGCCGCTTTTTGCTATTTTAAGTGTTTTGTTTTCCCTGTTTTCTATGGTTTGCAGATCGGCAAGCATAAGCTCTGTGTCGATAATTTCTATATCCCTTTTGGGGTCAACCTCGCCAACCGAATGCACGATGTCTTCATCCTCAAAACACCTAACCACATGCACGATAACCTGAACATCCCTGATGTGGCTTAAAAACCTATTGCCCAATCCTGCACCTTCGCTTGCACCCTTCACAAGCCCTGCAATATCAACAAACTCCACAACAGCAGGTGTGATTTTCTTGGGGTTTACTAACTCTGCAAGTTTATACAGTCTTTCATCTTTAACCTCGGCTATGCCCACATTTGGTTCAATTGTGCAGAATGGAAAATTGGAGCTTTCGGCATTGCCCCTGCTTAAGGCATTGAATGTTGTGGATTTACCCACATTGGGAAGACCCACTATTCCGCATTTAAATCCCATTTTTCCCTCACATTCCGCTTTCTTTTAGTTTTCTTGCCTGTTCATCTACGATTAATGCCTCTATTAGCTCATCCAGATCTCCCTCCATTATACTATCCAGCTTGTATAATGTTAGGTTTATCCTATGGTCTGTTACCCTACCTTGAGGGAAATTGTATGTTCTTATGCGTTCAGATCTATCGCCTGAGCCTATCTGACTTTTTCTCTCTTTGGCCCTCTCTTCATCCTTTTTACGCCTGTAAAAATCATAAAGCCTTGACTTGAGTATCTTTAGCGCTTTTTCCTTGTTTTTAAGTTGAGATTTCTCATCCTGGCAGCTAACCACCATACCGGTTGGAAGGTGGGTTATTCTTACGGCTGAATCGGTTGTGTTTACATGTTGTCCACCGTGTCCACTGGCTCTAAACACATCTATTCTCAAATCCTCTGGCTTTATCTCAACATCAACATTCTCTGCCTCGGGCAATACGGCGACGGTTGCAGCCGATGTATGGATTCTGCCCTGTGATTCTGTTATAGGTATCCTTTGAACCCTATGTGTGCCGCTTTCGTGTTTGAATAGATGATAGGCTCCTTTGCCTTTTATCTCGGCTATTATCTCCTTTATGCCACCTGTATCGGATAGGCTTTTGCTTAACACCTCAACCTTGAAGCCCTTGTTCTCTGCATATCTTGAATACATCCTAAACAGGTCTGCTGCAAATAAAGCAGCCTCCTCGCCACCTGTTCCTGCCCTTATCTCCAATATTACATCCCTATCGTCGGCCTCATCTTTGGGGAGCAATAGGAGTTTTATTTCTTGTTCGAGCTCAGGTAGACGTTCCTTTAGGTGTTTTAATTCTTCTTTTGCCAATTCTTTTAACTCTTCATCCTCAAGAAGCTCTTCATTTTCCTCAATCTGCCTTAGGATATTTCTGTATTCTTTGGCTTTTTCTACAATGGGTGTAAGTTTTTTTATCTCTGAGCTAAGCGATTTGTACCTATCCAGATCGCCTACAACATTTGGATCTGAGAGTTGAGTTTCTATGTATTTATATTTTTCCTCTAATTCTTCAAGTTTTTCTTTAAGCATTATCTCCTCCAACTCTATAGCTGTTCAGTCTCTCATCGCTCATCGGCTTAACATCTATTATAAACTCCCTTGAGCCTTTAAATATCAGGTTTTGGGCTTTCTTTGAATATCTCTTTAGTATTGCAGCTGCGGTTATGATTGTCTCTATGTGGGGTTCTTTTAAAAATACGCCAACGCCACCTGGGCTGTTCAGACATCTTATCTGTGGCAGGTCAGAAAAATTATCAGTCAAAAACTTTGTTTCTTCCGCATTCCTCGATACGATAAACTTAAATCCATCAACCCTGAAGTGCCTGCCTATTTTTAATAGTTCAATAGCCACTGGACTGTTCAGTTCATCCTTTTTATCGAGCATCTCTTTTAGTCTTGCACTAAATTGAGTATCAGTTAGCAAACACCCACCGGCTGGACTTTCAAACTCCTCAATACCGAAGGTTTTAGCAAGCTCAAATTGCGCCTTTCTTGTCCTGCCCTGTATGCAGTATAGCTTATCCCTATCCACTATGCCTTCCTTCTCCATGATTGTTTCTTTGAGGCATTTTGCAGAGAGCGGTCTTAAAACTAAATCTATTAGTCCTGCATGCTTTTCTATTGTTCGAAGAACGGTATACGATCGTTGACTCATAGGCCTTTGACCTAAAACCTCACCTGTTATGATAAAGCTTGCCCCGATTTTATCCGCGTACTCTTTGGCCTTTTTGTAAAAGAAGGCTTTGCAGTCTATGCATGGATTTAGATTTTTACCATAACCAAAGCGTGGGTTTAGAAGCATCTCTATATATGCCTTATCATCCCTTGCAGTTTCCAATGCCAGTCCAGACTTATTTAGTTGTTCTTTTAGTTTATCTATTTCTTTATTGTAAAAGGGTGTCTGAACGAATAATGGATAAACTTCAACCCCTAAGGATTTTACTATCAATATAGCAAGTAGGCTGTCAAGCCCCCCTGAGTATAGTGCGACACATTTTTTGTTTAAATTTTTCATATAACTGTAGGATAGTTCTGTTATGATTCACCCATTAGGTATATTGCGGGTAACTCCCTGTATTTTTCGTTGTAATCCATTCCAAAGCCGATGATGAAGCCTTTGTCTAAATCAAACAGATAGTAATCAGGCTCTATATCCTCCTCTCGTCTTTCGTGTTTATTGACTGCTACGCATATCTCACAACCCGTTGCACCCTGGGATAGCATATAATTTTTAACCTCTTTTATCGTTTTGCCCGTGTCAAGTATATCATCCACGATTATGCAGTGTTTACCCTTTAAATCAACAGAGGGTTTCTTGATCCACTCTATTTTTCCAGTTGATCTATCGCCTGCGTAGCTTTTTACTCTGATGCTGTCCTTGATTGGATTTGTTTTCATCTTCTGTGTGAGCTTCTCAAAAAACGGCTTGCCGCCTTTTTCTATGTAAAGCATAACCGTTTTTTCTTGTTTACTCCTTAGCTTTTCATCTAATAGCTTTGCGAGTTTCTCTATTCTTTTTTCTATCTCTTCCTCTGCAAACAACAACCTCACCTTAACTCTCCACCACATCTATTTTTGTCCCGCATTTGGGGCATTTACCATCTTTTATGGCATAGGATAGAATTTCATAGCCATATCTTGCTATCAGAAGTTCGCCGCAATTTGGACAGTATGTGTGCTCGCCCTCATCACCCAGCATGTTGCCCGTATATACATACTTTAGGCCTATTGATAGGCCAATTTGCCTGAAGTTCTTTATAACTTCTGGAGGGGTCGGCATAACATCGCTGAATTTGTAAGCCGGATAAAACCTGCTTATATGCCAGGGAATTGATGGATCTATGTTGTAGATATGCTCGGCTATCTGCATCGCCTCGGCCGGATCATCATTTGCTGTTGGTATAACAAGTGTAGTAACCTCTACCCAAATTCCCTTGGATTTCATATATTCTATGCTTTCAAGAACAGGCTTTAATCTGGCTCCACCGCATATCTGCATATAGAATGCATCATTGAAGGCTTTAAGGTCAACATTGGCAGCATCTATTAAGCCGTCCATCATATCTATCGTTTCTTTTGTCATATAGCCGTTTGTTATAAATATGTTCTTCAGTCCCTTCTCTT
The DNA here is from genome assembly GCF_000194135.1 of Hippea maritima DSM 10411. GTDB lineage: Bacteria > Campylobacterota_A > Desulfurellia > Desulfurellales > Hippeaceae > Hippea > Hippea maritima. The sequence goes on along the minus strand of NC_015318.1, from coordinate 1,513,974 downwards.
TTGCCAATTTTGCCGTATCTATGGCGTATTCGAAGAAAATGGTGGGTTCAGTGTATGTGTATGCTATAGACTTACAACCTGCAGATATGGCATCTTCTACAACCTTTTCAGGTGGATAAACATCACCCACAACAGCACCTGCGTTTTCTTTGGGATATTGGCTTATGTCTGCATTCTGGCAGTTCAGGCAGTTAAAATTGCACCCCACGGTTGCTATTGAAAACGATTTAGTAGATGGTAAAAAGTGGAATAATGGTTTTTTTTCTATCGGATCTATCGCCTTTGCTACAGCCCTCGCATAAACTGTAGAATAAAGTGTGCCTCCTTCATTTTTTCTTACACCACATATGCCCGTTTTGCCATCTGCTAACTTACACCTAAATGAACATAAATTACATTGAACCTTATTATCCTCAAGTCTCGAATAAAGATAAGCTTCTTTCATTTTTTTCTCCTAAGACAGTAGTATGCTTGATAGCGGTAAAACGAAGAATGTAAAGATAAAATCAAAAATACCCAAAAACAGCAAGGCTATTACTATATATATACCGTATGGCTCGAGTTTTGAAAAGTTATAAGCCCATTTTGGTGGTAAGAATGCAGCCAATATCCTGCCGCCATCGAGTGGCAGTATAGGTATAAGGTTAAAAAAGGCAAATATTAAATTCAACTGCACACCGTATAGGCATGTTATCATGAGTGGTTGTTGTATAAAACTTGCTGGGAGAAACAGGCTAATCCTATAGATTATAGCAAATAATACGGCAAGTAGTATATTTGTTGTAGGTCCTGCTGCTGCAACTATGGCCGAATCTCTTTTGGGTTTTTTTAGGTTAAAAAAATTTACGGGTACCGGCTTTGCCCAACCAAAAAGAATAGGCGAGTGAGCGATTATCAAAATAGCAGGCAGAACAATAGTGCCGAATATGTCTATGTGTGCCACTGGATTCAATGTGAGCCTGCCTGCAAACTTGGCTGTGTTATCACCCAATTTATATGCCACATATCCGTGGCTTACCTCATGAAAAACAACAGCCACTAAAAAAGGTATGACCATTAAAAAAATGTTGGGATTTATCAACTTCTCCCCCTCCTTTCACTCACAAAAAGAATGCAATAAGAGAGCAAAAAAGTCAAGCTTAAAGCCTTGAAAAATCAATAATTTCTTGACACAACTTGATAATTGGTGTATATCTTGCGCAGAGTTTAGGGGTGTCTGCAAGGAGGCATTTATAAAGTGAAAAATAAGAATTTATAGAAAGGAGTGGAAGGATGGCTACAGGAAAACCTACAATTGTATGGACGAAGACTGACGAGGCGCCTTATTTAGCATCATTTTCTTTACTACCCATAGTTAAAGGCTTCGTCAAGCATGCCGATGTTGATGTTGAAGTAAGGGATATCTCCTTGGCAGGAAGGATTTTGGCTACATTTCCTGAGTATTTGAAAGAAGACCAGAGGATCAATGACGATTTAGCCTATTTAGGCGAGTTGGTTAACAAACCAGAAGCCAACATCATAAAACTTCCAAACATCTCTGCTAGCGTTGTTCAGCTTAAGGAAGCTATTAAAGAGCTTCAAGAGAAAGGCTACAACGTTCCTGATTATCCTGAAGAGCCAAAGGATGAGAAAGAAAAAGAGATAAAAGAGAGATATGCGAAGGTTTTGGGAAGCGCTGTTAACCCTGTTTTGAGGCAGGGCAACTCAGATAGAAGGCTTCCAACTTCTGTTAAAGAGTTTGCAAAAAAATACCCAGATTCAATGGGTTTGCCGCTAAAGCCGTGGCCAGAAGATTCAAAAACCCATGTTGCCCATATGGATGGTGGTGATTTCTATGAGCATGAAAAGTCCTTCACGACAGACAGGGAAATGGATATTGAGATTCAGTTTGTCGATGAGAACGGCAATGCTCAAACTATGAAAAAACTTCACCTACTAAAGGGTGAGGTTTTTGACGGAACCTTCATGAGCGTTAAAAAACTTAGAGAGTTTTTCGATCAGCAAATAAAGGACGCCAAAGAGAAGGGTGTTCTTTTATCATTGCATTTAAAAGCTACAATGATGAAGGTATCCGATCCTCCAATCTTTGGACATATGGTTGAAATATACTTCAAAGATGTATTTGAGAAGTATAAGGAACTGTTTAAAGAATTAGGCGTTAATCCAAACAACGGCCTTAGAGATCTTTACGCCAGAATTCAAAAATTACCAGAAGACCAGAGAAAGCAGATTGAAGCTGATATAGAAAAGGTATATGAAAAGAATCCTGAGCTTGCTATGGTTGATTCAAGAAAAGGAATAACAAACCTTCATGCTCCAAACCTCATTATTATCGATGCTTCCATGCCGCCAATGATAAGAGATGGCGGTAAAATGTGGAACAAGAACGATGAGCTTCAAGATACAAAGGCCGTTATTCCTGATAGATGTTATGCTACCATGTATAAAGAGGTCGTTGAGGATTGTAAGAAGAATGGTCAGTTTGACAGAACCACAATGGGCGATGTTTCCAATGTTGGTTTGATGGCTATGAAGGCCGAGGAGTATGGATCACATGATAAAACCTTCTTAGCTCCATCTAATGGAACTGTGCGTGTTGTAGATGAAAATGGCAATGTTTTGATTGAACATAATGTTGAAAAAGGTGATATCTGGAGAGGTTGTCAGGCTAAAGATGAGGCTATCAGAGATTGGGTTGGCTTGGCCGTAAGAAGGGCAAGAGCAACAGGTTATCCTGCCGTTTTCTGGCTTGATGAAAATAGGGCTCATGATGCTGAGCTTATAAAAAAAGTTAAAGAGTATCTTAAGGATTATGATACAGAGGGTCTGGACATTAGGATTATGAGGCCAGTTGATGCTATGAGATTCTCGCTTGAAAGAATCAGAAAAGGTCTCAATACTATATCTGTAACAGGCAACGCTTTAAGGGATTATTTAACAGACCTCTTCCCGATTTTGGAAGTTGGAACATCAGCCAAGATGCTTTCAATCGTCCCTCTGCTTGCCGGTGGTGGTTTGTTTGAGACAGGTGCTGGTGGTTCTGCCCCAAAACACGCCCAGCAGTTAATAGAAGAAGGACACTTAAGATGGGATTCTTTGGGTGAGTTTGGCGCTATTTTTGCCTCACTTGAGCATATAGCTGAAAGATATGGCAACAAGAAAGCCAAGGTAATGTCTGATGCTGCCGATAAGGCCATGACAAAGGTGTTAGAGAATCAGAAATGGCCAGGTAGAAAGGTTCATCAGCTTGATACAAGGGGCAATCATTTCTACTTTGCTATGTATTGGGCTGAGGCTTTGGCTGAGCAGAGTGAGGATGAAGAGCTTAAGAAAATCTTTGAGCCTATAGCAAAAGAAATGAAGGAAAATGAAGAGAAGATAATAAACGATTTTGATGTTGTTCAGGGTAAGCCCTCCGAAATCGACGGATATTACTGGCCAGATGAGGAAAAGGTTGAAAAGATAATGAGGTGTAGTGAAACTCTAAATTCTATTGTTTCAAAGCTGTAAGAAAATGGGTGAGGGGGCTTTGTGCCCCCTTAATTCTTTAAAGAAGGAGAGGTTGTATGGCTGAAAAACGCATGCCGGTTGAGATTAATGAAAAGTTGTGTAAGGGTTGCGGTTTGTGTGTTAACGTTTGTCCAAAAAATGTTTTAGAGATGGTTGAGGATTTGCATGTCTGGATGGGTACTATAGCAAAGGTAGCAAGGCCTGAGGATTGCATTAGATGTAAAATGTGCGAGAATATTTGTCCAGATTTTGCAATTACTGTTGCTGATATCGGTGTTGAACTTGAGTTTGCAGATAGTAAGGGAAATACGGTTACAAAAAGTAAGTAGGAGGAATCAATGGGAAGAATTGGATTTATGGATGCTAACGCTGCCATAGCTGAGGCGGCTGTTGTTGCTGGATTGGGCTTTTATGCGGGTTATCCGATAACACCCTCCAGCGAAGTTCCAGAAAGACTATCAAAGATAATGCCCGAAAGGGGCGTGCCTTTTATGATGATGGAAGATGAGATTGCTTCTATCAATGCTTGTGTTGGCGCAGCTGCAAGTGGTGTTAAAGCTATGACATGTACAAGTGGACCTGGTTTATCCTTAAAGCAAGAAGCATTCGGCATGGCTTGCATGTTTGAGGTTCCACTTGTTGTTGTCGATGTTATGAGGGGAGGCCCTTCAACTGGATTGCCAACAAGGCCTTCTCAGGGCGATATAATGCAGGCAAGATGGGGAACACACGGAGACCATCCTGTAATAGCTATTGCTCCTGCCAACGCACAGGAAGCTGTTTTTGAGACTATTAGGGCTTTTAATTTGGCTGAAAAATTTAGACAGCCTGTTTATATTTTAACAGATGGTTCATTGTCTCACTTGCACACAAAGGTTTACATTCCAGACCCAGAAGAGGTTGAAATTGTTGATAGACAGGCTCCAGATGTTGAACCTGATGAGTATTATCCTTATGATTATAACTACGAGATTCCACCTCTTGCTCCATGGTGGACAAAGGACGGAAAAAGCTACAGATATCATATGTCCAGCTTAATTCATGATAAGACTGGATTCCCAACAGTTGTTCCAAAGTATGTTCAGTGGCTGTTGAACAGGATGCATAGCAAGATTACAAACCATCTTGATGAAATATTGAAATATGAGTATTACAAGATGGACGATGCAGAAACCTGCATTATAGCGTTTGGTTCCACTGCTGAGGCTGCAAGAGTTGCAATCGATGAGGCAAGAAAAGAAGGTATAAAGGTTGGAATGTTCAGACCTCTAACCGTTTGGCCATCACCAGAACAACAGATAAAAGATATTGCAGGAAAAGTTAAGAATATAATAGTTCCAGAGATGAATTTGGGCCAGTATATACTTGAGGTTCAAAGGATCGTTGGTGATGCTGCTAATGTTTATGGAATTAGCCAGGCAACAGGAACCCTTATTAGGCCTTCTCAGATTCTTGAAAAAATCAAGAATCCAGAGAAGAAGGTCGAGATTGTTATGACTGATGAGGAGATTAGAAGGTTTGGAGGAGGCGAATAATGGCTGTTGATTACACAAAATACCTAAGAATGGAAAAGATGCCGCTTTACTGGTGTCCAGGTTGCGGCGATGGTATCGTTTTAAAATGCTACCTTGAAGCCATTGATGAGTTAGGTTGGAAAAAAGATGACTGTGCTATGGTATCCGGTATTGGATGTGCAGCAAGGGTTACAGGTTATGTTGACTTCCACACATTGCACACAATTCATGGAAGGGCTATAGCTGTTGCATCAGGTATAAAGATGTCTCATCCGGATAAGCATGTATTCGTTTTCGGTGGTGATGGCGATCTGGTTCATATAGGCGGAAACCATTTAGTTCATGCATGCAGAAGGAATATAGATATTACAGTTGTTTTGATTAACAACTGGATCTACGGAATGACTGGTGGTCAGCATTCCTGTACAACACCTCCAGGTGCAAAAGCATCTACAGCTCCAAGGGGAACATTTGAGCCAACAATCGATGTTTGTAAGATGGCAATTGGTGCCGGTGCAGGCTATGTTGCAAGGGGTTTTGCAGGAGACCCAACAAGACTTACAAAGCTTATTAAAGAAGGTCTTGCCTATAAGGGTTTCAGCTTGATTGAGGTTTTCAGCCCATGTCCAATTAACTTTGGAAGAAGAAACAAATTGGGCGATCCTGCTAAATTGATGGATTATATGAAAGGTTTCCTTGTAAGCTCAGCCAAAGCTAAGAAGATGAGTGAAGAAGAGCTTAAGGGTAAGTTTGTGATGGGTGTATTGCACAAGGATGAGAGCAAGCCAGAGCTTACAGAATCTTACAAGGCGTTGGTTGAGAAGGCTCAGGCAAGCGATGAATACTGGGCAAAATATGTAAAAGGCAGTGTAACAGATGCCGATAAATATAAGATAACAAGGGAAGAGTTGAAAGGATTGTATCCATACGATGTTGAAACACCATTAAAAGAATGGAAAAAACTTTAAGGAAGAGGTAAGAAAATGGCATTTCATTATGAATTAAGATTTGGAGGAGTAGGTGGACAGGGTTCCTTAACAGCAGGAACAATTCTTGCCCATGCAGCCGTTTTTAGAACCAAATATTACGCTACTCAGGTGCCTACATATACATCCCAGGTTAGGGGTGGTGCAGCAAAGGCTGATATCATTATTTCTGATGAGCCCATAACATTCCCTGAATCAACCAATGTTGATTTCTTCCTGTCAACTCATCAAAAGGCTTATGATGCCTACAAGGGCGACTTAAAGGAAGATGCCTATGTTTTAGTGGATTCAGGTTTAGTTGTAGTTCCAGATGATGATGCTAAAAAGTATAAAGTTTATGAGTATCCTTTAGTTAGAACAGCTAAATATGAAATAGGCAATGTTGTTACTATGAACATTTTGGCTGTAGGAATTTGTTTAGGTCTTACCGAGGTTTTGCCTATAGATGCAGTTAGGGATACAGTTAAAGAAGAGGTTCCGCCAGCATTTATAGATATGAACATGAAGGCTTTTGATATGGGCTTAGAAGTGGGCAGGAAGTTTAAGGCAGAGGGCCCAACAAAGAAGTAATTTGGCTTTAAATTAATCTTTCAGGGGTTGTAGTCTGTGGGCTACAACCCCTATTTTTTTGCACAAAGGAGGAGCATGACATGGCTTATTTTCCAGAGTTCTGGTTCACAGAAAAATATACAGGCACATGTGGTTTCACATTTAAAATAAAAAGGGTTTTAAGCACAGAGCAAAGCCCTCTTCAGAGGCTTGATATCTTGGAAACTTACGATTTTGGCAGGGTTATGCTGCTTGATGGGCTGGTGATGTTTACAGAGAGGGATGAGTTTGTTTATCATGAGATGATAGCGCATTTGCCTTTGTTTGCCGCTTCTGACCCTAAAGATGTTTTGATAATCGGAGGAGGCGATGGTGGAACGGCAAGGGAGGTTTCAAAGCATATATACCTAAACAGCATAACCAATGTTGAGATAGATGAGGTTGTGGTTAAAAATAGCAAGAAATACACACCGTTTGTTGGGTGTGGTTTTGATAATGAAAAGGTTAATCTAATAATTGGCGATGGTATTGAGTTTGTCAAGGATAAAAAGGGGCTTTACAATGTTGTCATAATAGATTCAACCGACCCGTTTGGTCCAGCCGAGGGGTTGTTTAATTCTGAGTTCTATGGCAATGTCAGGGATGCTTTGAGGGATGGTGGTATAGTTGTTGCTCAGGCTGAGAATACCTACTACGATAAACGATGGATGATGAGGTCAGTCAATAATATGAAAAAAGCGTTTGGCAAGAATAATGTGGCTATATATCAGGCAGCCATACCCACATATCCATCAGGCACATGGGTCTTTGCTATCGGTTGGAAATCGGGTGAGCATCCAAGGGATAGGTTTGATGAGGAGAGGTTTAACAAACTCAATCTAAAGCTAAAGTATTACAACCCTGAAATTCACAAAGCAGCATTCGCTTTGCCGAGTTATGTTGAGGAGATTTTAAAAGGGTAATAAAAAAGGCGGGGCTTTAGCCCCGCTTAGGATTTGTTTTTGCTTTGATTAGAAGCTGTACGTATAGCGCATGAAATATTGGTTTCCCTTAACTTTTACATCATCTCCATTTGTGTCAGTCTGGAAATATTTGTCTTCTACGTGTCTCCACTCAAGAGTTAATTGTGTGTATTTTGTTGTTTGTATGGCAACATTGGCAAAGTATGTAGATACATAAGGTTTTTGATCTTTATTGCCTGCTGTAGTTAACCCATAAGAATGTTTAAATTTTGCATAATCGTAACCACCTGCAACGGCTACACAAGGCATAGGCTTTATTTTAGCTTCAATATTAAAAGCATCAAATCTGTTAGTATTCAAGCTGCTACCATCATAGTAATAAGAATAAGGTGTTATTATATTATTGTTTGTATCTTCATTTAAGCCAGCAAATTTTGTAGCACCTTTTCCATAAACATAATTAACATTAAGTGTGACCATGGATACAGGAAGTTTTAAACCTGTTCCAAAAATAACAGGTGTTTTACTTTTTTCTGTATATTTACCGGTGGTATCAAGATATTTTATCTTAAGAGGAGTTATCATACCGTAAGCATAAATCCTTGCTGGGGCACCAAAACCGGTTTCGAAAGATAAAGCTAGTTTTGCAGCTACACCAGGCATTACTTTTCTACTGATGCTAGCATTATTTACACCACTTACATTTGTGTAAGAAACATCTTCAAGGGCTAAACCTGCATCAAGTTTAGCTCCACCTAGGTCAAAACTTGTTCCAGCCTTTATCTGTGGATTCCTTGAAGCTCCGTTCATTCCTACAGGAGCCTCGAAAGCAGTTGAAAAAGATCCTCCGTCTAGCTCAAGACCATAATCCCTTCCAATACGTAGATAGAAGTTATCAAAATTATGCTGAATATAAGCTTTCCTTATACCAAAAGAACCATCGTAGAAATGAGCTTCAATTTTACCTGTTAAATTTGCATCTTCATTTTTGAAATTTAACCCTAATCTTGTTTGGTATGTGCTGGACATAAATTTTGTATCATTACTGGATGGATCATCTTGACCGCTGTAATCCTTGTAGGGCATATTCAAGAACTCACTCGTGTTTGTTTCCATCTTGTTTGTCCAACCAGCTATATACCTGATGAATCCATACATCTGAACCTGAGTATCACCCTTTACAGCAACTGTGCCAGCCTGTGCGGATACAGGAGCAGAAACAGTAGCTATACCACCTACCAATGCCGCTGCTGCTACCAATGAAATCAACCTTTTCTTCATGTTTAAAACCTCCTAACAAAGTTTTTAAAATTTTTCTGCATCACTTTCACATAATAAGCCCAACCTACTGGTTTGTCAAGTCTTTTTCCGACTTTTTCTTTAGCTCCCACCCCCTTAAAAAGAAATTCACAATTCACATTCTATATATTTTTTTCGGTAAGTCAACAATAAATTTTAACATTATTTAATTTTTTAACCCTAAAAAATTCTTTAAAATTGGTTTCTGAGTTAAGAAGAATTTACTCTTGACAGCTTTTTTGTTATGTATAAAATTCATCCACTTATACAAAGAGGGGGAGGTAATATATAATGTTAGGAAACCCTGATAAAAAGTTTTCAAATTTTTTTAACGGTGTAAAACCATCCGGGTTAAGGCTTGCCCAAACTGTGTTTGAAAAGAGGGCACAAAAGGAGTTGAAGGAAGGTAAAAGGCCTATAGAGGCCGTTAATGTTGCCATAGGCAGTGTTTCTTTAAAAACCCACCCCAAGCTGCTTGAAAGATTTTTAAATCCAACTAATGAAGAGTTAATTAACGGCATATGGAGATACGGTGAAACACCTGGAACTCAAAAAGCCAATGAGGTGTTTATCAAAATAATAAGGGCATTTTTGCCTGATGGTGTAAATCCAAAATTATACTCAATTATCCAGGATGGTGGCTCAGGGGCCATGAGGACAGCCATTTTGGGTTTATGCGGCGATGCAGGCAAAGACGATAGGCCGCTGCTTGTTATGAACCCTACATACACCAATTACAAGGCCGTTGCCGATGAGCTTGGCAGGAGGATTGTAGCGGTTGAGAGGGCTTTAGATAGGAGCGGAAACTTTAACCATGTGGCTGTTGAGAAGATAGAAGAAGCTGTTAAAAAGTATAAACCAGGTGCTTTGTTGATTATACCGTATGACAACCCATCGGGCCAATTGATGAGGCAGAAGACGATAAACGAATATGTCAGGATCTGTCTTGAAAATGATATGTTTATCATAAGCGATGAGGCCTATAGGGGGCTTTACTACACAGATGATGAGCCTCCGAGTGTGTGGAGAGTGACAAATAAGGATGTGCCTGGGGTTGAAGAGGCGGGCATAAGGATAAGCATAGAGAGCTTATCCAAGACATTTAACTCATGCGGTTTGAGGATGGGTGCTTTGGTGACGGATAATGAAGCCTTTAGGGATAGGGCTTCTGCGGCTAACACAACCTATCTTTGTCCTTCAATAATCGACCAACACATAGTTGAAGGTCTTTATGATGAAAGTTATGAGGATATAAGGGGCTGGGTGGCTTCCCTGAGGGATTATTATAAAGATTTGCTTGAGCATATGTATGATGAGTTTAAAAAGAGAATGCCCAAAGCCATTGTCTCAAAACCTGAGGCTTCTATTTATATGGTTTTAGACTTGAGAGAGATGGTGGATGATAGTTTTGAGGCAGAGGATTTTGTTATGTATTGTGCAAGGGAGGGTGAGGTTGAGATAGATGGTAAGCGATACACCTTGCTTGTTAGCCCGATGTGGGGCTTTTACAATGTTATAGAGGGTAGGAATCCGGGCCATACGCAGGTTAGAATAGCATGTGTTGAGCCTGAGGATAAAATGAGAATCGTGCCTGAGCTTTTCTCGAGGTTGTTTGAGGAGTATTTATCCAAGAGAGACAAAAGATAATTTTGTAATATATACCTTAAAAATTAAAAAAGACAGATAAATTAGTTTGTAAATCATATTGACTTTTTGATATGTTTTTGGTAATAAATGGCTTTAAAAGAGGAGAGGGGGGTTTTTTAAGATGAAGCATAACATGTTAAATTATGAGGAAGAGGTTAAGAATTTTAAAATTGATGTGCCGGAGTATTATAATTTTGCTTTTGATGTTGTTGACAAGTGGGCTGAAGATAGAACAAAACTTGCATTGGTTTGGGCAGATACGCCGGGTAAAAATATAAAGAAATATTCCTTTTGGGATATATCTGTTATGTCAAATAAATTTGCCAATGTTTTGCTTAAGCTGGGCATCAAAAAGGGCGATAATGTATTTGTTATGGTTCCCCGTATTGTTGAGTGGTATGCGGTGATGCTTGGTTTGAATAAGGTGGGTGCTGTTGCACTACCTGCCCCCAATATCCTGATGCCTGAAGATATACGCTACAGGATAAGGAAAGGTGATGTTAAGATGGCAATAGCCAGCGCATCCAATGCATCAAAGGTTGAGGCTGCCTGTAACAATGGAGATTGCCCTACGCTTGATGTCAAAATGATTATAGACGGCGACCTTGAGGGGTGGTTGTCTTTTGAGAATCAGATGGATATGGCCTCTGATAAACTATCAAGGGATGATGTTGAGCCTACAAAGTCTACAGACCCACTTCTAATATACTTCACAAGCGGCACAACGAAATACCCAAAGATGGTAATGCATGATCAGGCATATGCTTTGGCTCATATCGTTACTGCCAAATATTGGCACGATTTGAAACCTACAGATTTGCATTGGACGATTTCTGATACAGGTTGGGGTAAGGCAGTTTGGGGTAAACTTTACGGTCAATGGCAGATAGGCTCTGCCGTGTTTATGCATAATGCCGGCTCACATTTTGATGCCAAGATTACACTTAAGCTTTTAACTACCCAAGGTATAACCTCATTCTGCGCACCGCCCACGGTTTATAGGATGTTGATTCAGGAGGATTTGAGTCAATATGACTTTTCATCTCTGAGGCATTGCACCTCGGCAGGTGAGCCTATAAACCCTGAGGTTATAAAGGCATGGAAAAACGCAACGGGCACGTTGATTTATGACGGCTACGGCCAGACTGAGACTGTTTTAATTGTTGCAAATTATCCTTGTATGCCGATAAAGTATGGCTCTATGGGCAAGCCTGTTCCGGGTTACGATGTAAGGATTGTTGATGATGACGGTAATGATATGCCGGTGGGTGAGCCCGGTCATATAGCTGTTAAGATAAAGCCCAATCATCCAATAGGTGTTGCAAAGGAGTATTACAAAGATGAAGCTGCTACGGCTGAAGCTTTTAGGGACGATTTTTACTACACCGGCGATAGGGCTTACATGGATGCAGATGGTTATTTCTGGTTTTATGGTAGAGCCGATGATGTAATCAAATCATCGGGATACAGGATTGGCCCGTTTGAGGTTGAAAGTGCGCTTCAGGAGCATCCGGCTGTGGCAGAAAGTGCTGTTGTTGGGAGCCCAGACCCTATCAGGGGAACAATTGTGAAGGCGTTTATCATACTTGCTAAGGGTTATGAACCCTCAGATGAGCTGATTAAGGATATTCAGGATTTTGTTAAGAATAAAACTGCACCTTATAAGTATCCGAGAGAGATAGAGTTTGTCAAAGAACTACCCAAAACCATAAGCGGCAAGATTAAAAGGGCGGTTTTAAGAAGGATGGAGATTGAGAAGAAATTAGGTAAAAAAGGCACAAACGGCTCGTTTGTTTAGGAGGGTGCCATGTTAAGTTATGCATTTGAAGGCTCAACAACCAAATTTATCGCCAAAACGATAGGCGATATGTTGGATGAGAATGCCGAAAAATATGCAAACAATGACTGTATTGTTAGTTTACATCAAAATATTAGAATGACTTATAAGGAGTTTAAACAAGAGGTTGATAGGCTTGCAAAGGGCCTTCTGGCTTTGGGTATAAAAAAAGGCGATAAGGTGGCTATCTGGTCAACAAATAACGTGGAGTGGGTTTTAACGCAATTTGCCACAGCAAAGATAGGGGCAGTTTTGGTTACGATAAACCCAGCATACAGAACAAACGAGCTTGAGTATGCCTTAAAACAGTCAGAGGTCAATACGTTAATTTTGATAGAGAGCTTTAAAACATCTGATTATATCCATATGTTTTATGAGGTTGCCCCGTTTGCAAGGGGTGCAATACCGGGTCAGATTCACTCAAATAAACTGCCACATCTAAGAAATGTTGTATGCATAAGCGATACTAAACATACCGGCATGTTTAAATGGAAAGACGTTTTATCTATGGCATCAAGGGTTGATGATAGTGAGCTTAGAGATAGGCAGAAGAGCCTTGATTTTGACGATGCTATAAATATTCAATATACATCAGGTACTACCGGTTTTCCAAAGGCTGCAACATTGAGCCATTTTAATATTATAAACAATGGCTTTTTTGTTGGCCAAGCTATGAAGTTTACCGACAAGGATAGATTGTGTGTGCCTGTGCCATTTTATCACTGTTTTGGTATGGTTATGAGTAATCTAACCTGCACTACTCACGGTGCTACGATAGTTTTGCCAAGTGAATACTTCAATGCTGAGGCCACGCTTGAGGCTGTTGAAAAGGAAAAATGCACAGCACTACATGGAGTTCCTACAATGTTTATAGCTGAGCTTGAGCATCCGCGCTTCAAAGAGTTTGACCTGACAAGTCTAAGAACCGGTATAATGGCCGGATCTCCCTGCCCTGTTGAGGTTATGAAGAGGGTAAACAAAGAGATGCATATGGAACAGGTTGAGATAGCATACGGCCAGACAGAGGCAAGCCCTGTTATAACCCAAACATTGGCCGATGATACGCTTGAGCATAGAACGGAAACCGTAGGAAGACCTCTACCGTATATTGAGGTTAAAATAGTAAATCCAGAAACGGGTGAAATTTTGCCGGTAGGTGAACAGGGAGAGCTGTGTGCAAGGGGGTATAATGTTATGAAGTATTACTATAATAACCCTCAGGCAACCAAAGAGGCTATTGATGAGGATGGATGGTTGCACACCGGTGATTTAGCAACCATGGATGAGGATGGCTATTTTAAGATTACAGGTAGAATTAAAGATATGATAATCAGGGGCGGGCAGAATATCTATCCACGCGAGATTGAGGAGTTTCTCTATACCCATCCAAAGGTTGCTGATGTTCAGGTTATTGGAGTGCCAGATAAGAAATATGGCGAGGAGGTCTGTGCCTGGGTTAGACTCAAAGAGGGTGAGACTGCAACTGAAGAGGAAATTAAAGAGTACTGCCAGGGTAAGATAGCTCATTACAAGATTCCAAGGTATATCAAATTTACCGATTCATTCCCGATGACCGTTACAGGCAAGATTAGAAAAGTTGAGATGAGAGAAATTTCTATCAAAGAGCTTGGACTTGAGGAAGTAGCAAAGATAAAGACAGCTTAGATTGAACAGAGATTAAGTAAATACTTTTTAGCCGGCTTTAGGCCGGCTTTTTTTATTGTCTTGACAAAAGATTAAAAATGTAGGATTTTAAAAGCGACCTTTGTGGTCAATAAGATTTTAGGGTTTTTAGCTATGGAGTGCTTGAAAAGAATAGAAGAGTTTAGGCCAGTTGATATGGTCTATGACTCCCGCGAGGTCAGTGAGGGTTTTGTATTTTTTGCGATAAAGGGTACAAAGGTTGATGCAAATAGGTTTGTACCGAATATTTTGGCTAAATTTAAGAGGGTTTTGGTTGTAAGTGAGAATGGGTTTGATGATGAGAGATGTATAAAGGTTGATGATGTTAGAAAGTGCATGGGGCTTGCTGCTGATCACTTTTTCAACCACCCTTCAAAAAAACTTAAGGTTGTGGGTATAACAGGGACAAACGGTAAAACCACCACGACATACCTGCTTAGAAGCATATTTGATAACAGCGAGATTATTGGCACAACCGGCTGGACTTTAAAGGATGAGAGGTTTAAGCTAAACAACACAACGCCTGAATCGTTGGATTTGCACAGAATACTCAACAGGATGGCTATGGCTAATAGCGAGTATTGCTTTACTGAGGTTTCTTCTCATGCCTTAAGCTTTAATAGAATTGAGGGTGTTGATTTTGCATTAAAGGTATTTACCAATATATCTCAAGACCATCTGGACTTTTACGATAATCTTGAAAACTATGCAAAAACGAAGCTTTCCTTCTTCGAGAGGCTAAAGCCTAAGGTTGTAAACGCCGATGATAGTTATGGCAGGATGCTTATCGATGCTGCAACAATTAGTTATGGTTTTTCCGATTTTGCTTTTATAAAGCCTATTGTTTATGAGTATTCGCTTGATGGCATAAAGGCAAAGCTCAATGTGGCAAGACGGACTATTAGCATAACCTCACCACTTATAGGTGATTACAATCTGTATAACATAATGGCTGCTTTAGGCGTTGCATTATTCTTTGGTGTGGATTTTGCAAGGATTGAGGAGGGGATAGCAAAAAGCAAAGGTGCGCCTGGTAGGCTTGAGTTTTTCCAAAAAGACGGTGCTTATGCTGTTGTTGATTATGCACATACAGACGATGCTATGAGGAATGTTTTAGAGGCTTTGAATAAAATAAAGAAGGGCAGGATTATAACAGTCTTTGGTGCGGGCGGTGATAGGGATAGAACAAAAAGGCCAAAGATGGGTTCTATAGCAGAAAGTTTAAGTGATGTTGTTGTTGTTACAAGCGATAATCCAAGAAGTGAGGAGCCTTTAGCTATAATTGATGATATTTTGGAGGGAATTAGCGATAGGGACAGGGTTATTGTTGAGCCTGATAGGTTTGAGGCTATAAAGAAGGCTTTGGGTATGGCTGAAAAAGGCGATCTGGTTACGATTTTGGGTAAGGGCCATGAGGATTATCAGATTTTAAAGGATAAAACGATTCATTTTGACGACAGGGAAGTGGTGAGAAGGCTTTGGAATTTGGATTAGATGAGATAATAGCTGTTTTAAAGCCAAAAAGCATCTCTTTGGATAGAGATTACACAATAAAAGGTTTTTCCATAGATTCGCGCGCCATAAAAGAGGGAGAGGTTTTTGTTGGTATAAAGGGCGAGAGGTTTGATGGTACAGATTTTGCGCCTGAGGCTGTAAAGAAGAGTAAAACATTTGCCATAGTGGAAAAGAAAGTGGATTGTCCGCACATAATTGTTAATAATGCTTTAGGTGCCTTAAAGAGACTCGCAACGTATAAGCTAAAAAAATCCGGAGCTATTTCTGTTGCGATTGTTGGTTCTGTAGGTAAGACGACAACCAAAGAACTTGTAGCGGACTTTCTGTCTTGCAGATATAGCGTATGTAGAAGTTTAGAGAATGAAAACAACATAATAGGTGTATGTAAAACCCTTTTAAGGGTTGAGGATGAGGATTTCTGTGTTGTTGAAGTGGGTATAAACAATCCAGGAGAAATGGAAGAGATAGCGGCTTTCTTTGAGCCGGACAACGTCTTGTTTTTAAATGTAACCTCGACGCATATAGGGAACTTCGAAAATATTGATGCTATTTTTAAGGAGAAATCCAAAATCATAAATAAAAGCTCAAGGCTTGTGTATAATGCAGACGATGAAATATTAAAAGAAGCCTTCGAGGGTAAAGAAAATTCATTTGGTTTTTGCTTTTTTGGAGACTGTGAATTTAGGGCAGAAAACAACAATAATGTAAAAGTTGAAGATATAACACTAAAAAAGCCCTTTGGTTTAAATCCTTATACGGTTTTGTCCGGTTTTGTTGCCGCTTTTGTTTTCGGTGGTTTTAAGGATGAGACTTGCTTTAATGATAAGCTAAAGGCGTTTAAGCCTGTTGGATATAGAATGAGGCCCGAGATACTTGAAGACAAGCTGTTTATTCTGGATTGCTATAATGCCAATGTTAACTCCATGATGCATGCTATAGATGAGCTTGCTAAACTAAAAGGAAGGAAGTTGGCTATATTAGGAGACATGCTTGAGCTTGGTAGTTTTTCAGAAAGATTTCACAGGGATGTTGGTTTGTATTTAAATGGAAAGGATATAGACCTGTTGGCCGTTGGAGGGGATGCATTTTTTATCTTTGATGCTTTTAATGGCAAGAAGTATTACTGCAAAACTAAACCAGAGGCTGTTGAGCTTTTAAAGGATAAACTTACTGATTATGATATATTTCTACTTAAGGCATCAAGGGGCATGAGATTTGAGGATATATTCACAAGATTAAAAGGAAGCCAGTAGATGTTCTATTATATATTTTATCAAAAACTAACTCATATTTTTTCACCATTCAATGTTTTTCACTACATAACCTTTAGGATGATTATGGCATCACTTACAGCGCTTGGTTTATCTTTATGGTTTGGCAAAATCCTTATACCTAAACTTAAAAGCATGCAGTTTGAGGATAGTTTTAAGGGCTATGAGCCACAAACACACAAACAGAAAAGCGGTACTCCCACTGTGGGAGGGCTTATTATTTGGAGCGGCTTTTTTGTTTCAGCTTTGATGTGGATACGATTTGATTCACCGCTTGCTTGGATTGTTCTTTTGGGTAGTTTTTTGTTTATGCTTATAGGCTTTTTGGATGATTTTCTGAAGATAAAAAGAGGGAAAAACAATGGTCTAAAGGCCAAAACCAAGTTTTTTTTGCAAACGATTGTAGCGCTTGTTGTGGCGTTCATGATATTCAGGGTTGAGCAGATATTAACGGGGTGTGCAGGTTGTTTTTACTTACCTTTTATAAAACACGGAGTCTTTGATTTAGGTTATTTTTATCTGGCTGTGGCTGTTTTTGTGATAGTAGGCAGCTCAAACGCCGTTAATTTAACCGATGGCCTTGACGGGTTGGCCACGGGACCATCCTTAACAACCATATTTTCTTTGACTGTTTTTGCCTATGCAACGGGTAATGCTATTTTTGCTTACTATCTTCACCTACCGCATGTTGTTGGTTCAGGTGAAATAAGTGTATTACTTGCCGCTTTAGCCGGTTCTTTGCTTGGCTTTTTATGGTATAACTGCTATCCGGCTGAGGTGTTTATGGGCGATACAGGTTCTTTGGCTTTAGGTGGGTTTTTGGGTATAGTGGCTGTGGCTATTAAAGAGGAGGTTGTCCTTGCAATAGCCGGAGGCATATTTGTTCTGGAGACCCTGTCTGTAATTATTCAGGTTGCAAGCTATAAAACAAGAGGTGAGCGTATATTTAAGATGGCGCCGATTCATCACCACTTTGAGTTGAAGGGATGGCCTGAGTCTAAGGTTATTGTTAGGTTTTGGATAATATCTCTGGTTTTAGCTTTGCTGTCTTTGACGGCACTTAAATTGAGGTAGGTATGCGTGTTGGAGTAGTTGGTTTTGGAAGAAGTGGCCAGGCTGCTTATAGATTGCTTAAGGATAAAGGCTTTGATGTATATGCTTTCGATGATAGGGCAGAACTTAAGGGTGCTAATCTATTTGGAAAAGGCAAGATAAATAAGTTCTTCGAGATATCATTTGATGAGGTTGTTCTAAGTCCTGGCGTAAAACCGTCGCACCCCTTTGTTAAGCACTGCCGGTCTAATCGAATAAAGCTTATAAGTGAACTTGAACTTGGATATAGGTACGCAAAAGGCAAGATAATAGCAATTACCGGCACCAACGGTAAATCAACTACGGTTGCTTTGGTAGAGCGAATTTTGAAGGGTGCATCAAAAAGGGTTATAGCGTGTGGCAACTACGGACTGCCTTTAAGCGAGGCTATTTATGAGAACGCTGAGTACTATGTCGTTGAGGCAAGTAGCTATCAGCTTGAGTTTATAGATAAGTTTAAACCTAATATAGCGGCTATATTAAATATAGCGTTTGATCATTTGAGCTGGCATGGTAGCATGGATAATTACATAGAAGCAAAGAAGAAAATATTCAAGAACCAATTGGAGGATGATTTTTTTATAAAAAATGATTCAGATAGCTATATATTTGATGGTAAGGCTAATCTGTTTTTGGTTTCAAAAAGAGATAGAAATGCCGATTGTTTTTTTGAGAAAAACGGGGTTATTGTAAATAGGCCTGAGTATCTAAGAATAGATAAAACAGGTTTGTTTGGCTCTAAAGTTTTTGAGAATATAGCTTTTGCCGCTTTGATTGGGCTTTTATGCGGAATTGAGAAAAAAACAATAAAGGAGGTGGTTGGAACCATGAGCAATTTGGAGCATAGGATAGAGTTTGTGGATGAGATTGATGGTGTTAAGTTTTACAACGACTCAAAGGCTACAAACTTAGATGCCGTTGAGGCTGCCATAAACTCGTTCGATGAGGGAATCAAAATTGTTATAATATTAGGTGGAAAACACAAGGGTGAATCATATTCAAGGCTTTTACCGCTTCTTGAAAAAAGGGCTAGGGCTGTAGTTGTTTACGGTGAGGATAGAAAGGTCATATTGAATGAGTTGGATGGGTTTTTGCCTGTTCCTTTGCCTGCTGTGAATATATGGGGCGCTGTAAGGGCTGCATTTGAGGTAGCCTCTAAAGATGATGTAGTTTTGTTTAGTCCAGGCGGTTCGAGTTGCGAGCCCTATAAGAATTTTGAAGAACGTGGAGAGGCCTTTAAAAAGGAAGTGGAAGTGTTTAAGAAGGAGTATGAACAAGCTCCCTTGGTTTAGGCCATCTTTTGTTGTTTTACCATATTTTCTTTTGCTTGCTATAGGTATAGTCGAGGTGTGGTCATCATCGTATTATTTTGCATTTAAGAAGTTTTCAGATCCCAATTTTTTCTTAAAAAGAGAGATTGTTTTTGTGGGATTATCAATTGCATCTGCCTGGTTTTTTTCTGTATTAAACTATAGATTTTTAAAAAGAATATCCTTGATTTTAGTTATTTTTGCTCTATTTTTGCTTGTGTTTTTACATGTAGATGGCGTTAGTATAAGAGGGGCGACCCGCTGGCTAAGAATAGGCGGGTTTATGTTTGAGCCCAGTGGGTTTGCCCAACTTGCCCTTTTAATATATATTGCCGATTTTATAAGTAGAAAGCAGCAGTTCAAAGATGATATAACTAGGGGCGTTATACCCGTTGCAGTTGTGGCTGGTATTTTCTTTTTACTTATTGCCGTTGAGCCGGATGTCGGTAGCGCTGCACTTTTAATCTTTGTGTTTTTGGCAATGATTTATGTATTTGGCTATAAATTTAGTCATATACTCTTGCTTATAATGCCTGCTGTTGTTGTTATGGGGGCTGTAATATATACAAACCCCAATAAGGTTCAGCGGCTTATAAACTTCTTTGTTACTGGAAAGGTAAACTATCAGGTTGAGCATGCCTTAGTGGCTTTAGGCAGTGGTGGAATGTTTGGTGTTGGTGTTGCGAAGGGTATATACAAAAGTCTTTTTGTGCCTGATTCTTATAACGATTTTATTATGGCTGGCATTGGTGAGGATTTTGGTTTTTTAGGTGTTATAATGGTGATTCTACTTTTGGTTTTTTTACTTTCTTTCATGTTTCAACTTTCTTTTAGGTGTAAAGATATATTTGGTAAGGCTTTGAGCTTTGGTATAGGTGCCCTTTTGTCTTTTGAGGCTATCATGAACCTATTTAGCGTTTATCATATAATGCCCCCGAAGGGTATAACTATGCCTTTTTTGAGTTACGGGGGTACTTCGCTTCTAATTGATGGTGTTTTGGTTGGTATTGTATTAAGTATTTATAAAAGGTGTCCGCTGAATGGAGAAGAAGCTTAAGTATTTGTTTAAAAGTGATATTTATGATATCTATATCATTAGGCATCCAGAGGTTGAAAACCATCATAAAAATGTGTTTAATGGACATATAGACGTTGATCTGTCTGAACGTGGATATAAACAGGCTAAAGAGTTGATTAGATTTTTTGAAGATAAAAGCATAGGCTATGTTTATAGTTCGCCTCTGAAAAGGTGTAAGATAGTAGCTGAAGGTTTTTCAAAGGCAGAGGTTGTTATAGATGATAGGTTAAAAGAACGTTCATTTGGCATATTTGAATCTTTGAGATGGGAGGATATAGAGAGGTTATATCCTTATGAGGCTGAAGCTTTTCTGAAAGACCCGTTTTTCTACAGACCTGAAAAAGGAGAAAGCTTTGAGGATGTGCGTAAGAGGGTTGTGAGTTTTATTAAAGATAGGCTAAAGCAACTAAAAGGTAATATTCTAATATTGGCACACGGAGGCGTTAATAGGGTTTTTATAAAGGAGTTTTTATCTATTCAGGGCAATGCAGTTTTAAATATATCGCAGGATTATGCCTGCATAAACCACTTTGAAAGCGATGGTGATTTTGTTTTGGCAAAACTTATAAATGGGAAGGTGTGTTTTGATAGGGGTATTTGATTCAGGAGTGGGCGGTTTAAGTGTAGTCAAGCAACTTCTAAAGGCATTTAACTCAGATATTATTTATTTAGGTGATACCGCCAGGCTGCCATACGGAACAAAATCAAAAGAAACGGTTTTGAAGTATTCGATTCAAAATGCTGAGTTTTTAATGAGGTTTAATGTCGATGCCATAGTTGTTGCTTGCAATACTGCAAGCAGTGTTGCTATAGATGTATTGAAAAAAAAATTTAACCTACCGGTGTTTGGTGTTATAGAACCTGCAGCAAAGCTTGCGGCTAAATTTGAAAAGGTTTGTGTGATAGGTACAACATCAACAATACAGAGCAATGCATACCCAAAAAAAATAGCCAAATACAACAAAGGCTGTAGGGTAACTCAAAGGGCATGCCCCTTATTTGTACCCTTGGTTGAAGAAGGATGGATCTATGATGATATAACCTACGAGGTTGCAAAGCGCTATCTATATGATTTGGAATGCGATGCATTGATTTTGGGCTGCACTCATTATCCGCTTCTTAGAGAAATAATTCAAAGAGTTATGGGTGTAGGAGTTAGTCTTATAGATAGTGGAGAGGCCTTGGTAAAGGGCCTTAAGGATTTTAAAGACTTGTTTGAAGGCAGTGGTAGACTGAATTGTTATACAACCGATTCAGAGGAGAAGTTTGCCAAACTCGGCAGCATGTTTCTGGGTAAACAGTTTAACGGCGTTAAGCTTGTTGATTTGGGGTAACTTATGGGTTTAATAACGATTATTGACTATGAAAGCGGCAACGTGAGGAGTGTTTCCAAGGCAATTGAGTTTGTTGGTTTTAATTCTAAAGTGACGCACAACAAGGAAGAGATTCTCTCAAGCGATGGGGTTGTGTTACCTGGGGTGGGTGCTTTTGGCGATTGTATGGATAAGCTCAAAAAATACAGACTTGTTGATGTTATTTATAAGGTTATTGAAAAAAAGAAGCCGTTCTTAGGGATTTGTGTGGGCCTGCATCTTTTGTTTGAGGAGAGTGAGGAATTTGGAATCCACAAGGGGTTTGGACTTGTTAAAGGTAGGGTTGTGAGATTTAGGGGCAATGGCCTAAAGGTGCCACACATGGGTTGGAATACCGTTAATATAAAAAAACAAAACAAGATATTCAATGGCATAAAGGATAATAGTTTCTTTTATTTTGTTCACTCTTATTACGGAGTGGCTTTAGATGAAACAGAGATTGCAAGTTGTGATTACGGTGTTAGTTTTACTGCAGCTGTTAATAAGGATAATATGTGGGGGGTTCAATTTCACCCTGAAAAGAGCCAAGGGGTGGGATTGAAACTGTTAAAGAACTTTTGTGATATATGTGAGGGAAAGCTATGATAATAATTCCTGCTATAGATTTGATAGAAGGGAAAGCTGTAAGGCTTACTCGCGGTAGAAAGGACAATATTAAAATTTACCATGAAAACCCATTAAAATTGGTGGAGTATTTCAATAATCTGGGCGTTAAGCGTATCCATGTAGTTGATTTGGATGCAGCCTTTAGCGGAGGGGAAAAAAACAACTTGAAGCTTATAGAGGATATAGTGCAAAAGAGCAATGCAATGGTTGAAGTCGGTGGCGGTATGAGGAGTGTTGAAGATGTAGAAAAGGTTCTTTCAGCTGGGGCAGCTAAGATTGTTATAGGGACTATGCCCATTAAAAACCCTCAGGAGTTTGATAAGGTAGTTGAGCTTTTTAAGAATAGAATTATAGCTGGTGTTGATGTTGATAATGGCTTTGTAAGGATATCAGGTTGGCAGGAAGACAGCCAAATAGAGTACATATCATTTTTACTTAAAATGAAGGATAGGGGAATAAAAGAAGTTATTATAACTGACATAAGTAGGGATGGTACGCTAAGCGGCGTTGATGAGGAGTTTTACAGGGAAATAGCGGTAAGAACCGATTTGGACATTATAGTATCAGGCGGCGTTAGGGACATAGATGATATAAAAAGGGTAAAAGAACTTGAAAAATTCGGTGTTATTGGTGTTATAGTGGGTAAGGCAATTTATGAAAAAACTTTATCTTTAGAAGAAGCTGTGGAGTTGTGCAATGCTTAAGATAACAACGCTTGTTGAGAATACGGCTGTTAGGGCTAAATTTAGAGCGGAGCACGGGCTAAGCATGCTAATAGAGAAGGACGGTGAGACTGTTCTTTTTGATACTGGCCAAACCGATGCTTTGATTCATAATGCAAAGCTTTTAGGTGTGGATTTGTCAAAAATTGACAAAGTTATTCTATCGCATGGACATTATGATCATGTAGGGGGTCTTAAGTATTTGCTTGATTATACAAAACCAACTATCTATGCCCACCCTGAGATATTTAGAAAGAGGTATTCAAAACTCAGTGATGATGGAAACTTGAGATATATTGGTATAGAGGATAGGGAGTTCTTTGAAAAAAAAGGAGCCAGATTTGTTTTGAGTGAAGAGCCAATTGAGGTTGCAAAAGGTATTTGGACGAGTGGTTTTGTAAAAATGACAAACGATTTTGAAAGTGTGGATAAGAATTTTGTTTATGAGAAAGACGGAGAGCTTATTAAGGATGAGGTTGAAGATGATTTGAGTGTATTTATTGAAATTAATGGCTCTTTATTTGTATTATTTGGATGTGCACATAGAGGAATAATTAACATAATGAAGCAGGCAGAATCTACGTTCAATAAGTGTATCCTTGGCTTTTTGGGTGGTACACACTTAGGTCCTGCGGATGAGATTCAAAGAGAAAAAACAATAGAGGCTTTAAAGGAGATGGATTTAAGGGTTATGGGGCCTTCACATTGCACTGGCCTCTTAATGACATCTAAAATGTACTGCGAATTTGGCGATAGGGTCGTGTTTAACAATGTAGGTGTAATAACGGTTGTAGGGGGCTGAAATGAAAGGCTTATTTTTTGAGGATAACCTGGTGTGTCCAAGTAAGGTTGTATGTATAGCAAGAAACTATGTTGAACATATAAAGGAGTTGAACAACGAGCAGCCGGGGAATATTACACTATTTATAAAGCCCAATAGTTCTGTATCTACCCAGCTGTTTCTGCCGAATTTTGGCGAGTGTCATTATGAGGCTGAGATAAGTTTCCTTGTTAAGGATGGGGATTTTGTCGGTGTAGGTTTTGGAATTGATTTAACCTTGAGGGATGTGCAAAGCGCCTTGAAGGATAAGGGACTTCCTTGGGAGAAGGCCAAGGCTTTTGATAATGCTGCTGTCTTTAGCGATTTTGTAGCGATTGATAAAGACGATGTAGATAAACTCGGCATAGAGCTATACATAAACGATCAGCTAAAACAAAAGGGCGACGTCTCTTTAATGATAAACAAACCTTATGAGATATTGAATGAGGCAAAGAAGTATTTTAGCTTTTGTGATTATGATGTGTTAATGACAGGAACACCAAAGGGCGTTGGTAGGTTTAATAGAGGAGATAGGTTTTTGGGTAGGATTCTTCTAAATGATAAGGCAATAATTGAAAAAGAGTGGAACGTAAGATGAAGCAGACGAGCTACTTCAATTTCAAGTTGTTCTTGATTTTTGTTTTGCTTGTTTTTTCTGCTTCGTTTTATTTTAGATACCATCAATTCAGCGTTTGGAAAACAAAGCCTGATGTGTATTTTGTTAAAGATTATCCTGCCATGACCACGCTTGATGCTTATTACTGGCTCAGGTATGCAAAGGAATACAAAAATGGCTCATACTATAAGTCTGACAATGATACCTTAAGGGCATATCCTGAATTTACAAAAAAAGCCAAACCTATTCCATTGATAAGCTTTTTGATAGCCTGGTTTTCAAAGATTACAGGTATGTCTATATATCTTAGTGGGCTAATGCTTGTTCCTATTCTGGCAAGTCTTTTTGTTATACCTTTTGCCCTTTTGTTTTATGAGGCCAAGATGCCTATAGCTGGCCTTGTTGGCGGTTTTGTAGGGGCTTTTTCCTGGATGTATGCAATAAGAACTGCAATGGGTAGGGTAGATACAGACCTCCTTCAGTTGTTTTTTATGTTTTTGGGTTCTTATTTTGTTGTGAAAGCATCGCTTGCAGAAGATAGAAAGAGAATGTATTTATATGCATTGCTACTCGGCTTGAACTTTTTGTTATTTGGTTGGTGGTATGCCCATTATGGCATAGACCTTGTTTATTTTGTTGTTTTGATTGCTTTTCTTATTTTCAGAAGGGTAAATTTAAAGGATATAACTGTAGTTTGCCTTCTGTTTATCTTCTTTTCCAATCCACTTTGGTTTTTTTCAAGTTTAAATAGCGTAATAGGTTTTTTTACCCAATACGGAAAAATAAGCTCTGCAGCTGGTGGGGATTTTCCAAACATACTAAAGACAATTACAGAGGCTGAGCATGTAGCAGCAGCAAAAGTGTTGAGTTATATTCTATCATCCCCCGTCATAGACACCCTAGGGCTTATTTTATCCCTTTTTGCCCTTGTTTTTGCGAGATTTTACGGTGTAGCTGTTTTGCCTGTATTTTTGCTTGGAATGCTGGCCTTTAGGAGTTCCAATAGGACAGTTATGTTTTTGGCACCTTTTGTTGGTATAGGCTTTGGTTTTCTGTTTGATTTTATTTTGAATAGATTAAAGAGTGATAAATTTAATTCTACTTTAAAGAATGTTATTTCCTCTTTGGTTGTTGTGGTTTTGGTTGTTGGGCTTGGCAGTTTTAGTGCGTATAAATTTGTACCAAGACCTTCCATAGCAGCGCCCATTGTTGATAGTTTTTTGGATTTAAAAGATGAGTTAGATAAGGCCGTTATATTTTCCTGGTGGGATTACGGCTATGCTATTGAAGATATAGATGGTTTTGCAACATATCATGATGGTGGTGCACATGGTGGGGCAAGAACATATCTTGTTGCTAAGGCGTTAATTAGCGACAATCAAACCCTTATGCATAACATAATATCGTTTATGAACCACTATGGTGTCAAACCCATAATGGATAACATAACAAAGGATAATGTATCGGCAGGGGATGCTGTCAAGATGGCATTTGGATTTAATAAGCCTTTGAAGGATAACAATAACTACGTTTTGTTTACGCAGGATATGATAGGTAAATATTATGCTATTAGCTATCTTGGCAGCTGGGATTTTAAGAAGGAGAAATCATATCCAGATGGATATTCCTTCTTTGCCTGTTTCGGTTATAAAAACGGTGTTTTTAAATGCAACAGGGGTGATATAGATACAAAGACAGGTGTGATAGATGGAAAACTGCCTATAAAGAGGCTGGTGTATGTTATTAATGGAAGAATAGCTGATGAAAAAACCTTTAACAGCAGGGGTGTAAATGTTGAAATATGCATGAACAGGATAGATAAAAAGGTTGTAGTTAGGTTTGTTTTGGTTTGTGATGATAGGGTATTTGAAAGCAACTTCAACAAGATGTATATATTGGGTGACTACGACAGTGGTTTGTTTGAGGAGGTTTACAATAAATTTCCAACAGCAAGGGTGTTTAGGGTTAAATAGGGCTTGTAAAAGTTTGGGCTTTTGTATATAAATTCAAGACCACGCACATTCCCTGCAAAAAGGATTCCCTAAAAGGGGCGAGGGGATGGTGGTAAAAATCCTTTAGGAGGTTTGAGGTATGTCTTATGTTACGATGAAGGAGCTGCTTGAGGCTGGTGTGCATTTTGGTCATCAGACCAAGCGCTGGAATCCAAAAATGAAGCCTTTTATCTTTGCTGCAAGGAAGGATATTCACATCATTGATCTTCAGAAGACCATTGTTTATTTCGACAAGGCCTATGAGTTTTTGGAGGATGTGGCTGCTCAAGGCAAAACAGTTCTCTTTGTTTGCACCAAAAAGCAGGGCAAAGAGGAGATTAAAGAGGCTGCACAGTCATGCAATATGCCATATGTTAACGAGAAGTGGCTTGGAGGTCTTCTAACAAATTTTGCAACAATTCAGAAGAGCCTTGAAAAGCTTCAAAGACTTGAGGAGATGGAAGAATCTGGCGAGATTGAAGCTTACACAAAGAAAGAGCAAAAAATCTTAAGAAAGAGAAAAGAGAAGCTTCAAAAGTATCTAAACGGTATTAGGCAGATGAATGATTTGCCTGATGCGTTACTTATAATCGATGTAAAAAGAGAAGAACTTGCTGTCAAAGAGGCTAATAAATTGGGTATACCAATAGTTGCATTGGTTGATACAAATTGCGATCCAGACCCAATAGATTACGTGATACCCGGCAACGACGATGCCATAAGGTCTATAAAGCTCATGTCTGCAAGACTTGCTGAGGCTATAAAGAATGGTCAGGCAAGATATGAAAAAGAGCTTGAATTAAAGCAAGAGGAAGAGGCTTTTGAAGAGGGTAGAGAAGAGAAACTACAGGCAGAAGAGGAGGAAGAAGAGTAATGGCTAATATAACAGCTGCAATGGTCAAGGAATTAAGGGAGAGAACAGGTGCAGGTATGATGGCCTGCAAAAAAGCGCTTCAGGAGACAGATGGAGATATAGAGAAAGCTATAGATAAACTCAGAGAGATGGGTCTTGCATCTGCGGCTAAAAAAGCTGGCAGAGAGGCCAAGGAAGGCAAGGTTACAAGCTACATCCATGCCGGTGGCAAGATAGGTGTTTTGGTAGAGGTTAACTGCGAGACAGACTTTGTTGCCAACACTGATGACTTTAATAATCTATGCAAAGATATAGCTATGCATATAGCTGCTGCAGCTCCTGAGTATGTAAGCAGGGATGAAATTCCTGAAGATGTCATAAATAAGGAAAAAGAAATAATGAAAGAGCAGCTAAGGCAGGAAGGCAAACCAGAGAATATTCTCGATAAGATTGTTGAGGGTAAGATTGAAAAGTATTATGAGCAGGTTTGTTTGCTTGAGCAGCCGTTTATTAAAGATGACAGCATGAAGATTAAAGACCTTGTTCAGAACGCTATAGCCAAGATGGGTGAAAATATAGTTGTTAGAAGATTTGCACGCTTTAAAATAGGTGAATAAGGAATGGATAAGCCGGTTTTTAAGAGAATATTACTAAAATTAAGCGGGGAGGCCCTGATGGGCTCCCTTTCTTATGGAATTTGTGAGGATACCATAAAGGAAATAGCCAGGCAGATAAAGGATGTAAAAGAGCTTGGTGTTGATGTGTGTACTGTCATTGGGGGAGGTAACATTTTCAGGGGCGTTAAAGGTGCAGCTATGGGTATGGATAGGGCAAGTGCAGACTATATGGGCATGCTTGCTACTGTAATTAACGGTTTGGCGCTTCAAGATGCTCTTGAGAAGATGGATGTTCAAACACGTGTTATAAGTGCTATAGAGATGCGTGAAATAGCAGAACCCTACATTAGAAGGAGGGCTTTGAGACATCTTGAAAAGGGGAGGGTTGTAATATTTGTAGCTGGCACGGGTAATCCATACTTCACAACCGATACAGCTGCATCTTTAAGGGCTATGGAAATGGGAGCTGATGTAATATTGAAAGCGACGAAGGTTGATGGTGTTTATGATAAGGACCCAATGGTATATGCAGACGCTAAGAGAATCAAGACTATAACCTATATAGAGGTTCTTGATAGAAACCTGCGGGTAATGGACTCAACTGCTATTTCCATGTGTATGGAAAACCATATGCCTATAATAGTGTTTAGTATAAAAGAGTACGGGGCGTTAAAGAGGATAGTATTAGGCGAGAACTTAGGTACACTGGTTAAGTAGGAGGTGATACATGGAGGAGAGTGTAGATAAAGTTATCACTCAGATGAAAGATGAGATGAAAAAGACTTTGAGCTCATACAAAAAATACCTAACTACCGTAAAAACGGGAAGGGCCCATGTATCTGTTTTTGAGGGTATAAAAGTTGAAAGCTACGGGCAGCAGATGCAGCTTAAACAGCTTGCAACCATATCTACACCAGATGCAATGACAGTTGTAATTCAGCCGTGGGATGTTTCTATTATAAAAGAGATAGAGAAGGCTATCCTTAAAGCAAATATGGGTTTTACGCCTCAAAACGATGGTAAAATTATAAAAATCAACATACCCCCAATGACTGAAGAAGATAGAAAAAAAGTAGTGAAGCTACTAAAACAGGAGAGCGAAAACTATAAAGTTGCTCTAAGAAACGCAAGGAAAAAAGCTTTAAAGACTATCAAAGATTTGGAGAAAGAAAAGATAATTTCAGAAGATGAATCCAAAAGAGCCGAAAAAGAGGTTAAGAAGGCTCTTGATGATAGCTCAAAGAAACTTGATGAATTAATGAGTAACAAAGAAAAAGAGATACTCAACCTTTGATGAGTGAGAATTTTCCGTACCATGTTGCCATTATAATGGATGGCAATGGCAGATGGGCAAAACAACAGGGTAAGAATAGAACTTACGGTCACTATATAGGTTCGAATGTTGTAGATAAAATAGTAGAAGCTGCTATAGAGGAAGGCGTTAAGTATCTGACGCTTTATACCTTTTCCACAGAAAACTGGAAAAGGCCGAAGAGCGAGATAAGATTTTTGATGTTCTTGCTAAAAAAACAGCTAATAAAGAAGAGAGAGTTATTTTTAAGAAAAAATGTAAAATTTAATGTTATAGGCGATATAGATGTCTTTGAGGATGAAATAAAGGAAAATATAAATCAATTGATAGAAATAACAGAGAATAATACGGGTTTGAGGGTTAGTTTGGCTTTAAACTACGGTGGCAGGTATGAAATAGTAAGAGCCTCTAAAGAGATAGCCAGAAAGGTTAAAGAGGGTCTAATAGAACCAGACGAAATAGACGAGAAGCTGTTTGCTCAACATCTCTATACCTATGATATGCCTGATGTTGATCTTTTGATTAGGACAGGTGGAGAGAAAAGGGTGAGTAATTTTCTATTGTGGCAGATTTCCTATGGGGAATTTGTCTTTTTTGATAAACATTGGCCGGAATTTAGTAGTGATGATCTAAAGGTTGCCATTGAGGAATTCAAAAGGCGTAAAAGAAAATTTGGCGGGCTGTGATAAAGCGGATAGTTTCTTCTGTTATACTTATACCTTTAGTTGTCTATCTTGTGTTAAAAGCCGACCTTCTCTATGTTAGATTGAGCTTTTTACTGATTGAGGCTTTGGCTTTCTCTGAATGGTTGGGGCTTGATAGCAGGCCATTTGATTTTAAAAAATCACTTTATCTTTCACTATCCATTATTTTAAGCTTTGTCTTTTTATTCTACAGCATGTATTTTGTGGATGTTTTATTTTTTGCCTTGGTGGTTTCCATGATTGTGGGTTTTTCATCTTTAAGTAAAAAAGAGGTATTTTACGACTATTACTATTTTGTCGGAGCACTTTATGTTATTTTATACTCCTTTGGCGTGAAGCTTATGGGTTTTAATAACGGCAGATGGCTTTTGCTTTTGTTATTTGTCTCCATTTGGTCGGGCGATAGTTTTGCCTATTTCTGCGGTAGGGGTTTTGGTAGACATAAACTCTCGCCTCTTATAAGCCCTAAAAAAACCATTGAAGGTGCTGTTTGTGGCGTGTTGGGCGGTGTTTTTATAGGTGTATTGTTTGGGTTATTCGCAAAGGTTAATATTTTAGATGCCTTTATTGTAGCTTTTGTCTCAAATGTAGTGGGAATATTTGGGGACTTATCAGAATCTGTTGTAAAACGATTCTTTTCAAAAAAGGATTCATCACATCTTATACCTGGGCATGGCGGTATTTTGGATAGGCTTGATAGTTTTTCCTTTGCGGTATTTTTTTCCTATCTGGTGCTTGAATGCAAAACGTTGTTGTTTTAGGCTCAACCGGTTCTATAGGTGTTAATACGCTTGATATAATTAGATATGATAATAATTTCAATGTCATAGGGCTAAGTTGCAACAAAAATGTAGAGCTTTTGAAAAAACAGATTGATGAGTTTAGACCATCTTATGTGTGTGTGGCAAGTGGAACCGATTTAACTCACTTGAAATCGCTTTATCCTGATGTTTGCTTCTTTGAAGGTAAGGAGGGGCTTGTTGAACTTATTGATTTAGACGAAGTTGATGTTGTAGTTAATGCCCTTGTCGGTGTTTCTGGCCTTCTTCCAAGTTATTTTGCGTTAAAGAACAAAAAGAAACTTGCCCTTGCAAATAAGGAGAGCTTGGTTGTTGCCGGTAGGGTTTTGAGGGGTTTATCATATAAAAATGGAATTGAGATAGTGCCGATAGATTCTGAGCATTCAGCTATTTATCAATGCTTGGAGCATAGGGATAAGGATGATGTCTCTAAAATTATACTCACGGCAAGTGGGGGTCCGTTTTGGGATAGGGATAATTTTGAAGGTGTTGAGCCTGAGGATGCATTGGCTCACCCAAACTGGAATATGGGCAAAAAGATAACAATAGATTCAGCTACTATGATGAACAAGGGATTTGAAATAATAGAAGCCAGGTGGCTGTTTGATATTCCAGCAGATAAAATAGATGTTGTGATTCATAGGCAAAGCATAGTTCATTCGGCTGTTGAATTTGTAGATGGCTCTATTATAGCTCAAATTGCAGACCATGATATGAGAATACCCATAGCCTACGCTTTAACAAAGCCCAAAAGATTAGATCTACCGTTTAAGATAAACTTATGGGGGGTGGGTTCTTTAACCTTTGAAAAGCCCGATTTTAAGAGGTTTAGAACTCTTGAGTTTGCTTTTGAGGCTTTAAAAAAAGAAGACAAAAACCTTGGAATGGTGCTTAATGCTGCCGATGAGGTTGCGGTGGATGAGTTTTTAAATGGCAATATAGATTTTAAGGATATATTTGAGATTTTGGAGGTTTCGTTGTATAAATTTGAAGATAAGCTGCCCGAGGATATATTTGAAATTGATAGAGACTCAGAAAGGTTAAAGCAAGAGGTGCTTGGGCTAATTAGAAGAGATTTTGGAGGAAAGAAATGAGTTGGCTATGGGGCATTGTTGGCCTTGTTTTGATGGTTATAATACACGAGTTTGGACATTTTATTGTTGCGAGGCTTTTAGGGGTAGGTGTTGAGAGGTTTTCTGTAGGGTTTGGACCTATTCTATTTAGATTTAAACCCAAAAAGACTGAGTATGCCTTTTCTTTGATTTTGCTTGGAGGTTATGTAAAGTTAAAAGGGGAAAGCTTTAAAGATGATGATGCGTATCAGCCAGACTCGTTTGTAGCTCAACCATTATGGAAGAGAGTTTTAATAGTATTTGCTGGGCCATTTTTTAATATAGTATCGGCCGTAGTTTTTATAGCGCTTGCTTACAATATAGGGATAACAACACTTGCACCGACAGTTGGGAAGGTTATGAAAAACTCACCCGCTCAGGCTGCGGGCATTCATGAAGGTGATATTGTTGTTGCTATAGACGGCAAGAGTGTAAGAACGTGGAAAGAGATGGCTAAGCTTATAAAATTACACCCCAACAAGATGATAACCTTAAAGATTAAGAGGGGCGATAAGTTAATAGCTCTAAAAGCTACACCAAAATCTGTGAGGGTTAAGGATGTCTTTGGTAAGGAGGTTTTACAGGGCAGGTTAGGTATTGCACCATCAGGTGATACGGTTAAATTGAGATATGGCCCAATTGAGAGTGTGCAAAAGGGAATTCAGGAGACCATATATATGACTAAGCTTATAATTGTTGGTCTTGTTAAATTAATAGAGAGAGTTATACCTACCTCTGAGATAGGTGGACCTATAATGATAATAGATTTTGCAGGAAAAGCTGCATCTGCAGGTCTTGGGGCATTTTTATGGTTTATAGCTGTAATAAGCATAAATCTGGGTATTTTGAACTTACTACCCATTCCGGTTTTAGACGGCGGCCATCTTTTGTTCTATACTATAGAAGCCGTAAGGGGAAAGCCGGTAAGTGAGAAGGCTCAGGAAAATTTCCAGAAAATTGGAATAGCTCTTCTTTTGGCTTTGATGTTATTTGCCTTTGTCAACGATTTTAGAAGATATGGTGTTGTAAAATTTGTTAAACATCAAATAGAGCAGAAAAAATGAGTCTGATAAAGAGAAAAAAGACCAAGCAGATAGATGTAGGCGGGGTTAAAATAGGTGGCGGTGCACCTGTTGTAGTTCAATCCATGACGAATACCGATACACATGATGTAGATGCTACGCTTAAACAAATTGAAAGGTTGCATAAAAGGGGATGCGAAATTGTCAGGTGTGCGGTTGTAGATGAGGATGCAGCTCTGGCTCTAAGAAAGATAAAACAAAAAAGCCCAATTCCGGTAATTGCCGATATACATTTTAATTACAAACTTGCTCTTTTATCTATTCAAAGCGGTGTGGATGGTTTAAGGATAAATCCAGGCAATATAGGTTCTTTTGATAAGGTTAAGGAGATCTTAAAGGCTGCTGGTGAGCGTGGCATTCCCATAAGGATTGGGGTAAATAGCGGCTCGTTGGAGAAGGATTTACTTAACAAATACAATGGGCCTACAGACGATGCGTTGGTTGAAAGCGCTTATCGATGGGTGAGAAGAATAGAGGATTCTAATTTTACCAATATGAAGGTTTCGATAAAATCTTCCGATCCCCTATCTACAATTATTTGCAATGAGAAGATCTCAGAACTAATAGATTATCCTTTGCATATAGGTGTCACAGAAGCCGGAAGCTCAAGAGAAGGTATAGTAAAATCGGTTTCGGCTTTGTCTGTTCTTTTAAGGCAGGGTATTGGTGATACAATAAGGATATCCTTAAGTGAGCCACCAGAGAATGAGATAGATGTCTGTTATGAGCTGTTAAATGCATTACATTTGAGAAAAAAACGCTCAATAGATTTTGTATCATGTCCCACCTGTGGTAGAATTGAAATAGATTTGCTTTCACTTGTAGATGAACTAAAAAAAAGGCTTTCTGATATAGACAAGCCCATCAAGGTTGCCGTAATGGGATGTGTTGTTAACGCTTTAGGTGAGGCTAAGGAGGCCGATTTGGCTATAGCCGGAGGTAGGCATTTTGGCTTGATTATCAAAAAGGGCAAGTTGTTAAAAAAGGTCAGGGAAGATAAACTTTTAGATGAATTTGTAGAGGTTGTAAGGGAGTATGCCAAGACCCATTAAGAGCCTTATAATAGTTTTGATTTTTTTGAGTTTTTCCATAAATAGTTTTGCCTATCTAAAAGAGTCTGTGGTCTATCATTATACAGCTGGGTACTTGGCGTTTTTTAAAGGTGATTTCAAAACGGCGTCTGACCAACTTTGGGCTATTTTCTCTGAGGTAAAAACCAAAAGGTTTTTAAACGAGTTATCCGATGTTTTAATCTATGAAGGGGAATACCGCAGGGCATCAAGAGTTCTTGAAGAGGCGATAAAACTATATAAGGATGACAAGGAATTCTACTATAAACTTTTTGATGTGTATACTATTCTCAAACTCAAAAAGAAGGCAGAAAGCTTAATGGGCCTTATACAGAAGCGCTTTGAAGGTCAGCCAAAAACTATAAAAGGCATGGCATTTATGTATATAAAAAGCGGCGAATACGAAAATGCCTACAATGAGTTAAAAAGATATGTAAAATTAAAACCGAATGATGTGATAGGTTATTACTATCTTTCTCAAGTTTGTATTAAGCTTGATAAATACGGTTGCGCTTTGGATAATGCGAAAAAGGCTTACGAACTTGCCCCTAAGAACCCAAAAACAGCGTTATTGCTTGCAAATTTATATGAGAGGGATAAGTATTACAAAAAGGCTATAGAGGTTTATAAAAAACTACCAAAATATCACTTTGTTCTTTATTTTATGGGTAATGATTATGTTCTTTTGAGGGACTATAAGGATGCTTTTGCCTCTTTTAAAGGTGCATTTAAAAGGGCAGGTAGGGTGGATTATCTTGAAAAGCTCCTTTTTATAGGTCTAAGACTGAAAAAACTTAAAGAGGTTAAAAACTACTGTGTAAATTACAGCAAACTTGTAAATCAGTCGGATAGATTAAAGTTTTTCTGCGCTTTAGCCTTTAAAGACGACAGTTGCAATAAAACCATGTCCTATCTCAATAACATAAACGATAAGGTTGAATTTTACGAGGATGTTTTATATGCCAAGATAGATTGTTTAATTAAAGAAAACAAAAAGAAAGAGCTTTTTGACAGACTGGCAAAACTAAAAAAAGTGGATTTCTACCTTTATGCTGCATCCGGTTTTGTCAGGATGAAAAAGTGCAGGAGCGCTATAGATATTATAAATTTAGCAGCAAAGAGATTTAAATCCAAAAAAGACCTATCGATTATCTATTTCTATAAAGGTGATGTCTATTACGACTGTTTGAAAGATAAGTTTCATGCCGTATCGGCTCTTAAACAATCTTTGGTGTTTGATCCTGACAATGCAAGGGCATTGAACTACTTGGGTTATATGTATATAGATGAAGATATAGACCCCAAAAAGGGGCTTTTGTTTGTAAAGAAGGCTCTGAAGATAGATAAGGATAACCCTTATTATTTAGATAGTTTAGGTTGGGGGTATTTTAAGCTTAAAGAATATAAAAAGGCTGAGATTTATTTGAAGAAAGCTATAGTCTTGTTTGAAAAAGACAATGAATCGGTTGTTGTTAGTCTAAAACACTTGGCAAATGTGTATATTAAAGAGGGAAAGAAGAAAGATGCCTTGGAGTCTTTAAGGCGTGTTTTGAAGCTTAAGTCCGATGATAAGGAGGCAAAGGAATTATTAAAAAAACTCAAGTAAGACTGATAATTTTGATTGTTATATTGCTTTTTTATATCGACGCTTATGCGAAACTTGTAGCTATAAAACAAAAAGACGGAAGAGTTGTATTTACAAATATCAGTAGAGATGTTTTTTTTAGGGCTGCTTTTAGAAATGCTCACTCGAAGAAAAAAGTCATGGCATTGATAGAAAAATTGTCGAAGTTCTATGGTGTTGATGTAAAGC
The DNA here is from genome assembly GCF_000194135.1 of Hippea maritima DSM 10411. Lineage (GTDB taxonomy): Bacteria > Campylobacterota_A > Desulfurellia > Desulfurellales > Hippeaceae > Hippea > Hippea maritima. Next base: position 1,478,230 of record NC_015318.1, on the reverse strand, counting down.
TGGTTAAAGCTATAGCAAAAATAGAATCAAACTACAACCCGGTAGCTACATCATCAAAGAATGCAAAAGGCGTTATGCAGCTTATGGATAAAACCGCCCAATATTATGGAGTCTCAGACCCTTATGATGTTGAGGAGAATATAAAAGGTGGCATTTTGTTTTTGAGGCATTTGATTGAGAAGTATCACGATGCTAAACTTGTAGCGGCAGCATACAATGCGGGTGAAACGGCAGTTGATAAGTACAAGGGTATACCACCCTACCAAGAAACCCGCTATTATGTTAATAAGTTTCTTAGAGTTTATGAAGGTAGGCCTCTTTTGAAGATTCGTGCACATAAGCCTGGTTTTAATATTACTAAAACCAAAAGAATTATTAATAAAAATGGGGTATTTACAAATCTGCGAGTGGGTCTATGGTAAAGCACGTTCCTAATCTGCTTTCTGTGTTTAGGGTGTTTGATCTTGTTATAGTTGTTTGGCTTCTTGAGAATAACTACAAGATTTGGGCATTTGTTTTTTTTGTTATAGGCGTTTTAAGTGATGTATTAGATGGTCACATAGCCAGAAAGAGTAAATCTATAACCAAGATTGGCAAAATATTGGACCCTTTAGCTGACAAGGTTCTGGTTATTGGTGTACTTATCTCACTTATAAAGATTATGGATATACCATATTGGATGGTGATAGTGATTGTATTTAGGGAGTTTGCTGTTACCGGTCTTAGGGTAGTTGCTGCGAGTGAGAGTGTTGTTATTTCGGCCAATGTTTGGGGAAAACTCAAAACAACAAGTCAATTTATAGCTTTGGCTTTGCTTATTTTAGGTTACAAAGAAATTGGCGTATATATGCTCTTTGTTGCTGTTGTTATGACCGTTGTATCTGGATATATCTACTACAAGGAGTATTTTAAAGATAAGGATGTCTTCGCTTAAAAAATTTCTGTCAATGATAAAATTTGAGCATACCATATTTGCTCTTCCGTTTGCTTATATAGGTATGGTTATGGGATTTAGCAGTGGTTTCTCTTTGAGAGTTTTTCTTCTGGTAAGCCTCGCTATGGCATCGGCAAGGAGTGCAGCGATGGCTCTAAACCGTATTATAGATAGAAAATACGATGCGTTAAATGAAAGAACAAAAAACAGGGAGATTCCCTCGGGCAAGATAAAACTATCACAGGCTTATATCTTTACCGCTGTATCCATTATAATTTTTGAAGTTTCTGCTTACTTTATCAATGATTTAGCTTTTAAGCTTTCCCCCATAGCCTTGTTTTTTGTTGTTACATACTCCTACACCAAGCGTTTTAGTTGGCTTTGTCATCTTTATCTTGGTGCAACGGATGCCATAGCTCCACTTGGGGGCTATGTCGCAGCTGCTTATAGCTTATCTACCCCTATATGGTATTTGGCCGCTTTTGTTTCTTTCTGGATAGCTGGGTTTGATATACTATATTCTCTGCAGGATGTTGAATTTGATAAGAAGCATAATCTTCACTCTATACCGGTTAAGTTTGGAATTAGTAGAGCTCTCTGGATAGCCAGGCTGTTTCATATAACCGCTTTTGTTTTTTTAGCTATTAGCATTAGGGGTTTTTCCCTTTCATGGGTAGCCTATGTTGGTGCAACTTTAGTGGCTGTTCTTTTGGTGGTTGAGCATATACTTGTTAATCCCAACGACCCTAAAAAGATAAACATTGCTTTTTTTAATATCAATAGCTATATTAGTTTAGTGTTGTTGGTAGCTTTTATTGCTGGGAGATATTGTTGTGGATAACAAGAGACGAGATAGAAGGATTAAAAATAGAGCGATAGTATACTATAAGATAATAGGTGAGAATGAGCTTGATAGGGTAAAAGAGGAGATAGACGGCCATATTGAACCTGAAGATTCCTTTAGTTTTTTTGCATCCCTCAATAATCTTGATTCAAGTTTTGGGGATTTAAATAAGGCTTTTGTCTTAATGATGAAAGAAATGGATGCAAAGCTTAACTATATAATCGACCTTTTAAGAGACGGGCTTTCCAGTGAATTTGACGGGTTTATTAAAAGTTATACATGTGATTTGTCTTCCTATGGTTTATCGTTTATGTGTGATAATGATATCAGGGATGGCGATTTTGTTTTTATAAAGCTATTTTTACCTATAGCGTCCCACTATGCCATTAAGGTGATTGGCAGGGTTGTTAGAATTGAAAGAGAAGATAAAGGGTGTTGCGTAGGTATTGATTTTGAGAAGATTACAGCAGCAGATAGGGAGATTATTATACATTACATGATATACGTTGAGAGAAAATTGGCAAAGAGTAGGTTGAATGAACAGTGAATTCTGGATTTTGCAGGTTATATTTGATGTAGGTCTGGTGGGTTATATTCTTTTGAGTAGATACTATGAGAGAAAGGAAAGAGATGGTCTTCTAAAACTCATAGAAAGCCTTAAGAATTTGGTAGAAAAACAAAAAGAGCTGTTAAATATAGCAAATTTGCGTATAACAGATCATCAAGATAGGCTCAATAGAATTTTGGATGATATAAGGAAAAAGAACACACTTTTAACTGAGCTTTTAAGCACAATAAAGAATAAAACCTATGAAGAAGATGTAAAGTTTAAAATTATAAGATTAAAACACGAAGGCAAAAATATAGACGAGATAGCAAAGCAACTTAACATGAGTAAGGGTGAGGTTGAGTTGATTATAAAACTCTATGAGGGGGTTGATTAAATGAAAAAGATTGAGGCGATTATTAAACCGTTCAAATTGGATGCGGTTAAAGAAGGCTTAATGGAGCTTGGGATAAAGGGTTTGACGGTTAGTGAGGTTAAAGGATACGGTAGGCAAAAAGGTCATACAGAAATATATAGAGGCGCAGAGTATGTAGTTGATTTTTTACCTAAGGTTAAAATAGAGGTTGTTGTTGAGGAGAGTATGGTAGATGGCGTGGTTGAGAAGATAATAGAGACAGCCAAAACAGGTAAAATAGGCGATGGCAAAATATTTATTATACCTATTGAGGATGCTATAAGGATAAGGACATCAGAAAGAGGCAAAGACGCCATTTAAACTTAGATGGATGGGCTTGAAGATTTCAAAGAAAGGGCTCTTAAAGAAAAAAAGGCTCTGTTTGATGAGCTTAAAGAATTAAATAGCATAAGAAGAAAGGTTAGGTATGTAGTAAAAACCCACACGCGATGGGTTGATAACACACTTATTGAGCTTTTTCTAAGAATAAGACTTCCTAAAGAAAAGGTAAGTGTTGTAGCTGTTGGCGGCTACGGCAGGAGACAACTGAACCCGCATTCCGATATAGATTTAATGTTGATCCCAGATAAGATAGGATTGGACGATGTTGTTAGAGGGATCTATGATTTCCTCTATGGATTGGGTTATGAGTGTAGCGTCGCTGTTAGGGGAATTGATGAGTGTATAGAATACGCCCAAAAGGACGACACTATAAAAACCTCTTTTGTCGATAGTAGGTTTATCTGGGGAAATGTAAACCTTTATCATAATTTTGAAAAAACCCTAAAAGAAAAAATACTTCCATACAACGTAGAAGATTTTATTCAGGCAAAAATTGAGTATCTAAAACAATTGCACTCAAAGTATGGTAATACGGTTTTTGTGCTTGAGCCAAATGTAAAAGAGGGTGTTGGCTCTTTAAGGGATTATCATGTTCTGCTTTGGATCTCTAAGGCGTTGTTTGGTGTTAAAAACGCTATAGAGATGCAAAGGATAGGTCTTTTAAGCAGTGAGGATTATTCCAAACTGAGGGATGCTTTGTACTTTTTGTGGCAGATGAGGAACGCACTTCATTTTAATGCAAATAAAAAGAATGATGTGTTATTTTTAGATTTAAGAAGGAAAATAGCCTTGAATATGGGCTTTAATGATAGTACGCGGTTTTCTGCTGAAGATAGGCTTATGAGAAGGTATTACTACAACGCTAAGAATTTAAGCAGGGTGGTTGATCATACCCTTGAGGGTTTTTTGAAAAAGTCATCTCCAACGTTTGTCTTTTTGGATGATAGGATAAAGATAAATGAAAAACTGGATGCCGAACGCTTTGATGATGTCTCTTGCGTGCTTGAGGCTTTCTATTACTCTGCACTTTATGGATTAACCTTAACAGCAAAGAGTTTAGCAAAAGCCAAAGAGACCTTCTCAAACCTTTCTAAACATAAAAGCGACTATTTATTGGCCTTCCTTTTTAGACAGTTGTTTTCTTTAAATAAAGATATATCTCAAGCCGTAAGGCAAATGCATGAGGTGGCCTTTCTTGATAGATATATACCAGAGTTTGGTAACGTTTGTTGCTTGAGTGAGAATAGTCTTTATCATAAGTATACAGTGGACGAACACTCTATTCAGTCGCTCGCTAATTTAGAGGAGCTCTTTTCCTATGATGTGCCAAGAACTTTTGTGATGCGTCTATCATACATCTGGAAGAACCTATCCCCTCATGATAGGTTTGTTCTTAGGTTGGCAGCCCTTCTGCACGATATAGGAAAGATAGAAAAGAGTAAACATGAGATTGTAGGAGCAAAGTTGGTATCTACCATAGCTGATAGGCTTCATCTTGGTCCATACTTAAAAGAGAAGTTAGTGTTTCTTGTTAGACATCATCTTCTTATCAGTAGAATAATATCAACCCTTGATGTGGATGACCCAAAGACTATAGAGGATTTTTTAAAAATAGTTGATAAAAAAGACAAGCTCAATTTGCTTGTTCTTTTAACTTATGCAGATATGAAGGCCGTGAATGATAATGTCTGGACAGGGTGGAAGGAAAGCCTTATTGAGACGCTCTACCTTAAAGCCACATATACGTTTGAAAATAGGGATTATGATGAATTCTTGAAAATAAACGCAAAGGCCTCAAGGGAAAAGATAAAGGCCATGCTTGGTAAGTGCTATCATGAACTTATAGACACCTTCCCTGATAACATATTCAACGACATAGACGATTCTACTATGGTAAAATACATAAAAGATATAAAAGACACGAGTAAGAGTGTTTTTGCCTACAAGGACGATAAGACATCTACGGTAAAGATAGTAGTTTATTACAAAAACATCTTTGGCATATTTAATAAAATTAGCGGTGTTCTGGCCTGTCAAGATATAAACATAATAACAGCAAAATCTTACAACCTAAACAATAGTATGATAGTTGATGTGTTTAACGTAAACTTAAAAGATGGTAGTGTCGATGCCGATTCTATTCAAAAAATGCTTCATGAAGTCCTAAATAATGAGTTTGATTTGGATAGATGCATGGACTCAAAAAGAAATAAATTCCTGAGTAGATTAGAAAGAGCCAAGCTTGAAATGTCTCTACAACAAGTAGATGTTAAAGTTGATAACAGTGTGAGCGATTTATATACTGTTATAAGGATATATGCTCCAGATAGGGTGGGGCTTGTTTATTATATAACAAAGGTTTTTGCTGAGTTCAAATTACAGGTTGGTATGTTTATTTTGGATACGAAGGGTAATATGGCAGTTGATACTTTTTATGTCGTGAGTGAGGGTTTTAAAAAGATTTACTCGCCAAAGCTACTTGAGCTGATAAAGAGTAAATTGTACGAGGTGCTGGCTTGAGAAGAGAGCCTATAAAAGTTAGCGATATTGACAAAGTTATACCTATAAGCCAGAAAATAATGGTGTACGTAGAAGATGGTAATTTTGAGGGTACATACTCAAGCTATATATACGATATAGACCAAAGTGGCATTTACATAGCTATGCCAACGGATGAAAACGGCATTAAGGCTGTTGTGAGGGTTGGAGATAAGCTTGAGATAAGCTTTGTTGATAATAGGGGTTATAGAATTGGTTTTACTTCACGTTTGATAGATATTATAAAAGAAGGTAATAGGGTTATATATAAGCTTGAGAAGCCTCAAATGCTTGTAAAGGTAGAGATGAGAGAAAACTTCAGGGTTCCTACGCTTATAGAGGCGAAGTTTTACTTATTTAAAAAGGGTAAGATAATCCAGGCTTCAGGCACAATATTAGACATAAGCGCTGGGGGTGTGAAGTTATCAGCCGATGTTGAGTTGGAGTTAAGGGATAAGCTTTTGCTTGAGTTTGAACTTGGTAATTATAAGCTTGAAGAAGTTGAAGCAGAGGTTGTAAGAAAGGCCATAACAGGAGAAAAAGGTGTTAATCATTACGGGCTTAGATTTACAGACTTAACCAAGGAACAAGAGGATAAAATAATAAAGTTCTGCATATCAAAGCAGGTGGAATTTGCGCGCAAGATGAAGGGGATTGAATAAATGAAAATAGAAAACCTAAAAAATGCCAAAGTGGCCGTTGTAGGAGATCTGATTTGTGATAAGTATGTTATAGGTAAGGTTGAGAGAATATCACCAGAGGCACCTGTGCCGGTTGTCAGGGTGGAAAAAGAGACCTATTTTTTGGGCGGTGCCTCCAATGTGGCTTTGAATTTGAAGAGTTTAGGCTGCGACGTGCACCTATTTGGTGTTGTGGGTAATGATAGCTGTGGTAGGCGGCTAGTTAGCATGATTAAAAAGAGTGGGCTAAACACAGATGGCGTTATGGTCTTGTCTGATAGACCTACAACCTTAAAGACTCGCGTTATTGCTCAATCTCAACAAATAGTTAGATTTGATAGGGAGAAAATCCTTCAAGTTGATAAAAAATATGCACTTCAAATAGCATCTAAAGTCAAGGAAGCTGGTGTAAATGCTGTTATAGTATCTGATTACGGTAAGGGTGTTGTCAGTGAATATTTAATAAAAGCTCTCCTTGATCTTAATGTTTTTGTTGCTGTTGATCCTAAAATCAACAATGCAGAGGCCTACAGGGGTGTAGATATAATCACCCCTAATTTAAAAGAAGCGCGTGATATTAGTGGTGTTGAGATAGAGGCTTTTGTAAATGGAATTGAGCTTGCAGCTAAAAAGATTATTAAAAGAACGCAATGCAGGTATCTGCTTATCACCCAAGGCGAGAAAGGCATGAGCCTTTTTGATAAAAATGGTCTTATTATGTATCAAGCTTCTCAGGCTAGAGATGTTTACGATGTAACGGGTGCCGGTGACACTGTAATAGCTGTGCTTACAGCGGCTATATCAAGCGGTTTCGATATAAAGGATGCAGTTAAGCTCTCTAATGCAGCAGCCGGTATTGTTGTAGGAAAGATGGGTACAGCTACTGTTAGTTTAGGCGAGTTGGAAGGCAATATATGAATATAGCTGTCTTAATACCGGCAAGGTACGGCTCGAGTAGATTTGAAGGCAAGGTAATTAAAACTATTCTACAAAAACCCATGGTTCAATGGGTATATGAGGGGGTCAAAAGCTCGAAGTATGCCAATTTTCTGGCCGTTTTAACCGATGATGATAGGGTTTTTGAGACTGTAAGAGCATTTGGGGGTAATGTATATTTTGTAAAGGGTGATTTTAAAAGTGGCACCGACAGGATTGCCGAGTTTTGTAGGGATAAGGATTTTGATTATATTGTGAACATGCAGGCAGATGAGCCTCTGATAGATTCTGATACTATAGATAAACTTATAGAAACAGTTATTTTAACAAAAGAGGAAATGGCTACACTGGTTTGTAGTTGTTCTGAGGATGAAATAGATGATGAAAACGTTGTTAAGGTTGTAGTGGATAAGATGGACTATGCTATGTATTTTTCCCGCTCGAGGATTCCGTTTAATAGAAATTATTTTAATAGATACTTAAAACATATAGGAATATATGCGTATTCTAAAAAAACACTGCTAAGGCTTGCCTCAGAAGAAGCTACAGAGCTTGAGAAAGCAGAGGGACTTGAGCAGTTAAGGGCACTTCAGTATGGAATAAAGATAAAAATCGGATATGTAGATAAATTTCTAATTGGCGTGGACACAAAGGATGACCTAAAAAAAGTTGAGGAGTATTTGAGTAAAAATGACAAAAGCTAATGTTGTTTTAGGTGTTTCTGCGAGTATAGCTATATATAAAGCCTTAGAAGTCTTAAGTATTCTGAAAAAACGTGGTTTTAATGTAAGGGTTGCTTTGACGAAGGAGGCATCAAAGCTTATTTCTCCTGTGGTGTTTAAGGCTTTAACGAATAAAGATGTATATATTGATGTAATGGAGGAACTTGATTTCGAAGGCACGAACATAACTCACGTGGCACTTGCAAAATGGGCAGATATTTTTGCCGTTGTGCCTGCAACAGCCAACGTTATAGCAAAGCTGGCGAATGGCATAGCAGATGACCCTGTAAGCTTAATAGGTCTTGCTACCAGTGCATCCAAAGTAATAGCCCCTGCTATGAATTCGTCCATGTATTTAAATCCAATTACCCAGAGAAATCTAAATATTTTGAAAGAGAATGGTTTTTTGATTGTTGAGCCAATAGAGGGTGACTTAGCTTGTAATACAAGAGGTGTAGGTCACATAGCTTTGTGTGAGGATATAGTAGATGTCATAGAGTCTACGCTTTATTTTAAACACTTTGAAGACAAAACGGTCATAGTGACGGCAGGGCCTACTTCTGAGCCTATTGATCCGGTTAGGTATATAACAAACCGTTCAAGCGGCAAAATGGGGTTCGCTATAGCCAAAATAGCTCATTTTATGGGTGCAGATGTTAGACTTATCACGGGCAATACATGTCTAAAAACACCTTATGGCGTTAAAAGGATAGATATAGAAACTGCAGAGGATATGCTAAAAGCCCTGAAGCATGAGCTTTCTAAATCAAAGAACGAGGTTATACTCATTATGGCTGCGGCTATTGCTGATTTTAGGCCATCAGAGACTAAGGATAAAAAGATAAAGAAAAAGAATGAAAATGGTTTTACCCTTAAACTTAAACAGAACCCTGATTTGACTATTGAGATAAAAAGGTTCGCGGAAAAGGCGGATATACCTTTAAGGATTGTTGGATTTGCGGCTGAGACAGATAATTTGATAGAAAACGCTAAAAAGAAAATAGAAAAGAAGGGTCTTGAGTTTATTGTAGCAAATGACGTTTCAAGGAAAGATATAGCCTTTGGCAGTGATAAAAATGAGGTAGCTATCATATATTCCAATGGAAGAATTGAACGCTTAGAGAAGGCCAGCAAAGATAAGATAGCTTATGAAATTCTAAGGAGGCTGATTTGATAGAAATCACAAATATTGATGAGATAGATATTTTTAGGAGCTTTGTAGATAAAAGGGTCTTGAGTTTTGATGGCTATGAGGAAACTGTAAAACAGATTATAACAGACGTTAAGAATCGCGGTGACGATGCTTTATTTGAGTATACAAGACGGTTTGATAAATTTGACCCTGAAAAAGAAGGAATTTCAGTCGAAGAATCAGAATTTAATGAAGCAGTAAAGTCTATACCATCTCATCATAGAGAGATCATAGAGTGCGCTGCTGATAGGATTTATAAGTTTCATGAAGTTTTTAAGCCTAAATCAAGTTTTATAGAAGAGGACGGTGCTATTTTGGGTGTTAGGATAACACCTATCAAAAAGGCTGGCCTTTATGTACCTGGCGGGAAGGCTGCTTACCCGTCAACTGCACTTATGACAATAATTCCTGCTGTAGTTGCTGGTGTTGAAGACATACAGGTAGTAACACCGTCCATAGGTGGAAAAGCCAATCCATATGTGCTTTTTGTTGCAAAAATGTTTGGAATAAAGAGAGTTTACAAGGTTGGCGGTGCTCAAGCTATAGCTGCGCTTGCATATTCAACCCAAACTGTAAGTAAAGTAGACGTTATAGCAGGGCCAGGAAATATTTATGTGGCTGTTGCAAAAAAGCTTGTTTTTGGCGATGTAAGTATAGACTCTGTAGCAGGACCTTCTGAGGTTATGGTTGTTGCAGATAGCAGTGCAAATCCTGAATATGTTGCAAGGGATCTTTTGAGTCAAGCAGAACACGATGAACTTGCTGGATGTTTCTTTGTTGGGCTTGATAAAGAGTTGACAGAAAAGGTTGAAAAGCGATTTATTGAATTGGCTAATAGTAATCCAAGGGCTAATATAACTCAAAAATCAAAGGATAACGCTGTCTTTGTTTACACTAATGATTTGAAGATTGCAGCAGAGCTTGTTGATGAGGCATCACCTGAGCATTTAGAACTTCATATAGAAAGAACTTATGAATTTATGAATATGTTGAATAATGCTGGTGCTATTTTTATGGGGGAGTATTCTACAGAGCCCATAGGAGATTATGTTGCTGGTCCAAATCATACGCTTCCTACGGCTTCAACGGCTAGATTTTTCTCACCCCTTTCATGTGATACATTTATGAAAAAGAGCAGTATAGTCCATTTTAGTAGAAGCGGTTTTGAAAGGGTGGCCAAGTGCGCATCAGACTTTGCAGAAATTGAGGGGCTTTATGCCCATAAAAATGCTGTAGATGTGAGGCTAGATGGAGGTAGTTAAACCCACATTATTAGACGTTGATGAGTTATACAACCTTATTGATTATTTTGCTAAAAAGGGTGATATCTTAAAAAGAAGTAAAGAAAACATAGCAGAACGTATAAGAGAGTTTGTCTGCATTAAAGAGGATAATTCAATAGTTGCTGCGAGTAGCTTAAGGCTTTACTATCCTTTTCTTGCCGAGGTTAGAACAATTGTAGTTAGAGAAAATTATCAAAATAGACATTTGGGAAGCAAGCTTGTTGAGATCTCATTAGAGGAGGCAAGGAGTTTAGGCGTTAAAAATGTCTTTGCATTAACGTTTAAAAAAGAATTTTTTCTAAAGCTTGGTTTTGTTGAAATAGATAAAAAAGAGTTACCTTCAAAGAAGGTTTGGGAGGACTGCGTAAATTGCCCTTATTTCCCTTCATGTAAGGAAGAAGCTGTAATTATATCTCTTACTTAATCCGGGTTTTGTTAACATAATTTAACAAAATTGACAAAAAATGCATAATTTTATATTATTTACATCCAAACTTTTTTAGGAGGCAAACAAGTGAAATGGATGAAGAATCTAAAAGACTATGTGCCACCTTCCTTCGTTGTAGAAAGGGATGATTATAGATGTATAAGATGCAAGGCTTGTGTTGAACAATGCTCATTCGATGCAACCTTCTATGACGAGGAGGAAGATAAGGTCTGGAATTGGAATGCCAATTGTGTTGGCTGCAATAGATGTGTAGCTATATGTCCTACAGAGGCTATTGTTGTTAGACGCGCGGAACCTTCATATCGCTATAATCACAACTGGAACGGCCATATAGATAGTCTAAAAAAGAGGGCCATGTTCGGCGGAACACCCGTTGTATCTATGGGGAATGATAGGCCGTATCCCATATATTGGGACCATCTACTTTTGAATGCTTCCCAGGTTACAAATCCATCCATAGATCCTCTAAGGGAGCCAATGGAGTTAAAAACATTTTTGGGTAGAAAGCCACGTGCATTGGAACTTACAGATAGTGGCTTAAAAACAAAGATTACACCCCAACTTGAGCTTGAAGTCCCCATCATGTTTGCCGCTATGAGTTATGGTGCTTTGAGTTATAACGTAATTGAAGCTTTAGGAAGAGCGGCTAAAGAGGTGGGAACTTACTATAATTCAGGAGAGGGTGGATTAAACAAAGATCACTATAAGTTTAAAGGAAATATTATTGTTCAGGTTGCATCGGGTAGGTTTGGAGTGCATAAAGATTACTTAGATGTTGGAAGTGCCATAGAGATTAAGATAGGTCAAGGTGCGAAGCCAGGTATTGGAGGGCATTTACCGGGCGAAAAGGTGTCTGAAACTATATCCGAGACAAGAATGATGCCCAAGGGATCCGATGCTATCTCCCCAGCACCCCACCACGATGTTTACTCAATTGAGGATTTAAGACAGCTAATTTATGCTTTAAAAGAGGCTACTGAATATAAAAAACCCGTTGCCGTTAAGATTGCAGCTGTTCATAATGTTGCTGCTATTGCAAGCGGTATAGCGAGGGCTGGTGCTGATATTATAGTTTTGGATGGATTTAAAGGCGGAACAGGTGCAGCACCTCAAGTCATTAGGGATAATGTTGGTTTACCTATAGAACTTGCGTTGGCTGTTGTTGATGAGAGGTTGAGACAAGAGGGTATCAGGCAGGATGTTTCTATTGTTATTGGCGGTGGCGTTAGAAACTCAATGGATGTGGTTAAAGCTATAGCTCTTGGAGCAGATGCTGTTTATATAGGAACAGCTGCCTTAATAGCTATAGGATGTACAATGTGTCAACAATGCCACACAGGAAGGTGTGCCTGGGGTATATCAACCCAAGATCCTCATCTGGGTAAGAGAGTAAATCCAGAAATAGCAAGTAAAAGGCTTATAAACCTCCTTGAGGTTTGGGCTTTAGAGATAAAGGAAACAATGGGTGCTATGGGTATAAATTCCATAGAATCATTAAGAGGAAATAGACTTAATCTGCGCGGCGTGGGGCTGACGGAGAAGGAGCTTGAAATACTTGGCGTGCTGCCAGCAGGAGAGTAAGGAGAACTTAAATGAAGGTGGTAAGGATAAAAGAAGATAACTGTGTTTATTGTCATCTATGTGAAGTTGCATGTATAGTTGAACATTCACAATCCAAAGACATTATAAAGGCGTTTAAAAGAGAAGAAAGACCTATTGCAAGATGTACGGTTGAATTTAATTATCCCGTTTCGCTCTCTGTAATGTGCAGGCACTGTGATGATGCTCCTTGCATGGAGGCTTGTCAAAACGGTTCTATGCATAGGGATGAGAGAGGGTATGTGGTGGTAAACCCAGATACGTGTGTCGGTTGTTGGATGTGTGTTATGGCTTGTCCTTACGGTGTCATAAAGACAGATACACGCAGAGAGGCTTGGGGATTGTCAACAAAATGCGATTTATGTCCAGAAAGAGAAATACCAGCCTGTGTAGAGGCTTGCCCAAATGAGGCTTTAACTTTTGAGGAGTTGTAAAGGGGAAAAATATGAGGGTTGTTATAATAGGTAATTCGGTTGCAGCTGTTAATGCTATTGAGGCTGTGAGGGAAAAAGATAAGATTTCCACTATAACAGTTATTTCGGATGAAAATTACAGGCCCTATTCTCATCCGCTTCTACCCAACCTTGTTGTAGGAGATGTGAGTAGATCTGAGGAGCGCTTTTACTACAGAAGGGCGGATTTTTATGAGAAGAATAAGGTAAATACCGTTTTAGGTAAAAAGGTTGTTAGGATACTGCCCAAAAACAAGCAGGTGGAGCTGGATAATGCCCAAAAGGTTGAGTATGATAAGCTTTTGATAGCTTGTGGCGGTAGTCCTATAAAGCCGCCAATGGAAGGTTTAGAGCTTGAAGGTGTCCACACATTGACTAATATAAAGGCTGCCGATAGTCTAAAAAAAGACCTTAAAAATATAAAAAAGTGCGTTGTTATAGGCGGTGGCTTAATTGGTTCTAAAACAGCTGAGAAATTGGCTAAAAAGGGTCTATCAGTCACACTTGTTGAGCTTATGAGGCGGGTGTTGTACCCTGTTTTAGATGATACCGGAGCAGATTATATCCATAGGGAACTTAAGGCTTTGGGTGTTAGATTAATCCTTAACGATTCAGTTGAAGAAATCTTTGGCGACAAGAGGGTTAAAGGTGTTAGGTTAAAAAGCGGCAAACAGATTGAATCGGATGGGGTTGTTGTTGCTGTAGGTGTTGCTCCTAATACATCACTGGCAAGAGAAGCTGGTCTGGATGTGGATAGGGGTGTAGTAGTTAATGATTTTATGCAGACAAGCGATGAAAATATTTTTGCTGCTGGTGATGTTGCCCAAGCTTACGATTTAGTTGTAGGACAAAAAAGGCCTATACCTATATTACCTTTGGCCGCAAGGCAGGGTAGAGTTGCAGGGCTTAATATGGTAGGGCTTGATGTTAAATACAAGGGTGGTTTTCCTACAAACTCCATAACTATTGGTAAGGTTAGTTTTATCTCCATGGGTATTGTTGATTCTGATGAGCTTGAAGTGTTGAAAATCAAAAAAGAGGGTGAATACAGAAAATTCCTAATAGACAAAGATAACAGGCTAAAGGGTGCAATTCTTGTTGGCAATATAGAAAAGGCTGGTATGTTCAATTGGATGATTCAGAATAGGTTTGATGTTTCCTGGATTAAGGATACATTTTTGAACAGTGATTTTGGTTGGAAGTATTTCGATAAGGCCTTTAGGGTTTTAAGGCTTGACAGAAAAATAAAATAACGGGTGGTTGACATGGAGCTTGTTAAAGATATATCGGGTTGCGGCATAGCTGGTTTTATAAATACAGACGGAGAGAGAGTCTCCGGCGTAGATATAGTGGATTCTATAACGCTAATGAAGGATAGAGGTAATGGCCTTGGAGCTGGTTTTGCGGCATACGGAATATATCCTGATTTTAAAGAGTTTTATGCGTTGCATATAATGTATGATGATGAGTTTGCAAGGAAGCAGACTGAAGAATATTTAGAGAGGAAGGTGCATATTGAACAGCACGGAGGTATGCCAACAAGGCCTATAAAGAAGAAAAGGCCAATGTTTTTTGTCTATTTTGTTCAACCTAGGGAGCAATCCACAAAAGCTGAGAGTGAAGAGTTTAGGCTCGAGGAGGCAGAGGAGTTTATATTTAAACTTGTTATGTACATTAACGAAAGGATAGACGGGGCTTTTGTTATATCATCTGGTAAAAATATGGGAGTATTTAAGGGCGTCGGGTACCCTGATGAGATAGCGAATTTCTTTAGGGTGGATGAGTATAAAGCCTTTTGTTGGACGGCTCACAATAGATTTCCAACCAATACACCTGGATGGTGGGGTGGAGCCCATCCGTTTTCTCTCTTAGGGTGGAGTGTAGTTCATAATGGTGAGATTTCATCTTATGGAGCTAATAAGCGCTATCTTGAAATGTACGGTTATAAGTGTACACAGAAAACCGATACTGAGGTTGTTGTTTATTTGTTGGATCTAATGGTGAGAAAGCATGGATTACCTTTTAATGTTGTGGGAAAAATATTCGCACCTCCCCTATGGGAAGAAATAGAGACGATGGAAGAAAGAGAGAGGCAGCTATATAGGGCTTTGAGGATGGTTTATGGCGGTGCTATGCTCAACGGGCCGTTTTCTATCATAGTTGGATTCAGGGGCGGAATGTTTGGCTTAAACGATAGAATCAAACTAAGGCCACTGGTTGTTGCAAAGAAGGGTGCCAACGTTTATATGGCCAGTGAAGAATCTGCCATTCGTTATATAGCAAAGGATTTGGATGATATATACATGCCAAAGGCCGGTGAACCCATTATAGCTATGCTAACCGATGAAGCTTACGAAAAGGTTTACGGTATTAAGGAGAGAACCTATGTATGAGATAGATGCAAAAGGCGTTTATTATAGAGAATTAAATGAAAAAATTAGAGAAGCTATTAGGCAACATGAAAGGGATATTGTTTTGCATAATGTATGTGGACAGTATTATATAGGCTGCGGTCTAAATGATAAGAATGTCAAAATAACAATAAATGGTGTGCCAGGTAATGACCTTGGTGCTTTTATGAATGGTCCTACGATAGTTGTTAACGACGATGCTCAAGATGGTGTTGGCAACACTATGAATGGTGGTAAGATTGTTGTTTATGGGCATGCAGGTGATGTTGTAGCGTACAGTATGAGGGGCGGCAAGGTCTTTATAGAGAAGGACGTGGGTTATAGGGCATGTATTCATATGAAGGCCTATAAGGAAATGAATCCTACTGTTGTCATAGGTGGCTGCGCTGGTGCATTTATGGGTGAGTACATGGCAGGTGGTACCCTAATTCTTCTTGGTTTGACTCAGGATGAGGAAAAACCCTTGACTGGCATGTATTTGGCCACGGGAATGCATGGAGGTAAGATTTTTATAAGAGGCAAAGTGGATGAAAAACTGCTATGGAAAGAGGCCGTGATTGTAAGCCCGGATAAAGAGGAGTTAAAGAAGATCGAAGAAGAAGTTAAAGAGTTTTGCAATTTGTTTAAAATTGACTATAATAAAGTTATGGATAAGGAGTTTGTAAAGGTTGTTCCTAAGTCAACAAGACCGTATGGACATCTTTACATTCCAGGGCCTTAAAAAATAATAAGACCCTGGGGCATTCGTGATGTGCTTTTTTCCTTAGAGCCAACACCTAACACTGGGGGGCTGGCTCTGGATGAAGGCAAGCATGCCTCGAAAGAGGAAGTGAGCCTTCATCTGCGAGGCTCCCACCTATCGTTGTTAGGTTCTAGGAAGAAGACAACACACGGTGTCCCTGGGGTTTTTGTTAATATATAAACCATAAGAGGGCAACTTTGGATAAAAACGAGTTAAGGAATCAGCTCCTCAAAAGAAGAGGGGCTTTAAATAAATCTTATAGATTACGCAAAAGTGCAATAATTAGCAGAAAAGTTTTTAGGTTTCTAAAGAAGGGTTCTGTTGTTGCTTCTTATTGTCCTTTCGGCTCTGAAGCTAACCCCAATCTATTGTTTGATAAATCCAAGCTATATTTTCCAAAGGTAGATAGACTCAATAAAGGTTACATGCGTTTTTTTAAAGGGGCGCTTAAAAGGGGCTTTGGTAATATTAAAGAGCCATTTTTTAACAAGCGTGTAGCCCTTAAGCGTTCCATAGACGCTATAATTGTTCCTGGTATTGGATTTGATGAGAGGGGTTATAGAATTGGATATGGCGGTGGCTTTTACGACAAATTTTTAAAAGGTATACCTGCTTTGAAGGTGGGCGTTTGTTTTGACTGCTGCATAGTGGATAGGATTGAAGAGGAAAGTCATGATATTACAGTGGATGTAGTTATTACTGAAAGAAGAAAAATACAGTGTAAATTGAGGAGATGAGAAATGGGAGCTATGGAAATTATTTTGATAATAGGTTTATCTGTTATCGTAGGTGTTTTGGGCGGTATCTTTGGATACCATCAATTTGTTGTCAGGAAAAAGGAGTATGCGAAACAGAGGGCTGAGGATATTATAAAGGATGCAGAAAAAGAGAAAGAGAATATTCTTAAGGCTGCTCAAATTGAAGCTCAGGAATTTATGATTAAGGCTAAAAAGGAGCTTGAAGAAGAAGAAAAGCAAACCAGAAAGGAGCTTCAAAAGTGGGAAAAGAGGCTTCAGGCAAAGGAAACAAACCTTGAAAAGAGACAGGCATATCTGGATGAAAAGATAGAGTTTGTAAATAAAAAACAGGAAGACATATCTGCCATAGAGAAAGAGCTTGAAGATAAGATGCAGAAAATCGATGATATGATTAATGAGCAGAAGAAAAAACTTGAAGAGATTAGTGGTATGACTTCAGATGAGGCCAAACAACAGCTTATATCCTCCATAGAGGATGAAGCAAAAAGAGAAGCCGCCGCCAAGATAAAGAAGATCGAAGAAGATTTAAGAAATGAGGCCAAAAGACTGTCTCAAGATATACTCATAACATCAATGGAGAAAATTGCAAGTAGTTACGTGGCCGAAAGGACTGTTGCTACAGTCACACTTCCTAACGATGAGATGAAAGGCAGAATTATAGGAAGAGAGGGTAGAAATATACGCTCTTTCGAAAAGGAAACAGGTACAGATTTGATAATTGATGACACACCCGAGGTTGTTGTTATATCAAGCTTTAATCCGTTAAGAAGGGAAATAGCTAAAATTGCCCTTGAGAGGCTTGTAAATGATGGAAGGATACACCCTGCAAGAATAGAAGAGACGGTAGAAAAGGTCAGAGAAGAACTGTTCCAGGAGGCAGCAGAAGAGGCTAAGAAAGTTGTATTTGACTTGGATATTGGAGATTTACATCCTGAACTCATGAAGTACTTGGGTCTTTTAAAATATAGAACAAGTTATACCCAAAATGTTTTGGCTCATTCTGTTGAGGTTGCCTATTTAGCTGGACTTATGGCATCTGAGTTGGGTTTGAACGTTAAGCTCGCAAAGAGGGCTGGTTTGCTGCATGACATAGGAAAGGCCGTAGATCAGGAGGTTGAGGGGTCACATACTAAAGTAGGAGCGGATTTGGCCAAAAAATACGGTGAGAATGAGTATGTGATAAACGCTATCATGTCTCACCATGGAGAGATTGAGCCCAACTGTCCTGAGAGTGTTCTTGTATCTATAGCAGATACATTGTCTGCGGCAAGACCTGGAGCAAGAAGGGAAAGGTTGGAAAGCTATATTCAGAGGCTTGAGGAGCTGGAGGAGATTGCAAAATCCAAAGATGGTGTAAAAGAGGCATACGCAATACAAGCCGGTAGGGAGTTGAGGGTTATTGTTGAGCCTACGATGATAGATGATGATAAGAGCTTTATGATTGCAAGGGATATAGCGAAGAATATAGCCGAGAAAATTACATACACTGGACAGGTAAAGATAGTTGTTATAAGGGAAAAAAGGTCTATAGAATATGCCAATTAGGATTCTTTTTATAGGTGACATAGTAGGAAAGCCTGGAAGAAGAACATTTAAGGCCCTCATAGAGGAGGTAAAATCCTCTGTGGGGGCCGATTTTGTTATAGTGAATGTTGAGAATTCTGCTGATGGCTTTGGTATTACAAAAAAGATTTATGATGAGTTAAGTCCTTATGTTGATGTTATGAGTGGTGGTAACCATAGCTGGGATAAGGATGAAGTTTTAAAGGAAATAGACAACATGGATAAGCTTTTGCGTCCTATAAATTTATCTGTATTTGCACCAGGGAGGGGTTTTATTATAAAGAATATTAACGGTGTAAGCATAATGGTTGTTAACGCTATTGGCAGGGTCTTTATGGAACCGTGTGATAATCCGTTTCTTATTTTAGATGAGGTAGCTGAAAGATATGCAAATATTAAAATAAAGATTGTTGATTTTCATGCCGAGGCCACAAGCGAGAAGGAAGCGTTGGGGTGGCATCTAGATGGTAAATTTTCTGCAATACTTGGCACACATACGCATGTTCAGACGGCGGATGAGAGGGTTCTGCCCAAGGGCACAGCGTACATAACCGATGTTGGCATGACCGGATGCCATGATGGGGTTTTGGGCTTTGGTTACAAGGAGGCTGTTGATAGGTTTTTGACGGGTATAAAAAAGAGATTAAAAGTGTGCAAAACCAATCTGAGATTGAACGGTTGTGTTGTTGAGGTTGATGAAGAAAGCGGCAGGGCCTTAAGTATAAAGAGGATAAACCTGCCTTATGAGTCTAAAACTTAAATACTGCAACTCTCTCCTTGTTTGAAAAATCCCTGATTATTTTATAGATATAGCGGCTGTTTTTTATAATTTTGAGTTGGGATGGCCCAATCTCCATAATAAGCCATTTTGTTAGTTGTTTTGCTTTTTCTATTAGATCCTCGATAAATCCATTACCCGAGGGCGGTATAAGTGCTATTTTGGGTTCAAACTTAACATCTTCAGAAAGCAATTCGTACTCATTTTCCAATACATATGGTGGGTTTGTTGTTATTATGTCTATACCGTTTTTTAAAAAATCCAGGCCATTGGCGTTTATAAGGCTAATATCGGCATCCAGCCTCTTTGCATTGAGTTTTGCAACATTTAGCGCCTCTTTGGATATATCTGAGGCTGTTATGTGGGTGTCGAGAAGTTTTGAAAGTGTAATGGCGATGCATCCGCTTCCTGTGCCTATGTCAACTATTTTAGGGTTTTTTATATCTGATGCTATCTTTAGGGTGACATCGACAATTAACTCTGTCTCTGGCCTTGGAATTAAAACCCTATCATCCACATAGAATTCAAGACCATAAAACTCCTTTGAATGTGTAATATATGCCATAGGGTATCTGAGCTTTCGCTTATTTGTTAGTCTTTCTATTTCTTCTATTTGTCTATCGTTTAGCTCTTTTTGCGGATTCGTTAGTACGTATACATCATCTTTTTTTATAGTATCTTTTAGTATAAGAAGGGCGTCTATATGATAGGTTGCTATATTGGCCTGTTTTAGCTGTTGTATGGTTTTTTGCAGCGCCTCTTTTATGTTCATAACTTCTCAATAATTAACTTATCGTTTTTTCTGTAAGCCTTTATGAGTTTTCTTAGACTTAGATTTTTGTCTTCTGTGAATACTTTAGTTAGCCTTTCTGTGTTGCGGAAGCTTAGGTTGTATTCTGAGTTTAGGAGTCTCTTTATGGCCATATTTAGAACCCTCTTTAGTATAGCCTTTGAGGTGTTTATGTTGTTTATGTCTATTATAACCTTGTCGGCTGTTATTTTTGTTGATTTTATAAATTCTACCTCGGCCTTTTTCTTCAAATAAGAACTGTCCTCTGCAAGTATTAGTGAGCTTCTGAAAAGCGTATCAACTATGTTGGGGTTGATATTTTTTAGTAGAGGTAAAAGCTCAGCCCTAATTTTGTTTCTTTTAAAATATGTGTCTGCATTTGAGTTGTCTATCTTGTACTGTATGTTGTTTTTGTTTAGAAAGTTTAATATTTCCTGCTTCTCAAAGCAGAGTATGGGTCGAATAAAAAATCCCCTCTTAGGCTTTAAGGATGATAAACCGTCTGTAGAACTTCCTCTGATTAGGTTCATTAGTAGTGTTTCTGCAACATCGTCTTTGGTGTGGCCTGTTGCTATAACATCAAGATTTAGTTTTGTTTTAGATTCATAGAAAAATTCATATCTTTTTCTTCTTGCACCATCTTCTATAGAGAGTTTGTTTTGCCTTGAAAAGGCTCCAACATCATATTCAGCTTTTAAGAACTTTAGACCTAAGGAGCTTGCCAATTTCCCGACAAAGATTTCCTCATCTTCAGCCTCTTCTCTGAGTTTATGATTAAAATGCAGAACAGCTAATTCTAATGTGTATTTTTGAGCAAGCGTATTAAGAAGCATCAGCATGAATACAGAATCTGGTCCTCCAGATACTGCTACACCTATCTTTAGTTTTTCTGATAAAAGTTTATGTTCCTTTGCGAACGCCTCTAATTTCTTTAAGTGTTCGTCCATCTAAATAAAAAATACCCCCTAAAAGACTGCAGAATACAACCACAAAAAATACTGCAATACTCAAGCTTACCGATTGTGTGGAGCTTAGGTGTGCAATTTTGAAAAAATAAACAAAAGAGAACTCTCGCACTCCTATTCCATTAAAGGATATAGGCAGAAAGCTTATGAGCGTTATGATAGGTATAAAGGCAAAATAGTAGGCGATACTAACCTTAAACCCGAACAACCTGCCCACTAAAATATAAACGGCTATCACAGTTATTTGAACCAATATTGATAGAATACTCACTATCATTAACTTATTGCTTTTGTGAAACATAACAATATCTTGATAGAATTTTTTTAGTTTTGGATGTTTAAAAAACCTTAAAGAAAGGATACTTACTATAGCAAATATATTTGCGGTTATGATTAAAATGGCTATTTTGATACTAAAAAGCTTAAAGAATACAATTAAGCTTATAACTGATAGAGTAAGTAAGGCCAAAAGCCCATTATATCTTTCTAAGAATATTGAGCTTACGGATTTTTGCCAGCCTATCTGTTTAGAGAGTATGTATGCCTTAACCCCATCACCTCCAATTATGCTCGGTAGAAACAGATTTGCAAACATACCCATAAGGTAGAGTTTAAATAGACTGCCAACAGGGATATCTCCTCCTAAACTCTTTATTATCATGTGCCATCTTATACTGCTAATTATTTGTGAGGTTAAGTACAGCAGGGCAAGACCCAAAAATTGCACCAGGCCTATTTTGGTCAATGTCTTTATGAATGCGTTTGTGTCTATTTTGTAAAGCAACAGAAGTATGAGCCCTATGCTTATGGCGATTTTTATTAAAAATTTTACCATATGCGATCCCTGTTCAACAAAATCATTATAAGTCTGTCTATGCCTACTGCGATGCCTGATGATGGGGGTATGCCGAACTCTAAGGCTTCTATGAAGGAGATATCGTTTTTTTTGAATCTTTTTCTTATCTCGTTTGAGTTGTTTTCTTCGTCATAGCAATTCGCAAGCTCAATGCCCGCTATGTATAACTCAAATCTTTTGGCATAACCGCCTTCTACTTTAGAAAGTGCAGCCCTTTCTTTTGGGAAATTGTATATCACCGTGGGGTGTTTAACCCCGAGTTGTTTTTCTATTTTTAAAGAGAATATTGCATCTGCTATCTCCCATCTATCCAGTTCTCCTTCGATATTAAACCGTTTTTTGAGTGAGCTTAATCTGTCATGCTCTATGTCGATACCCGCAAACTGTTTGAATGCCTCACTGTATTTAATGTATTCTATCTGCGTCAGGTTTATTGGCAAGTCTTTGTATTTAAGCAAATCTGATCCGTTTAAATGTTTTATAAGTTCAATAAGCCTTTCAATTACCTGTGTTGGTTTTGAAAAGAGCTCATACCATTCAAGGATCAAAAACTCCTTTTTGTGCAGTTTGTCTTTGTGATCATTCCTGTATGCAAAGGATAGCTCAAAGAGTTTATCAAACCCAAGGCTTAAGAGTTTTTTTATCTCAACCTCTGGCGAACTTGTAAGAAAGCCAGCCGATGTTTTTATGTAGTTTATGTTTGTTTCGTGTATTATTGACTCTTTTAGTTTTGGTGTAAGCACCTCAGTAAAGCCTCTATTTAGAAAAAATTCCCTTATGGTTTTTAGGATTGAAAATTTTTGTGTATAATAAGCGAAGTTCTCCTCTAAATTTTTTAGAGGTTTTTTATTTTTGCACCTTAGGATGAGGTTGTCTTTGTTGTCTATTATGTCTCCCTCTGAATGTTTTGTTTCAAAAGGGAGGTTGATGATTTGTCCGTCTATAAAGACTAATGTTGAATTTTTGCCTTTTTTTACTATTCTACCAAACACGGAGGGTATGTTATGAAAAAAGAAGCTTTTTTGCAAGCAATAAGCCAACTAAAAGAGCTTTTAGATAGTTTGGATTTTGAGCTTATAAGGAGTATATCGGAAAATATAGCATTGTCTATCAAAAACGGAGGTAAGGTTTTGATTTGCGGAAATGGGGGCTCTGCTGCTGATGCTCAGCATATGGCGGCTGAATTTGTTAATAGGTTTTTAAAAGAAAGAAAGCCTTTGCCAGCTATTGCCTTAACTGTAGACTCTTCTGTTCTTACTAGTATAGCAAACGATTACGATTTTAACGATGTATTTGCCAAACAGGTTGAGGCAATTGGTAATGAGGGTGATATTTTGATAGGCATTAGCACTTCAGGAAACTCAGAAAATGTTTTTAATGCCCTTAGTGTGGCAAAGGATAAAGGAATGAAAACTATTGGTTTTTTGGGTAAAGATGGGGGGAAGATATTGCCTCTATGCGATTATGCGATAGTTGTGAAATCAAACTCCACACCGAGGATTCAGGAGATTCATGAATTTGTTATGCATACTATTTGTCAGATGGTGGAAGATGAGTTGTTCTAATAAGGTATTAAATTGGGATGAGCTTAGAGCTGTAATCGAGAAATTGAAAAAAGGCAAAAAGATTATAGGTTTTACAAACGGTTGTTTTGATATACTGCATGCCGGACATGTCAGCTACCTGAATAAAGCTAAAGATATGGTTGATGTGCTTATTGTGGGCCTGAATTCGGATAGTTCGGTTAGAAAGCTAAAAGGGGATGGTCGACCCATAAATAGTCAAGACGATAGGGCATTGGTGCTTGCTGCTCTTAGTAGTGTTGACTATGTAGTTGTTTTTTATGAGGATACGCCAGCCAAGCTTATAGAGCTTATTATTCCAGATGTTTTGATAAAGGGTGCAGATTGGAAAGAGAAGGGTGTTGCAGGTGCAGATATTGTAGAAAAGCATGGAGGAAGGGTTGAGTTTATCGAATTTCTAAATGGTCGCTCAACAACAAACACCATTAAAAGGATTATAGATGTCTACTGTGATAAATGAATTTGAGGAATATCTGAACTCAAAGTATAGTTCAAAAAACACTATAAAGGCATATCTAACCGACACACAGGAGTTTCTAAAAAACACAAAAGGCTTTGACAGGGATGATGTTGAGGTATTTTTGGTTAAACTGTTTGACAGGGGTCTATCTTCCTCTACAATAACAAGAAAACTTGCCTCATTAAGCATCTTCTTTGAATTTTTAAAACTCAAGGGTAAGGTAAGGATAAACCCTTTAAGGGTAATAGATAAGCCGAAACAGAAAAAGATGCTCCCTAAATTTTTAGAGGTCGACGATGTTGTTGCTTTACTTGAAGGTATAAAGGATAAAAGGGATAGAGCATTATTTGAATTAATCTATTCCAGTTCATTAAGGGCAAGTGAGGCTTTAGGCTTAGATATAAATGATATAGATTTTGAAAATCTAAGGATACGTATAAGAAGGAAAGGTGGTAAAGTTGTATATGTGCCAATAAGTCAAAGGGCGGCACTTTTTCTTAAAGATTATTTGAAAGATAGGAAAGAAGGTCCGCTATTTTTAAACAGGTATGGCAAAAGATTGTCTGATAGATATTTAAGAAGACTTATAAAAAAATATGCCTTAAGTAGTATTTTTAAAGATGTTTCGCCACACACCTTAAGGCATTCAAAAGCTACCCATCTTTTGAATAGTGGCATGGATATAAGGTTACTTCAGAGGCTTTTGGGTCATTCATCCATTAAGGCAACCCAGATTTATACCCACTTAAATTTGAAAGAGCTTGCTCAGACATATGATTCCACACATCCCTTAGCAAAAGATGATGGATAAGAAAAAAAAGAACTATCTCTTGGGTGTAGCCCACGGCGTATTTTACTTTGCATCAAACGGATTTGTTGATTACACCACCGTTTTACCTACATTCTTGAAATATCTTGTAAATTCAAACTCGTTGATTGGTTTTGTTGCTGCAATAGCAAGGGGTGGTTCAATATTCTTTCAACTTCTGAGTGCTTTCTGGCTTCAGGGAAAGAAAAAGAAACCCTACCTTGTTTTTTCATTATGGGTCAGGTTTTTAAGCTGGGTTATGATAGCAGCATCATCATTTGTACTGCTTCCATCCCATCCGATAATCGAGCTGGTTGTTTTTATTGTATTTATAAGCTTGTTTTCCTTTGCAGGTGGCATAGCTACCATACCGTTTTACGATATAATCTCTCACAATATACCTTCTCAACTTTTGGGTCGATTTTGGGCAATGCGCCAATTTATAGGAGGTATTTTAGCTGTCGGCAGTGGTTATGCTGTAAAGTTGATTTTGAATAATTACGGTTTCCCTAAAGGTTACCAGCTTTTGTTTGTTTTAGCTGCTCTTGGATTTGGATTTACATCTTTGAGTTTGGGCTTGATGGATGAAGGATTTGAGGAGCAAAAACAAAATAGATCGTTTGTGGCTTTTCTTGGGGATGCCCTGTCTCTTTTAAAAAATAACCCTCGATTTAGAGGGTTGGTCTTTTCTGAATTTTTGAGTCATTCTATTTTTATGTGTTTGCCCTTTGTAGCCATTTACACAAGCAGTAAGCTCGGTATGCCTACATCTAAGATAGGTTATTTTGTATCTATACAGATGGTTGGCAGTATTGCCTCCAATCTGTTTTGGGGGTATTTTGCAGACAAAAAGGGTGCAAGATTTATTATTATTACGACCAACATGTTGGCACTGCTTGTACCCCTTTTTAGTTTAATCTTTAAAAATCCTGTGCTGTTTTTGGCGGTGTTTTTTGTTATGGGTGCATATATGCACGGCACATTTATAGGTTATACCAATTATTTACTAAAAATTGCTCCATCCCAACAAAGACCTACCTATGTCAGTATAAGGGGTACATTTAACGCCCTCTCCTATTTTTTACCCGCTTTGGGTGGATATATAGCTGATGGTTTTTCTTTTGAGGTGCTATTTATCGTGACCTTGAGTTTTTCATTTGCCGCTTTGATTGTTTCTTTAAGGCTTAAATAAGTTTTGCGCCAATTTGTGCAAGTATAATGGATAATACCATAGCAAATGGGTAGACGGCTGCATAACCAATAGAAGGGTAATCCGATGCTGTTATATTGTTTGCCATGGTTAGTGATGGGGTTGAAGTCATAGCACCGGATAGTACTCCCATGATATCGAATAAATTCATCTTCATAAGTTTTCTCATGATAAATGTAGACAAAAAAAGTGGCAGAAGAATGGCGGAAAGTCCTATAATTACACTAATCCAGCCATGGTTTTTTATCGACTCAAAAAGATATTTCCCCGAGTTTGTTCCTATAGTTGCAAGAAAAATTAACTGGCCCAGAACCTTCATGAGTGAATTGGAATGTGGAGATAGCTGCCAGACAATTTTTCCTGTTCTTCCAAGTCTTCCTAAAATCAAAGCCGTTATTAGGATTCCACCCACAAAACTAAATTTTACAGTGCCAAGATATGGTATGCTAAATGGTATGCTTCCTACAAATATTCCTATGACTATACCAAATGATATGGGTAAAAAATCGGCAGCGGGATATCTTAATAGATCATTACCTATTAACCCGATTAACTTTTTTTCATGTTTTCTTGGGGCAACAACGTAGAGTTTATCTCCGAGCAGCAGGGTTAGACTTTTATATGGAGGTATATCTATGCCTGAGCGTCTTACCTTTGTTATTACTGCATGTAGAGACTTTAATTCTTTGATTTCGCCAATTTTTTTGCCCACTATGTCCCTGTTTGTTACAAGTAGTCTAAAAACCTTCATATCATCATGAAAGGTGTATGTATCCTCAACTTCTTCCCCTAAAATAATTTTTAGGTTATCTAATTGGTCTTCTGTGCCTGAGGCTCGCACTATATCCCCGTAATGGAGAATTGCATCCTCATCGGACGGGTCTGTGGGGTATTTGGATTCAACCCTTTCAATTATTGTTGTTGTTAGTTTTTCTATCTGTGATTTGTGAATGGTTTTGTTTTTAAAACTCTCATTTGTGATTTTGAAGTTTTTCGTGATAATGTCTGGGTGTAAGCAGTGCTGCCTTTCCTCAAAATCCCTTTTTTCTTGATTTATATTTGCTTTGACAATTGACGGTAGGAATCTTACGAACATTATTGTTGCAATAATTGCAAATGGATAGACTACACCAAAAGCAATCGATATATTTGGCAGGTTTTTAATCTCTAAAGCTGCAGCTAAAGCCGGTGCACTGGAGATGGCTCCCGTAAAGATGCCTTCTGCTACATCCTTTGGAATATTTAAATATATAGCCACACCAAAGGTTAAACCGAATATGATTACAAGCAGAAACAATGCTATTATATTGAACTTTAGGCCATTTTCTTTTATCGTTTCGAAAAAACCTGGTCCAGCCTGTAGACCTACAGCATAAATAAATAGAGCCAAGCCAAAAAACTTAAATCCTTGGGGTATGGTGATGCCGAAATGGCCAGCCATTAAAGCTATAATGAGTATAGCAGAGATATCTAAGGAAAAACCCTTTATCTTTATATTGCCTAATAGATAGCCTAAGGCTATAATTAAAAATAGGTAGAAAATATCCGAATGGATCATGTTTTACAATGAGGGTTAAAGGTTACAATTTTATTCCTACCACTTCTTTTTGCTATATAAAGGGCTTCATCGGCCTCCTTTATTAGCTGTTCTATACTTTTTTGCTCACCGTTTTTTATGTCAATTCTACTCACGCCGGCAGATATAGTTATCTTTATTGGTACATCTCTCCATTTAAATTGAGTTTCTTGAATTATTTTTCTTATCTCTTCGGCCTTTTTAACTGCATTTTCTTTATCTGAATTACTCATGGCACAAAGAAACTCCTCTCCCCCATACCTTAAAACTACATCCTCTGTTCTGAAGTTTGATTTTAATATTTTACTTACCGATGAAAGTATGTAATCGCCTGCCTGGTGTCCGTAGGTGTCGTTTATTTTTTTGAAGTGGTCTACATCAAACATTATTAAGCATAGGCATTGTTCAGTTCTTAATGACCTTTTGTATTCTTCTTTTAATCTTATCATACCGAAGCGCCTATTATATAGCCCTGTGAGTTCATCATATGCTGCCATTTGCTGCGTTTTTTCATACATCTCTGCACTTTCATATGCAAACTTGTATTCGTTTAATATTCTCTCTATTAATATCTTTCTCTCTTTGGATAGATAATAGTTGCTGTAAAAAACAAATAACCATGTGTGTTTTGCGTATTTCAATGGAAAATAAGTAACTTGAGCGGTTTTTATGTTGCCAGTTCCGAATTCTACAACTTCTGCTTCATCCTTTTTTATGCTTATTATTTTAGACCCATCTATGATGTCCAGCATCGAGTTTTGTTTGTTTTGTGTTATTGTTGTATGAATGTTGCGTGAGCATTCTAAAACTAAAGACCCATCATTCGAAAGTCTATATATTTCACAACCTAAAAGCTCAAGTTCTTCTGAAAAAAACACGGATGTTTTTTGGTTTAATTCTGCTGTTGTTGTGATTTTATTTAATAGAGATGAGAATTTTTCTACTAACTCATGTTGCCAGAACTGCCCCCTTATAATTCTAACCAGCGCGTTGTATTTGATTGCCAAATCGCCCACTATGTCTTGGGAGGATATTTTTATGTAACAATTTGTACACTCTGATATTGATTGAACCTTGCCAACTTGATAGTTGAATATGTTTTTTGTAATTATCTCTATATTGTTTTTAAATTCCTCAAGTTTTTTTAATATGGTAAGTTTTACTATAAAAAAAGATACAAGACCGACCAATATACCCGATAGTATTGTGGCTACAAGGAACGAAACAGATAATATTTTATTCTCGGGTAGATTAAGTATATAAATAGATAGAGGGATAAATATTAATCCAACTACCATCCCCATTAGTATCATATAAAAGGCATTTTCTTTAACTATGCTGTTCGAAAATAGATTTTTTCTGTTCATAAATAAAAAACTCCCTTAAATTAGCTAATCTATAGCATAAAACATGCCAAAAAGTCAAACGGTTATCTTGATTTTTTAAATCAATATGCTAAACTCCAACTAAAGCAAAGAGGGTGAGAGATGTTTGATAAAGGCGATTGTCTTGTTGAAGTTCTACCTTATATAAAAAAGTTTTACTCAAAAACGGTTGTTATAAAATACGGTGGCAGCGCCATGATTGAACCAAAGTTAAGGGAAAGTTTCTCCAAAGATGTATCCCTGCTTAAATATGTAGGCATAAATCCTATAGTGGTACACGGTGGAGGGCCTGAGATCGGGGATGTCCTAAAAAGACTTAACATAGAAAGCAAGTTTTATGAGGGTTTGCGCATAACCGACGAAAACACGATGGAAGTCGTAGTTATGGTTTTGGCTGGTAAAGTAAACAAAGAGATAGTGCTGCAGATAAACAAGAATGGAGGTCGGGCTGTTGGCATAAGTGGTGTTGACGCTCAAATAATAAAAGCAAAAAAGAAACTGCTAAAGGACATAGACCTGGGGCTTGTAGGGGATGTTGAGAGTGTTAATCCCACAATATTGATGCATTTATCAGAAAGCGGCTATATACCTGTTGTATCCCCTATTGGCGTAGACGATGATGGAAAGCGTTATAATATCAACGCAGATAGTGTTGCGAGTGCTATTGCTATAAGCTTGAAAGCCGAAAAACTTATATACTTAACGGATACAGATGGTGTGTTAAATAAAGAGGGTGAGCTTATATCATCGATAGAGATGTCCCAAATAAGCCAGATGATAAATGATGGAACGATAACAGGAGGTATGATACCCAAACTATTATCGGCTAAAGAAGCTATAAACAAAGGTGTCAACAAAGTTCATATTATAAATGGGACAAAAATTCATTCTTTGCTTGAGGAAATATTTACACAGGAAGGTGTAGGAAGCCAGATATATGCAAAAGAGTCATGAACTGAAACGGTTTTTGAATATATTAGAAAGAGCAGGTAGTTTAAAAGAGTTGTATTTAAGAGCTCTGCCATTTTTCTTTGAAATTTGCAATATAGATAAAATTCTGTTTTTTAAATTCAGTAAGAGGAAGAACTGCTTCGATCCTAAGCTTGCAGTAAAAAAAAGTGAAGCTTTGAAGATAATAAAGGACGATTATGAGAATTTTGATGTAGACAAACTATTTGAAAGTGAATTTAATAAAAAATTCAGGATTTTGGGGGTTAAGTGCAACGATACTGTAAGGGCTTTAGTGGGTCTATTTGTTGATAAGAAAGTTAAAATTATAAATTTTAACAACATTGCAGGTACTCAACTTAAAAATGTGTTAAGGGAATTTGGCTTTAAGAGGGAAATACTCAGCGTGCCGTTTGTATCTTTGGGCGAAATAGTTGGATTTATGCTTATAGATATATGTGAAATAGAGCATGTTAGGTGTTATGTAGGTGCATTTAGCTGTGCTCTGGGTAGACTTCTTTTAATTAAAAGCCTCAATAACCTTACAAATATTATAGAGACCCAAAAAGAGGAACTAAATAGGACTGATATAGTTTGCCAGATAGGTAAGACTGCTTTAACAATTGCTCATGAGATGAAAAATTCGCTTGTGGGTATAATAGGTCTGTTTGGTAAGCTTAAAGATAAACTTGGTGAAGATGAGAAGGCTGTGAAGTACTATCAGATAATTGATAAGGAGTTAAAAAAGCTCTATGATTTTACCTTGGATATAAATAAGTTCTCAAAAATAGTAAAACCCCGTGAATTTCAGCCTGTGGATATAGAAGATATTATAGATAATTCCATTGAAATGGTCTCTGCTTTTGCGAAAGATGTATCTTTCTCTGTGTCAATTGATGAAAATGTATCTCAGGTGCTTGCCGATAAGACTCAACTTGAACAGGTATTTTTAAATCTTTTTAAGAATTCAATAGAAGCAGGCAAAGGTAGGCATAAAGTCAAAATAGACGTTTCAGTTAGACTTGAAAATAATAACGTGGTTATTAGGATTAAAGATAATAGTGGAGGGGTGGATGAGGAAACATTGAGAAGTATGTTAAAACCGTTTTTCACCACTAAATCTTACGGTACGGGCTTGGGGCTTTCAATCGTGAAGGGTATAGTGGATAATCATAATGGCGAGTTGTTCTTTAGAAATGTGGATGGTGGATTGGAATGTGTTATAAGGTTGCCTTTAAATTTGGGAGGGGGAGAAAATGGCAGATAAGAAGAAAATTATGGTTGTAGACGATGAAGATGCCATAAGGTTGTTATACGAGGAGGAGTTTGAGGACGAAGGGTATGAGGTTGTCTCATGCGCAAGCGGCGATGAGGCTATAGAAAAGTTTGAGCAAGAAAAACCCGATCTGGTAATTTTAGATATAGCAATGCCAGGCATGAGTGGCTTGGATGTGCTTGCAAAAATAAAGGAAAAATCTCCCAAGACCCCTGTTATTATGTCTACAGCTTATTCGCATTACAAAAACGACTTTTATACGTATGTTGCCGATGCTTATATTGTAAAATCCCCTGATCTAACAGAGCTTAAAGAAAAAGTAACACAGCTTTTGGGGTAAATTTTCTTGACAGATAGGTTTAAATTTAATAGAAAAGCAACGGTAAAGTTAAGAAAGGAATTTTGTAGGAGGTGTATCGATGGCTAAGGTTTGGGTTGACGAGGCAAGCTGCATTGGTTGCGAGGCTTGTGTTGATGAGTTGCCAGATGTTTTCCAGATGAAAGATGGTAAAGCTACTGTTGTAAATCCTGAGGGAGCTTCTTTGGACGAAATTAAAGAGGTTGCTGAGGCTTGTCCAACAGAATCCATTAAGGTTGAAGAGTAATTAAACGCTAAAGGGCGCCATTTGGCGCCTTCTCTTTTTCCTGCCCTTATTTTATTAATTTTTCAATTTTTGATTTATTTTTTTATAAAAATTTAGTATAAAATTAACGGTTGATATATTTTAGTTTGCAATAATAAAATTTCTTGTTTATTATTAATGGGGGTGTAAGATGGAAGAACAAAAACTTGAGGCAGTGGAAGTTAAGTGCCCTAAATGTGGTTACACAATGATAATATATATGCCTAAAGAAGAAATACCCAAGTGCCCCAAATGTGGTACGCAGATGGTTATTAGTGAATTATTAGATGAAGGTAAATACTATTGATTAGGAGGTTTGGTATGAAAAGGTTGTTTGGTTTTTTGGTTTTTGTTGTTTCCTTGTTTATGTTGGTTTCATTTACTTCAAGGGCGGCCGATATTAACTTATGGCACAACTCAACACTTTATAAGATTCAAAAAAGAGGTGTTTTGAGGGTTGGTTTGAATGCCGGCTATATGCCATTTGAAATGAGAAGCAAGACAGGTAAGATTATTGGTTTTGATGTCGATATGGCTAAACTTATGGCAAAAGCTATGGGTGTTAAACTTAAAATAGTCAACACGGATTGGGATGGAATTATACCAGCTCTTATGACCAATAAATTTGATATTATCATGAGTGGAATGACGATAACCCAAAAAAGAAACCTGAAAGTTAACTTTGCTGATCCATATATAGTTGTTGGCCAAACCGTTTTAGTTAACAAAAAGTGGGCTGGAAAAATTAAAAGCTACAAAGATTTAAATGACCCTAAGTTTACCGTAACCGTTATGCTTGGAACAACTGGCGATTTTGCGGCTAAAAAGTATATATCCAAGGCAAAGATTCAGGAATTCCAGACAGAGGAAGAGGCTGTCATGCAGGTTATGCAGGGTAGGGCAGATGCCTTTGTCTATGATAAGCCCTATGAAAGTATTTTTTATTCCAATAAAGGTAAAGGTAAACTGATATTTTTGGATAAGCCTTTTACATATGAACCACTGGGATGGGCTATAAATAAAGGAGACCCTGACTTTTTGAATTGGCTCAACAACTTCTTAAGGCAGATTAAGCATGATGGCACCTATGACAAGGTTTATAAAAAATGGTTTGTAAATGTTAAAGATTGGATGGGTAAGGTTCAGTAGGTATGGATAGAAAAAAGAAGAATATCCTGATTTGGAATTTAGCCTTTATTGGTGTGATTATTGGGATAAGTTTTTTTATCTACAAGGCTTCTTTGAGGGTAAATTATTCTTGGAATTGGAGGGCTGTGCCCTCCTACCTTGTGTATAAATCCCAAAATGAGATAGACTCACCCACAAATGGGTTTGTGGAGGGTTACAAAGATGGTGCCGTAATCATAAAATCCACCGAAGGGAAACTCTTAAGAGTAAAAGTTAAGCACCCTACTGTATCCAAGGGTGCGGTTGTATCTATTGGTGATGAAGTAGGCTATAACTCAAGCTATAAAGCTGGGCCGCTACTTATGGGTTTGTATATGACCATAAAGGTTTCTTTGCTCTCCATAATTATGGCTTTGGTTATAGGCTTTATAGTGGGTCTTATGAGAATATCTGATAATCCCCTGTTTAAAAACTTGGCTATTGTTTATATTGAGCTTATAAGGGGGACCCCACTCCTTGTTCAGATATTTATCATCTATTTCTTTATAGGTACTATTTTTAGCATGACGCGATTTTTTGCTGGTGCCTTTGCTTTGGCTGTTTTTGAAGGTGCTTACATTGCAGAGATAATAAGGGCTGGAATACAATCAATACCCAGAGGACAAACAGAGGCGGCTGTGGCTTTGGGTATGAATTACTATCAAGTGATGCGCTATATTATAATGCCACAAGCCATAAAAAGGGTGCTACCTGCTTTAGCTGGCCAGTTTATATCTTTAATTAAGGACTCATCACTTTTATCTGTTATCTCCTTAACGGAGCTTACAAAAGCAGGAAAGGAGATAGTTTCCTCTACATTTAGCCCGTTTGAGGTGTGGTTCAGCGTAGCTGCACTGTATTTTATTGTAACGTATACGCTTTCCCTTTTAGATAGGTACTTGGAAAGGAGATTAGCTGGCAATGAGTGATACCAACGAGCCTATAATAGTAGCTGAACATCTACATAAAACATTTCCAAATGGTGTTAAGGCTTTAAGGGATGTATCTTTAAGTGTAAACAAGGGTGAGGTGGTTGTAATTATAGGTGCATCTGGTAGTGGCAAAACCACATTTTTAAGAACAATAAACCAACTTGAAACGGTTGATGAAGGTAGAATTGTTGTTGAGGGAGTAGAGATAACAGATCCCAAAACAAATCTTACCAAAATTAGAGCCGATGTTGGTATGGTGTTTCAGCATTTCAATGTTTTTCCACACTTAACAGTGCTTGAAAATGTTATGATAGGCCAAATTTTGGTTAGAAAGAGAAAAAAAGAAGAGGCAAAACAGATTGCCCTTGAGTTCTTATCAAAGGTGGGTATAGCCGATAAGAAGGATGACTATCCTACGAATTTAAGTGGTGGCCAGCAACAGAGGGTAGCAATAGCAAGGGCGTTGGCCATGCACCCCAAAATTATGCTGTTTGATGAGGCAACGAGTGCTTTGGATCCTGAGATGGTTGGTGGTATATTGGATATAATGAAGCAGCTTGCCAAAGCCGGGATGACTATGGTTGTTGTGACTCATGAGATGGGGTTTGCAAGAGAAGCGGCAGATAGGATAGTTTATATGGATTCTGGTAAAATTATAGAGATAGGTACTCCTGATGATATATTCACAAACCCCAAGAGCGACAGATTGAAGCAATTTTTAAGTCAGATTCTATGAAAAAGGTAAAAATCCCTATAGAAAAAGCTATAGGTGAAACTATACCGCATGATCTCACTAAAATTGCGCCCGGTGAAGGTTTTAAAGGGGTTTTATTTAAAAAAGGTCATGTGATAAACAAGGAAGATATACCGCTTCTTAAAAGTATAGGTAAAAACTATATATACAAACTTATTCTGGATGAAGATGAGATTCATGAAGATGACTTCGCCAAGATTTTATCAGAAAAGATAGCTGGTGAGAATATAGAATACGATGAAAGCCCTTCAGAGGGTAAGATAATGTTCAGGGCAGGTAAGGATGGCCTTTTTAAATTAAATAAGCAGCGTGTGGTTAAACTTAATATGATTGCAGAGACGTCCTTTCCTACTATTCACAATAATTTCCCAGTAAAAAAAGGCCAGAGTGTTGCTGCCTTTAGAATAATACCCCTTATTACAAAAAGAAAAGTATTACATAAGGCTTTGAATGTGGTTAATGAACCACTCATAAATGTTATGGAATACAAAATAAAAAAGGCTTCTTTAATTATTACAGGAACAGAGGTTTATGAGGGTAGGGTTAAAGATTTATTCAAACCTAAAATAGAGAGAAAGCTGGGTGATTTTAGTGTTGAGCTCGCAGACAGTATAATCGTTAAGGATAATTTGGGTGATATTAAGGAAGCTTTTTTAGAATTTACAAAAAGTGAGTCTGAGCTTATCCTGGTAAGCGGGGGCTCAAGTGTTGATCCAGATGATTTAACCAAAAAAGCTTTAAAGAAGGCTGGTGTTAGGTTTATAAGAGAGGGTAATCCTATTCAACCTGCAAATAATCTAACCATTGGTTATTTCGGTGAGATAACGGTATGCGTTGTGCCTGCAGGTGCTTTGTTTTACAAGGCGACTGCGTTTGATATATTTTTACCCAGGCTTCTTGCAAAAGATAGAATAACAAAAAGGGATATAGCGGAATATTCGGTTGGTGGGCTTTGTCATTTCTGTAAGGTTTGTGTTTATCCTATTTGTCCATTTGGGAAGGTGTGATGTTGAGAGTTGACGATGCGATTGATGTTATATTGAGTAATGTATTTCCAATTGATGGATGGGATGAGGTTTTCTTGGATAATGCACTAAACAGGGTAGCTTTTGAGGATGTTGTATCGAATATAGACGTGCCCGATTTTGATCGTTCCGCAATGGATGGTTATGCCCTTGTGTTCGGTGATGATAAGAAAAGATTTAGGGTAGTTGAGTCAGCGGATGAATTAGAGGAGAATTGCTGTATTAGAATAAATACCGGTTTTCCCATTCCAGATAAAGCCGATGCTATAGCTGAGGTTGAGATAACAAAGAGGGTGGGCAATTATATTGAACTTCTAAAACCTGTTGAAAGAAAAAGAAATTTTACTTCTAAGGGTATTGAACTAAAAAAAGGTGGCCTTCTTTTGAAAAAGGGTGAAAGAATAAGCGTAAGAAAACAAGCGCTTCTTGCCTATAGTGGGGTTTTTAAACTTAAGGTTTTTAGGGTGCCTATTGTAGGTATTATTACAACAGGCGATGAGGTTATATTTGCCGGGGATGAATTTGAATCTGGTAAGGTATATAATGCCAACTATTTTATCTTGAAAGGATTGGTTCAAAAATGGCTTGGCAGTCCTGTATATTTTGGTCATATAAAAGATGATAAGGCCCTACTTAAAAAAACAATAAGACATACGCTAAAAAGATGCGACATCCTTTTGACGACTGGCGGTGTTAGTATGGGTAGCAGGGATTTTATAAAATCGGTTTTAAGCGACATGGATGCTAATATATTTTTTGAAAAAACGACAATAAAACCTGGCAAGCCCGCTGTTTTTGCAAAAATTGAGGATAAGCCTTTTTTTGGGCTACCTGGTTGGCCTGCAGCTCTTTTTACGGTAGCTTATGTTTATTTAAAACCCATGCTATTTAAACTTGCAGGTATAGATAAACTTGCCAATGAATATTTAAACTGCATAATTGATGAGTCTATGCATTCTAAGATGGGTAAATGCTACTTTGATAGGGTCAGACTAACTATAACTGATGGTATGTATCATGGAGTTTCTGCAGGGTCTCAAAAAACGGATAATTTCTACTCAGTAGCTGTAGCCGATGGACTTGTTAGGATAGATGAGAAAGAAGAAGATAAAGAAAAGGGAGCAGAACTCCCTTTGATTGTTTTCGATGATTAGAATTATTTTTTAAAGAGGTTTTCTACATCGATAACCTTCTCCTCTTTTTTCTGAGAAGAGAAAGGATTTGCTTGGGGCATAGCTGAACTAATTTTGATATTACTCTTTGCCTCGAGGTATTTATTTTCTAAATCTTCTGGAACCTTCGAATATTCATAAACCACTTTATCCATACTTACAAATCCACTTATTTTCTCTTCAAAGGGAAAGCCATAAGGTACTATAGCTATCTGAATGCCGGCAGATCCAGGTATGACCTGAATTAAAGCTACATCCTCAAGCCCATCTCTTTCTTGATTATAACTACCTATTACCGTTTCGCCTGTTACAAGCTTTACAAACTTAATCATACTATTCCTCCATAAATGCGTTTTTTATCCAATTTGTGGCATCTTTGATAATACCTATGGCATCGAACCTAATATCGACATCAGATATTTTATATTTTAGCATGTAGAACTTTGCGCACTTTATTATTTTTGACCTCTTTTTTAAATCTACAAATTCAAGCGGCTCACTACCGTCGAATCTTGCTTTTACTTCAATAAAAACTAACAAATCACCCTTTTGTGCTATTATGTCTATCTCACCATCTCTGCAATGGAAGTTTCTTTGTATAATGGTGTATCCGTTATTTTTTAAAAGGTGGGCAGCCTTTTCTTCTGCCCACCTTCCTATTTTATTAGAATCCTTTTTTCTTAATCTTAGCAGCTTTTCCTCTTCTCTCTCTTAGATAGTAGAGTCTTGCTCTTCTTACCTTACCCCTCTGGATGACCTCTATTTTTTCAACGGATGGACTTAGGTATGGAAAAATCTTTTCTACACCTATTCCGTTTGATTCTTTCCTGACGGTAAATGTGCCATCTAGCCCTTTTCCGCCTCTTCTTCTGATTACAACACCTGCAAATATCTGGATTCTCTCTTTGTTTCCCTCTTTTACCTTTGTGTAGACCTTTACCGTATCGCCCGGCCAGATCTCCGGTATCTCTTTGTTTAAAGACTGAACCATCTCGTCTTTGAATGCCTTTAGCTTATCCATCTTCAACTCCCATCCACTTTATTGTTTTTTCTTTAGCCTTTTTTTCTCGCCACTCTTTTATCTTTTTATGGTTTCCCGAAAGTAAAATGTCAGGTACGGCCATTCCCCTGAAAATCCTTGGTCTTGTGTATTGAGGGTATTCAATTAGTCCGTTTTCAAAACTTTCTTCCTTTAGTGATTCCTCATTACCAAGAACACCAGGAATAAGCCTTACTGTAGCATCGACTATGGCCATAGCTGCTATTTCTCCTCCGCTGAGTACAAACTTGCCCAGAGAGATTTCCTCATCTGCTAAAAATCTAATCCTTTCATCAAAGCCTTCATATCTACCACAGATGATAGCAGTAGCCTCCATTTTTGATAACTCTTTTGCCTTCTGTTGGTTGAAAATAAGTCCGCCAGGGCTTAAAAGTATGACATGGACATTAGGGTTTTTTTCTTTGACATAGTCCATAGCTCTATATATGGGCTCTGGTTTCATTACCATCCCAGCGCCCCCACCGTAAGGATAATCATCTGTGGTTTTGTGTTTGTCGGTGGCAAAATCTCTGATGTTTACAAGCTCTATCTTTACAAGATCTTTTTCTTGGGCTCTCTTTATGATCGTTTCGTTAAATACGCTTTCAAACATACCTGGAAAGATGCTTAGGATGTAAATCTCCATTATTCAATGATTTCTAATACCGCCTTTTTGCCGGCTTTTTTGCTTGCTGCATTTAAAATGGTTCTTATTGCTTTGATGGTTTTGCCTTCTTTGCCTATGATTTTACCTAAATCATTCTTATCCACAGCCAGCTCTATTACAGTAGTTTTCTCCCCACCAATCTCTTTAATCTTGACAGCTTCTTGATTGTCTACGAGGCTATTTACTATGCAGCTTATTAGCTCTTTCATAGCCTGCTACCCCACCTTTTTTACAAGGTTTTTGACGGTTTCTGATACCTTGGCTCCCTTTTCTATCCAGCTGTTGTATTTTTCCATCTCTACCTTTATTGTTGGTGGTTCTGTTTTTGGATCGTAATATCCCAAAATCTCAATAACTGCTCCATCTCTCTTTTTTCTTGAATCAACAGCAACGATTCTGTAAAAGGGTTTTTTCTTCATGCCACCTCTTCTAAGTCTTATTACTACCACCTTTGCCTCCTCACATCTTTATTCCTAATCTTTTCATGAGATTAAACGCCTTTGATTTATTCATACCCTTCATCATTTTATTCATCTCTATAAACTGCTTGATAAGCCTATTTACATCACTAACCCTGGTTCCACTACCCTTAGCAATTCTTCTTTTTCTACTTGCGTTCAAGATTTTATAATTTTGCCTTTCCTCTTTTGTCATTGAAAGTATTATTGCCTCTATATGTTTTATTTCTTTATTGAACGACTCTTCATCGTCTATTTTTACTTTATTCATTCCTGGTATCATCTGTATAATCTTGGCAATTGAGCCCATTTTTTGGATTTTTTTAAGTTGATTTAAAAAATCGTCAAGGCTAAATTGTTGTTTTTTGAGTTTTCTTGCAAGTTCTTTAGCTTCCTTTTCATTCTCTGTTTCTCTAACCTTTTCGATAAGTGTTAATACATCACCCATGCCCAAGATTCTTGATGCTACTCTATCCGGGTAGAATGGCTCAAAATCACTAATTTTTTCACCAACGCCGGCAAATTTTATCGGTTTTCCAACAACCTTCATTATGGAAAGGGCTGCACCGCCACGCGCATCACCATCAAGTTTAGTGAAAATTGCACCTGTGATTCCTACCCTTTCATCAAAGACCTTTGCTACATTTACGGCTTCTTGACCTATCATGGCATCGGCAACAAAGAGTATCTCATCAGGTTCTATTTTTTGCTTGATTCTTTCTAACTCTTCCATTAATTCGTCGTCTATATGAAGCCTTCCGGCTGTGTCTATTATGATAACGTTCTTGCCATTTTGTTTTGCATAATTCAATGCCTCTTTTGCTATGTCTTCAGGTTTTGAATTTTCTTTTGAGAATACATCTATATTTATTTGTTTACCTAAAATCTGAAGCTGTTTTATTGCTGCAGGTCTATAAATATCGCAAGCAACCAAGAGGGGCTGTCTGCCTTTGGAGCGTAAGAATTTAGCAAGTTTTGCTGCCGTTGTGGTTTTACCACTTCCTTGAAGACCTACGAGCATTATAATAAAGGGTGTTTTGGTTATGGTTAGGGGTTGTGCCTGGCCACCCAAGATCTCGGTTAGCTTTTTGTGGACTTCTTCAACGACGATTTGCCCAGGTGTTAGGCTCTTCTCTAATTCTTTCCCCTTTAGCTCCTCTTTGAGTTCTTTTGTGAAGTCTTTTACGACCTTATAGTTTACATCCGCTTCCAACAGGGCGAACTTTATCTCTCTAAGGGCGTTGTCTAAATCTTTTTCTGTGATAACACCCTTTGATTTTATGACCTTAAAAATATCGTTAAGTTTCTCGGTCAAATCCGAAAACATCAAAACACCCCCAAGTAGCGCACAATCCTATTAAAAATAAGGATAATTGTCAATATTTTTGGAATTTATTGGATAGTTTTGCCTTTGGAGTAGGCAACACCTTGCACTATTGCAATAAGCTCATCGTTCTCGTTTTTTACGTCTATTTGATATACAGCAACTCTTTTGTTTCTTGAAATTTCTTTGGCACAGGCCTTTAGAATTCCTTGGTCTGTAGCCTTTATGAATGAAATAGTAGCGTTTAGACTTAGATTTAGAATGCCACGAGAGTTTGCCGCAGCTCCAAAGGCCAAATCTGCCAAGGTAAAAATAACCCCACCCTGGACTACCCCTGCTGCATTTAAATGTTTTTCTTCTATTTTCATCGTGGCAACAGCATAGCCCTCTTTTACTTCAATTAATCTCATGTTGTTGTGTTTTGCAAATCTATCGTTTTCGTTTAGAAGCTTTTTTATCTTCTCGTACACAACATAATGATGCCATGATATCCTTGATTTTTCAAGTTTTTACTGGCCGTGTTTTGTATATTAGATGTTGTTTTGATAAAGCCACTTTCTTGCATTACCGATTTCATTATTTGAAAATACTTTTACTTTAGCTGGAATTATAAATGAAAATGCCTTTACTCCGTTTATAATCCATTCGACATCACTAACAACGGCTATTTTTTCCCACGCATTGAAAAACATTAAGCCGGCCTTTGCGTCGTCTATCACAGCTTTTAGCTGATATGATTTAAACTCTTTGGTTACATGGTAGAGTATTCGTATCTTTCTATGTTTTTTGAGTTTTTCCTTTATTGCAGGTATTAAAGTGTTTTCATAATCTTCGGCTGTTATGAGTCCGCTGAGTTTAAATTTCAATACGTTGCTTTGTAGGTCATTATAGATCTCAATCATTTTTTAACCTCCCGGCAAGTATTTGTTTTCAAAGAGTTGACGTTAGAATAAGTTTAACATATACTGAAAAATAAATAAATAATTTTTAGGAGGTGGAATTATGGGTAGCAAAGGTATTGAGATTGTAGGTATGGATGTTAATGAGGTTATTAATCTGTTGAATAAAGCATATGCCGATGAGTGGCTTGCGTATTATCAGTATTGGCTTGGTGCTAAAGTAGTTAAAGGGCCAATGAAAGAGGCTGTAATACAGGAGTTGATAGAGCATGCAAACGATGAGCTTAGGCATGCAGATATGGTTGCAAATAGGATTATACAACTTGGTGGCACACCAATTTTAAAACCCGCCCAGTGGTATGATTTTACAAATTGCGGCTATGATGCTCCAGAAAATCCTGTAGTTGAGGAAATACTGAAACAGAATATAAAGGGAGAACAATGCGCAATCAGTGTTTATAAAAGCCTTCTTGATACTACGCACATGAAAGACCCTGTAACATATAACCTGGCCTTGCAGATATTGGAAGATGAGGTTGAGCATGAAGAGGATCTTCAATCGCTCATGGAGGATGTAGGCATTTTGATTGGCAAAAGATAGTCTGAGGGCTTATGCCCTTCTTTTTTAGAGTTTGTGATTTAAATACTGGTAAGTGGTCCACACATACTTACCACCTCTACTAAATATATACAGGTTCACAAACTTAC
The DNA here is from genome assembly GCF_000194135.1 of Hippea maritima DSM 10411. Classification (GTDB taxonomy): domain Bacteria; phylum Campylobacterota_A; class Desulfurellia; order Desulfurellales; family Hippeaceae; genus Hippea; species Hippea maritima. The sequence continues at coordinate 1,436,421 of NC_015318.1, read as the reverse complement.
TCAACCATTCATAAGGGTAGCCTGCTACCCTTATGATATCTTCCAGTAGTAAGGTTGGAAACCTTACTATGTTTTCAGATATCATAGCTTTTGTTGATTTCAGTTTCTCAAAAGGCGTTAGGCCGTTCATGTCTATGCCATAGTGAGGTCTTGCTGTATTCCATGTATCCTGCCATTGTTGAGCTTTGAGCAAGAACTCAGCGTCATTCCTGCACCTTTCTGGATGAATGGAGAAAAATGATTCATCGTCTTTTCTGTGTGAGTTTTCAACTATAGCCTGGAGGTGTTTTGCACCTGGTGGTATGGGTTTTAACTCTACATTCAGTTTTGAAAAGAATTCGTTGTATTCATCCAATTTTCTTCTGCTTGAGGATGCAAATTCAGAACCGTTGTCCAACCTTATGTTTATTTTTCCCCTTACATTGTGCAGCTTTAACCACAGTACGACAAAAAGGATAAAAGCAAATCCAAAGGATGCAGAAAGAGTATGGGAGTAAGCTGCAAATCTCATTCTCGTTTTTACATCTATTGCGTTCCATTCATATTTTGGCAGGTCGTATTTCTCTATGTGTCTATACACGCTCTTTGGTAGAGATGTTTCATCCAGTATGTGTTTTGTGTCTATCTGAAGGTGGCTAAAGGGCGTCAGGTGTTCATAATCATAAAGATGCCTTCTGTTTTTGTTTAGAGTCCTTATTTTCTTTTTCCTCACCCTGTTTCTCTTTAAAACCTTCTTTATTGTGTTTTCGCTTATCTCTATGGAGTATTTGTTCTTTAGGTAATAGCTTAGAAGCCTGTATCTGTACCCTGTGCTTTTTGCCTCTTCAACAATGAGTTTTTCAAGAGAACAGCCTATCTTTTTTCTTATGTTCTTTGGTCTTCTTGATAAGTCATTTAGTTCTCCATCCCTTGCCCTTCTCACTGTAGCCCTTGATATGCCAAGTATTCTTGCTGTTTTTGAGACATTGCCGTTGTTTTTCTCTAAAACCTTTCTGACCAAAATTCTTGCACTTGCAGGGTTTGATTTTCTCAAAGTGTGGTATATACTATCCATGATGCAGCCTCCATCCCTTTAGGAATTTTATGGGTCTTCCTATTATATTCAAATCCAGTGATTTGAATATGCAAAAGAGGATGTGGGCTGCATCAGCCCTTGAGAAAGAGAAAGATTTAACGGGCAGAAAACCTACTTTCAGGTTTTCTGCCCCTACTATCTTTCTTATTCTCTTCACTTCCATGTTGGTGCCTCCACTCTCTTTTCTATCATTCTCATTCTCAGACATAGATATTACCTCTATTTGCTTTAGGTGGTAAGTATGTTTGGACCTATCTGGTGTGATTTAAATACTCTTATTGACAAAAGGGTTTAACTTGTATATAAAATTTAGGCGTCGCGAGCGTGGCGGAACTGGTAGACGCGCTAGACTTAGGATCTAGTGCCGCAAGGCGTGGGAGTTCGAGTCTCCCCGCTCGCACCATTTTTACCTTATCTTCTTTACAATTTCACTGTTTTCACTTAAACTATAAGCTGTGGTTAAATATTTAGTATCTGTTTGAAGGGAGATTTAAGCTGAGGCACTCTTTAAAAAGTTTACTTTTCCTTATATCCGAAAGCGGTATAAATAGTAAAACATTAAAAAGTATTGCTAACTTTTTTGGTGTAGATTTCTGCGGCGTTGTTGTTCTTAAGGATTTAGAGGTTTACTTTGATTCCGTATCAGATGAACTGGATTTTAATATAGTTTCTTTCTTTTGGAAACATTATCAGGTCCTTGAAAATGCTGTAAAGAGTCATGAGTATTTAATTTTAGACAAGAATGATATTGCTGGATCGCCTAGTGATGTAAGTTTTGAAACATTGGTTATTAAGGGTTTATATACGAGTGTCGATGCGGTCATTTTGCTTGGAAACTTTAATGAAAGGAAATTTTCAAAGAAGGATATAGATAATATAAATCAGTTGAGTCTTTTTTTATCTGTAGTTTTAGAAAATTCGATACTTAATCAGCTTTTAAATAAAGAGATGCTGAGTTTAGATATGATGCCTCCTGAATCATCCTCAAAAGATGATATTAAAAGATGGGTTTTTTACAATTTAAACAAAATAATGGAATTAACTAAATCAAAGGCCGTGAGTTTTGTTTTTCCTGATTATAATTTATATTCATTTGTTTGCAAAGACAACTCTCTAAATTTTATTAATTTTAAAAAAACCGAAAGGGTTAGGGGTACTCTTACATACAGGGTTTTTGAAATGGGTCTTAGAGGGCCTGTTGTGTTTAGATATAAACTCTCTCAATCTATTGAATGTTTAAATAACATTAAAGATAAATTGGGTATTGAAAATGTGCTTATTGTGCCTGTATGGGAGAATGGAAAACTGTTAAGTGTCATAGGCTATGGTTATTTGCACGATTATAAATTCAGTATTTACGATGTAAACTTTGTTAGGCTTTTGGCAAAAAGGCTTACGCGTTTTATAAGAACAGTAAAGGAATTTAGTTACTTATTAAACATAATTAGCTCAAGCGAAAAAGAGATAATAAACAGTTTTATTCTAACCATAGAGATGAGGGATGTTTATACAAAGGGTCATTCTCAGCGTGTTGCTTATTATGCAAGAAAAATTGCCCAAGCTTTAGGTTTTTCAAAAGAATTTGTTGAAAAGGTTTACATAGCCGGCCTTCTTCATGATATAGGTAAAATCAGTATTCCGGATGCCATTCTTTTGAAGCCTGACAGGCTTTCGAGAGTAGAGTATGAAATGATAAAGTATCACTCTGTTATGTCGTATGAAATTGTTAGACAATTTAAAAGTTTAAAGAATTTAAAAGAAATAGCAAAAATGGTAAGACATCACCATGAACGCTGCGATGGTAATGGTTATCCTGATAAGCTTTTATGCAAAAATATTACAAAGGGAGCAAGGATACTGGCAATAGCCGATGTGTTCGATGCCTTAACAACATCAAGGCCATATAGGAAATCTTTCTCAAAAGAAGATGCAATAAAGATAATGGCAGAAGATAAAGGACATCTCGATGAGAAAATATTCAGCAAGGTTAAAAATGTACTTTTGGAGTCTTATGCTGAGGCGGAGAAACTTGTCAAAGATTCTCTGATCCCCAAGGTATTTGATGACTACAAGAGACGCTTTTCAAACATTGACCCACTTACAGGTATTCTTAATAGAAGTGCATTACTTAAGAGTATAGATTCTATGATAGATAGAGGAGATTCTTTTAAACTTTATATGGTGGATGTAAAGAATATGGACTTAATAAACATAAGGTGTGGTAATAAAGTTGGTGATATGATTTTGGTGAAAACCGCTGAGATTCTAAAGGAAGCCGAAAAATACAGTGTTGTTTCAATAGGAAGATTTGGTGGGGATTCTTTTATTTTGATTAAGTCTTCCAAGGGGCATGATAAATCCTCTAAAGAGCTTAAAATGTTTTTGGAAAATTTAAGTAAAAGACTAAAAGACTCGTGTGATGCAGGAGTTTTACCTAAAAAGATTGCATTTACTGTGGTTAGTGTTGACTCTTCTGAGGCTGCAACTTCAAGTGAGTTAATATTCCTTTTACGCAAAAGAAAAAAGGTTTTATCTGGTGAGGCTTGATTTATTTTTGGTGGAAAACGGATTTGTAGAAACAAGAAGCAGGGCAAAGCAGATAATAGAAGAAGGTGGTGTTAGAATTTCTGAGAAGGTTATAACCAAACCTTCTTTTAATGTTAAAGATGGCGATTCTGTTGATGTTGTGGATGTACTAAAATATGTGAGCAGGGCAGGTCTGAAGCTTGAGGCGGCAATAGATGAATTTGGTGTAGATGTAAATGGTAAGATATGTTTGGATGTTGGTTCATCGACGGGTGGTTTTACGGATTGTCTTCTAAAGAAGGGTGCGTCAACAGTTGTAGCAGTAGATGTTGGTAAAGCTCAGCTCCATGAGAGCCTGCGAACTGATCCGCGTGTAGTATTGTTCGAAGAAACAGATATAAGAGAGTTCAAAACAGACAAAAAGTTTGATATTGTTACGGTAGATGTAAGCTTTATATCCCTTAAGTACATATTAAAGCCAATTTTTGGTTTTTTAAAAGATAATGGCGACTGTATAGCTTTGGTAAAACCACAGTTTGAAGTTGGAAGAGGAAAGACAAAGAGGGGTATAGTGAAAGAAAAAAGGTTAATAGAGAGTGTTTTGTCTGATATAAAGGTATTTGCTTTAGAATGTGGCTTTGTGATTGAAGGTTTGATGCAATCACCTATAACAGGTAAAGACGGAAACCGAGAATTTTTGATGTATCTTAAGCATGGATAGAGCTTTAGATGTTCTCCTTGCAATAAAGGAGCATCCCTTATTTGTATATTGTGTGATTTTTGGCGTGTCGTTTTTTGAGTCCTTTGTTTTAGTTGGCGAGTTTGTGCCTGGTGCTGCTTTTGCTTTTGCAGCTGGTTTTTTGGCATCCAAAGGGGTTTTGAATATCTATATTGCTGTTGTTTGTGCTATTTGCGGGGCAATTCTGGCAGACATTTTAGGATATTATCTTGGCCTTATGTTTTATGCTAAGCTTGTAGAAAAGAGGTTTTTTAGTAGATACAAAAATTTAATAGAAAAAGGAGAACAATTTTTTAAAAAGCATGGCGGAAAGAGTGTTTTTATAGGCAGGTTTATAGGTCCTTTTAGACCTGTTGTACCATTTATTGCAGGTTCTATGCTAATGAGAAAAGATGCTTTTATATTTTGGGCTGTTTTAAGTGGTATTCTTTGGGGTATATCCTATTTAGGCATCGGTTATCTATTTGGCAATAATATAGATTTGATAATTTCTAAGCTTAGGAGTATAAATTTAATATTGGGTGTTTTTCTTCTGGTGTCGGTATTGTTTTATCTTTGGAGGCGGTATAGATGATAGAGTTTCTTTCTGTAAGTATTATTTCGTTTCTGGCCTCCTCTGTTGGTGCTCTGCTTGGTATAGGTGGCGGTGTTGTTATGGTTCCTCTATTTGTTATGTTCTGTAAGCTTACAATTCAACAGGCTGTGGCTATAAGCTTATTTACAATTATTGGTACAAGTGCGCTTGTTAGTTCTAAGTTTATAAAAAGTGGCGCGTTAAATCTGAAGCTTGGTATTTCTCTGGAGCTTTTTACCACGGGGGGTTCTATTGTTGGTGGCCTTGTAGCTTTACGCTTGAACCATAGGCTGCTAAGTGCTCTTTTTGGGTTATTTTTAATTGGTGTGGCTTTTTTGATGAGTATAAAAAATAGAAAGAATATGGAAAAATTAGCCGAAAATGGAAGTTTTTCTTATTTTGATGACAAACTCAATAAAAATGTGTTTTATACACCAAAAAATTTAACAGCTGCTTACCCCATTTCTTTTGCGGCCGGACTTACAAGTGGCATGTTTGGCATAGGTGGTGGAGTTTTAAAGGTGCCTCTATTGTTTAAAATTTGCAAACTCCCCATTAAAGTGGCTACGGCTACAAGCAGTTTCATGGTGGGTATCACAGCCTCAGCTGCCGCATATATATACTACTCAAACGGCGTTTTAATCCCACAGCTTGCTTTTTTTAGCATGATTGGATCCCTATTTGGCTCAAGGGTTGGGGTTCTGATTCATTCAAAGATAGATTCTGAAAAATTAAAGCAGGTGTTTATCTACTCATTGATTGTAATTGCTATTTTTATGATTTTTAAGGCTTTGAAATGAAGATTTTGTCGTTGGTTTTTAGAGTTATATTTTGGCTTAGTTTTGCTTTGATGGGGGCTGGCTTTGTTTTTGGATTTTCTTTTTTTAAGGCAGGGATGCTTGCTCTTATACTCTCTCCTGTTTTGATTTGCCTGTTTGCTTTCTGGTGGTTTTTGTTTAAAGAAAAAGACCCCTTAGGGGCCTTAACCTCTTTTGCTTTGTTTTTGATTTTATTCTTAAATCTTGTATTTAATTAAGTTACTTTTTGATGAATCTGCTGCCAGGTTTCTCAAGAGGAATACCCTTCTTGCATAGCGGGCAGTTATCTGGTTCGTAATTCTCTATATTGAGTTTAATCAATGGAAAATAATCAAGGTCTTCTGGGTCGAAATTGCCGCCCCTGTCAACCAATGCCCCAATACCAATGATGTTGTTTGTGTATTGTTTTACCACATCAAGCGTTTCTCTAACGCTTTTGCCTGTAGTTACAACATCCTCAACAACAAGCACCCTTTCATTTTTGTCTATTGAAAATCCTCTTCTAAGCGTTAATTTTCCGTCAACCCTTTCTGCGAAAATACTTCTTATGTTTTCACCCAATGCTCTGGCGACATCATAAGAAACCAAAATACCGCCCATAGCTGGTGCTATAACAACATCTATTTCTTTGTCTTTAAAATGCTCAGCTATGGATGAGCATAATAGCCATGCATCGTGTGGATATTGCAATACAAGTGCACTCTGAAGGTAAAATTCACTGTGCAGGCCGCTTGATAAAAGGAAGTGTCCTTGAAGGTATGCGTTTCTTTTTTTATAGAGTTTTAAGGCTTCATCTTGGGTTAACATTTTCTGTCTCCTTTCTTATTTTCTCAAATGCTTCTTTTGGGTTTTCTGCTTTGTATATAGGTCTTCCTATAACCATAAAATCGCTGCCAAGTTTTATGGCATCTGACGGTGTTGTAATTCTTTTTTGGTCTTGTTTGGCAGACCAAGAAGGTCTAATGCCTGGTGTAACTATAGTGAAATAGTTGCCAAACTTTTCCCTTAGCATTTTTGTTTCTTTGGCCGAGGCCACAAGTCCGTTTATTGAGGATTTCATAGCTTTGCTTGCAAGTTTTAATACTGTATTTTCTACTGTATCATTAATGAACATATCTTCCTTTAGGGCATCATTGTCTATGCTTGTAAGCACCGTTACAGCCAAAATCAAAGGACCTTTTTTACCTTCCTTTTGCTCAAATTCCCTTATAGCATCGGCTGCTGCTTTCATCATAGATGTACCGCCAATTGAGTGTATGGTAAGCATATCTACGCCAAGTTCTGCAGCCGAATAAACTGCCTCTTTAGTTGTGTTGGGTATATCGTGATACTTCAAATCTAAAAAGACCTTTTTGTTTCTCTTTTTTAGCTCCTCAATAAGTTTGATGCCGTAGGCTGTAAAGTTTACAGCCCCAACTTTAAACCACAAGGCGTTTTCTAAAGTATCAACAAGCCTTAAGATATTATCAAGGCCCTTCAAATCCAGTGCAACTATAATTTTATTACTCATTGAGATCTCCTTTATAAACCTTATCCAGGATTGCATTTACAAGTGATTTTGAGCTTTCTTTGGAGAGCTCTTTAGCTATATTTACATATTCGTTTATCACCACAACGGGATGAGCCTCCCGTAAGAATAGTAGTTCGTAAATCCCAACTCTCAAGATGCTTTTATCGATTAAAGACATTATATCGTCTCCGGCTGATGCGTATTTCTTTATAAGGTTGTTTATTATATCTAAATTTTGAATAGTTCCATCGATGAGTTTTTTAGCAAAGGCCTTGTCGTCTTCTTTTTTGGGATGGCCGACAAAGTCCATGAATGCATAAGGGCTATCCTCATTGCCAAACTCTTTCGAATATATATACTGAACAGCTACGGTTCTTGCCTTTCTTCTGGACATAGCTTACACGTTTTTGTAAAGATTCATCATCTCAATTAGTGATACCATTGCATCAAATCCCTTATTGCCCATTTTTGTGCCAGCCCTTTCTATTGCTTGCTCAATGGTATCTGTTGTGAGAATTCCAAAAGAAACCGGCATCTTGCTCTTTAAGGAAACCTGAGCTATTCCTTTAGCTGTCTCGTTTGCCACAAAGTCAAAATGGGGGGTTGAGCCTCTAATTACAGCTCCCAGGCATAGGATACCATCATAGCTTTTATCTGCCAACTTTGATAAAAGCATAGGTATTTCAAATGCCCCTGGAACCATGAAAACCTCAAACTTGCTTTCGTCTCCATTGTGTCTTAAAAAAGCATCCTTTGCGCCATCCAAGAGTTTTTGAGTTATAAAGCTGTTAAATCTACTTACAATAACAGCTACCTTTAGACCTTTCGCATCCAATACCCCTTCAATAATCTTCATTCTACTCTCCTTTTAAACCTTTGTTAGAAGATGCCCCATTTTAGTCTTTTTTGTTTCTAAGTAGCATTTATTCACTTGGTTTGGTGGGATTTCTATGGGAACCCTTTCAACAATTTCAAGACCATAACCTTCAAGTCCTACAATTTTTTTAGGATTATTGGTCATGAGCTTTATTTTGCCTACTCCAAGGTCGACTAATATCTGGGCTCCTATGCCATAGTTTCTTAAATCTGGCTTGAATCCCAACTTGATATTTGCTTCAACTGTATCATATCCTTGATCCTGCAAAGCGTATGCCTTTATCTTGTTTGTAAGTCCTATGCCCCTTCCTTCCTGTTGCATGTATAGAACAACGCCTTTACCTTCGGTTTCTACCATTTCCATGGCAGCGTGAAGCTGGTCGCCACAGTCGCACCGCAGTGAGCCCAGTATATCCCCTGTTAAGCAGGAGGAGTGAACCCTTACAAGGGTTGGTTCATTTTTATTTATTTTTCCTTTTACCAATGCCACATGCTCAAAATCATCCACCTTGCTTCTATATACTATAATTTTAAATTGGCCGTATTTTGTAGGTAGGTCAGCCTCAGCTGTTCTTTCTATTAGTTTTTCTTTTTTCATTCTGTATTCTATGATGCTTGCTATTGTAATCATCTTTAGATTGAATTTTTTAGCAATCTGTTCAAGCTGCTCCCTTCTTGCCATTGTTCCATCTTCATTCATTATCTCGCAAATGACGGCAGCCGGAATTAAGCCAGCAAGTTTTGCTAAATCGACACTACCCTCTGTATGTCCTGCCCTTACTAAAACACCACCCTTTTTAGCCTTTAGGGGGAAGATGTGTCCAGGTTTAACTAAGTCTTCTGGTTTTGCATCTGGCCTTATGGCTGTTTGAATTGTTGTTGCCCTGTCAAATGCTGATATACCTGTTGTTACACCGAATTTTGGGTGGGCATCAATTGATACAGTGAATGCCGTTTTGAATTTATCATTTTCATCTACTGTCATTAGTTTTAAGTCTAGTTTTTCAATGAGTTTATCGTCCATTGGTAGGCATATTAGCCCTCTACCGTATTTTGCCATAAAGTTTATAGCCTCAGGTGTGACAAACTGAGCTGCCATTACGAAGTCGCCTTCATTTTCCCTATCCTCATCGTCAACCATTATAACCATTTTGCCTGAACGTATGTCGTTTATAGCTTCCTCAACCGTAGCAAACATGTTCCAATCTCCTTTCATCTCAAAATCTGCTTATTTTATAATAGCTTGTTGATTGTTTCAAATAAATTAAACAAAACCGTGGAGCTTTAAAAAGTCCTCGTCCAATTTTTTGTTTTTGCCCTGTGTAAATTTTCTAACATATTTACCTATTATATCTACTTCAACATTTACTATATCTTGAACTTTTAGGTATTTTAGATTCGTGTTTTCAAATGTGAATGGGATAATGGCAACATTTAATTGTGTTTTTGATAGGTTTGCTATTGTTAAGCTTATGCCGTTTATGGATATAGATCCCTTCTCTACACTGTTTTGATATATGTAGTCATCTATCTGGACTGTTAGTATAAAAAAATCGCCAACTCGCCTTATAGATTGTATTTTAGCTGTTGTATCTATATGCCCTAAGACAATATGACCATCCAGTCTGCCTCCAACAAGTAGGGCTCTCTCTAAATTTACATAATCACCAATATTTAAATATCCTAAATTCGTCTTAGAAAGGCTCTCAAAGGATACATCTACTGCAAAACTATTGTTTGATTTTTCAACAACTGTCAAACACGCTCCATTTACGGCAATGCTATCTCCCTCTTTTGTTTCCTTGCTTAATTTGCAACCCACAATAAGCTTTTTTCCATTTGATTCTGGTTTTATTGCTATTATTTTACCTACTTCCTCAACAATTCCGGTAAACATTATTTAAAGTACCCCTCAAAGAGTATATCATCCCCGATTTTTTTACATTTTGTATCTATTAACTTTATTGCTTCATTTAAATCTTTGGGTGCGTCAAAGCCTGCAACATTGAAAGCTCCGTATGAGCCTGTAATTTTTGGGGCATATAAGAGATAGGCTTTGTTGTATAGTTTATTCTTTAAAAAATAACCATGTGTTCTACTGCCACCCTCAACGATACATGAACATATTTCATTTTCGAGTAGTTTTTCTGATAGATCCGCAGGATTAAACTCACCGTTTTCTGTATCACATTCAACAATGTTAACATCCATCGCTCTTAAAATCCTCTTTTTTGCATCATCTGAGTTTTTGGATGTTATAATATAAATGTTGTTTGGATATTCACTGAATATTTTTGCTGAGATGGGAATTTTTAGGTTCATATCCAGAACAACTCTTTTGGGTTGCCTGTAGCCTTTTATCCTGCATGTGAGTAGTGGATCGTCCATAATTATTGTATTTATACCAACTAAAACAGCACTATTTGTACCCCTTAGCCTATGGGAGAAGCGTCTTGCTTTTTCTGATGTAATCCATTGGGATACGCCGCCTTTTACGGCTATACATCCATTTAGAAGCATTGCTGCCTTCATTATAAAGAAGGGCTTTCTGTTTAGTGTGTTTTCTATAAAGACCTCGTTTAGTTTTTTTGCCTCATCTTCTAAAACTCCAACCTTTACGTCTATTCCAGCCCCTTTTAACCTTTCTATACCCCCACTTGCTTTTTTGTTAATATCTCTCATGCCTATAACTACTCTCTTTATGCCTGAGTTTATAATAGCTAAAGAACAGGGGGGTGTTCTTCCGTAATGATTACACGGTTCTAAATTTACATAGATTGTAGCGTCTTTGAGTTGATTTCTATCTTTGACTGAGTTTATTGCTTCAACTTCAGCATGTGGAAGGCCAGCCTTTTTATGATAACCTTGGCCTATAATCTTTCCTTCTTTTACTATAACGGCACCGACTAAAGGATTAGGGCAGGTTTTGTTCTTTGCCTTTTTTGCAAGCTCTATGGCTTTTTTCATAAAGAGTTCATCTTTATTCATTACAAAAAAAATACACAAGTAGGCTATGTTTGTCAAAAAATAGCATCCCCTTAATCCCTTTGTGAAAGAATGATGTTGTTGAAAAAATATAGATAAAGAATAAAATCGCTTTTGAATCGTTAAAGGGAGGTTAAATATGAAGTCTTACAGAAAGGAATTGTGGTTTAATACATCAAAAAGGGTTGAGTTTATTAATATAACAAGAGAAGTTGAACAGGCTGTTTTTGAGAGCGGCGTTAAAGAGGGTTTATGTCTTGTTAATGCTATGCATATAACCGCCTCTGTTTTTATAAACGATGATGAACCTGGATTGCATCAAGATTACAAGGAGTGGCTTGAAAGTTTGGCGCCTCATAAGCCGTTGAGTAGATATAAACATAATCTAACTGGAGAGGATAACGGCGATGCACACCTAAAAAGGCAGGTTATGGGTAGAGAGGTGGTTGTGGCAATAACAGAAGGTAGGCTTGATTTTGGCCCATGGGAGCAGATATTCTATGGCGAATTCGACGGTCAGAGACCCAAGAGGGTTTTGATAAAAATAATAGGTGAATAGACTACACCTTGGCTTGTGTTTATTTCTATGGCTGTGAATTTTTAAGCCTTAAATTAGTTGCAATTGAAACTAATTTTTGGTATATAGTCAAAATAATGGAGGGTTTTTTGGACAAAGAGCCTCTGGGCAAATGGATTTCTATTCTATACAGATACTCCATGATTCATGCCAATGAAAAATTAAAGCCGTTTAATATGACATCTAGTCAGTTAATGTTTTTTATATTTATGGTTGACAATCCTGGTATTACGCAGGAGGGCCTTAGCTGTATGCTTAAGATAAATAAAAGTACAACAGCTAAGGCCATTAAAGTTTTAGAGAAAAATGGATATTTAATTCGCAAGATTTCAGAAAAAGACAAGCGTTCATATAACCTTTATCCTACTCAAAAGGCTATAGAGGTAAGAAAACAGATAAGACTACTTGCTCTGGAGTGGGATGATGTGCTTTGCAAGGATTTTGACTTAAAAGATAAAAAGAAGGCTTATGAGCTTTTGAAAAAGATGTCCCAAAACGCCGAGGAATATATAAACCAAAGGAGAGGTTTCGATGGAAAAGGAAAAGATTAAAAATGGTGTTAGCAAGAAATTTATTTTGATTTTTATTTTAGTTGTTTTTGGTTTGGCTGTATTTCTGTTTATTCAGTACAAGAGAACCCATATATCAACAGACGACGCCTATATAACAAACGATATTTATTGGGTTAATCCGAGGGTTTCAGGAACAATATTAAGAGTTTTTATAGATGATAATCAATATGTTAAAAAAGGGCAAGTACTGGCTGTTATAGACCCAAAACCATTCGAGATTGCACTTAAGGCGGCCAAAGCTAATGTTGAGCTTGCAAAAGCAAGGCTATCCCAGGCCAAAACGGCTATCCCCCTTGTTGAGGCCGAGATCGAGCTTTACAGTTCTAAGTTTAAAAAAGCACAGTGGGATTACCAAAGAGCAGAAAGACTTTTCAAACTTAAGGTTATACCTAAAGACAAATACGAATATTATCTTACAAATTACAATGTTATAAAGGCATCTCTTAAAGCCGAAAACGAAAAGTTGAATCAGGCAAAAGCAGAATACAAAAGTGCGCAGAAGGACCTTGATGCTGCAAAGGCATCTTTAGAAAATGCAAAGCTCAACCTGTCTTACACCAAGATCAAAGCCCCCTATGACGGTTTCATAACCAAAAAGAGCGTTGAGACAGGAAAATTTGTATCACCTCAAATACCAATATGCGCTATAGTGCCAGACAAAGGAGCCTGGATTGTTGCCAATTATAAAGAATCCCAGATAGAAAAAATGAGAAAAGGTATGAAGGTTGTGATTGAAATTGACGCATACCCAGGCAAAAAGTTTGAAGGCTTTTTGGATAGTATCCAATATGGAACCGGTGAGGTGTTTTCGCTATTTCCTCCACAAAACGCATCGGGCAATTGGATAAAGGTGACACAAAGAATACCTGTAAAGATACTTTTCAAGAAAAGACCCAATGTGCCTTTGAGAGTCGGTATGAGCGCATACACAACAGTGCTTGTTAAATAGATGGAAGAGAGAAAAACCAATAAGTGGCTCGTCGCCATAGCGGTGATGTTGCCCACAATAATGGAAATCATAGATACAACCATAGTAAATGTTTCGCTTCCTCATATCCAAGGTGATTTGAGTATAAGTTTGGATGAATCTACATGGGTTTTGACATCCTACATGGTTTCAAATGCTATAATCATTCCGATAACCGGTTGGCTTGCTATTAGATTCGGTAGGAAGAGGTATCTACTTGCCTCAATTTTTTTGTTTACCCTATTTTCTTTTGCCTGTGGCTATGCACCAACCTTTATTTTTCTGGTCGTCTTAAGATTTTTGCAAGGCATAGCGGGTGGTGGCCTTCAGCCTGTCTCTCAGGCTATTTTGCTTGAATCCTTTCCTAAAAAAGAGCATGGCATGGCTATGGCAGTCTACGGTATGGGTGTGGTTGTCGCTCCAATTTTAGGGCCCGTTTTGGGTGGTTGGATAACAGATAACTGGGGCTGGCGCTGGATTTTTTATATTAATGTACCTATAGGTCTTTTATCTTTTGTACTTGTAAATCTATTTGTCTTTGATCCAAGCTATATAAAGAACATAAAGAAAACTCCTATAGATTACAAAGGCCTGGCCTATCTTGCTATAGCTGTTGGGGCTTTGCAGGTACTTCTTGATAATGCCCAACGCAAGGACTGGTTTGAGTCTCGTTTTATAACTACATTGGCTATTATCTCATTTTTTGGCTTTGTTCTGTTTATCTGGCATGAGTTGAAAGAGAAACACCCAGTGGTAAATTTGAGGATTTTTAAAGATAGATCTTTCTCTACGGGAAATGCATTGATGTTTTTTGGATTTTTTAGTTTCTTTGGAAGTGTTGTGCTTTTGCCTTTGTATCTCCAAAATCTTATGGGGTATAATGCATTTTTAGCAGGTCTTGTGTTGGGGCCTGGTGCTTTAACTACTATGATAGGAATGCCTATAGTGGGTAAGTTTTTAGAAAAAGGGGCAGATCCAAGAAAAGTTCTTTTTATTAGTTTTATAGTTAATTATATAGCTATAAATATGATGGCACACTTTAATCTGTCTGCTGATTTTTTAAGTGTAATAACACCCAGGGCTATACAGGGTATATCTATGGCTACCTTCTTTGTTCCTTTGGCTGCTGCTACATTTGCTGGCATTAGTAATGAGGAGATGGGTAATGCCTCTGGCATGTTTAATTTTATTAGGAATATAGGCGGAAGCTTTGGAACAGCTATTGTTACAACGATATTAACAAGAAGGGCTCAATTCCACCAAGAAAGGCTCGTTGAGAACTTGATTCCAACCAATGAGGCATTTGTTCAGGCTCAACAGATGTTATCGTTAAAATTTCATTCAGTTATGCAGCAGATGGGAGTTATCTATAAAGAGTTGCTGAGGCAGTCCATGATGCTGGCATTTAATGATGCTTTTTATTTTTGTGCTATTATGTTTGTTGTTTTGATTCCAGCTCTTGTTATTCTAAAGAGGCCACAACATCACAAGGATGCAGTTTAATTTTTGCCTAAGATTACTTTTTAGCTTGTTTATAATTCATTTACATTTCATTTAAACCACGTTTGTTTAGTTCTATTAATATACATCCAAGACTTTAAGAGGAGGTGCTTTATGAAGAAAGCTCTTGTTTCGTTTTTATTGGGTGGGGCATTACTAAGCTCCGGGGCATTTTATGTTAATACGGCTTCTGCTAGGTTACCCATGCAAGGCTCTCTAATGAGACCAATGGCTCAAGGGGGCATGAGGTGTGCAAATTTCCAGGGTGGTCCTTATCATTCAAAGGCTATGATGGGTTATAATGTTAGAGGGATTAAATTTATGGAAACCCAGTTAAACCTTACGCCGGCTCAGGTAAAAAAGATTGAAGATTTAAGGTATGAGTATCGCAGTAGATTTATGACAAAAAATACAAGATATAAGATGCCTTTGAATGATGCCTTAAAGGCTAACGGTTTCAATAGAAAGGTTTTTGTTGATGAGTCTATGCAAAATGCTAAAATGAGAATCAAGCAGAGGGCTGAGTATATGGATAAGTTTTTCAGCATCTTGACACCTCAACAAAGAGAGAAATTTATTCAGCTCAGGAGACAGAGAATGGAATTTGCCTTAAAAAATGCAAGACTTCAACAAAGGGCAATTCAGAGTAGGATAAAGTTTTTGGAGTCGAACATCCAGCAATAGGAGAGGGGTTTTCCCCTCTTTTGGTTTATTGTTATGGTAGAGATATTAATGATAGAAGATGACCCCGAAATAGCAGAGCTTTTGGCAGAATATTTAGCTAAGTTTAATATGAAGCTTGTTAACTTTGAATCGCCTACAGAAGGGCTTAAAGCTTTAGAGGGGCATAAATACGACTTGCTTATACTTGATTTAAGCTTACCTGAGATGGATGGAATAGATGTATGCAGGGAAATTACACAGAGAAATATAGATATACCAATAATTGTTTCATCGGCAAGAAATGATGATTCAGATAAAGTTTTAGCTTTGGAGCTTGCTGCTGATGATTATTTAGCAAAACCATACAATCCCAGAGAGCTTGTTGCACGCATAAAAGCCCTACTAAGAAGGGCAAAGCCTCAGGGTCAGTCGGATAAATCTGATAATTCATTTGTGGTTAAAAAGGATGAGTTTGCCATCTATTTCAAAGGAGAAAAGCTTGACCTTACAACGGCCGAGTATGAGATATTGGCTTTGCTAATAGATAATAAAAATAGGGTTTTATCCAGAGAATTTATTTTAAAAAACACAACAACTATGGACTATGAAAGCATAGATAGAAGTGTTGATGTTATAATAAGTCGTATCAGGAAAAAGATTGGTGATGACCCAAGGGAGCCTAAGTATATAAAATCTATCAGGGGTATAGGGTATAAATTTGTTGAATAAGAGTTCTATACTGTTTAAACTTAGTCTGATATTCATCTTAACATTTGTAATCACAACGGTTTTATTTTTCTTTGTTTACAATTCTTTGAAAAAACGAGCATACATTGAATTTACGCGCAAAACCTTAATACTTCTACATACAAGCGATTTTGAAAGCTATGCCGAGAATGAGGGGCTTAAAGTTATTGGGGATGAGAGAAAGATATATTCCACTCTTAAAGGTGCTATTGTAATTTTAAAAAAGATAAGCCCCATGGGTGATGTTAGGTGGGCTTTAATTAGAAAAGATGGAAACTTGTATCTCTATGTGGTATATTTTGGTCGACCATTTCTTATAAAAAAACCTGACAAGTTTGAAAATTACGACTTTGTGCTTGCCTTGTGGATTATGTATGTTATCGGCTTATTGCTGCTGTATATAAGTATTTTTAGGTCTATTTACCCCCTGAAAGTGTTAGGAAACAAGATTAGGGAATTTAAAAATGGCAGGATAGATACAAACTTTGATATTAGGCGAAGGGATGAGGTAGGTTTTTTGGCTAGTCAGCTCAAAGAGGCTCTTGAGAATTTAAGAAAAAACAACAAGGCCAAGCAGTGGTTTTTACGCAATATAGCACATGAGTTTAAAACGCCTTTAACTAAAGGTATGATAGCCGCTGAATTACTTGAGGATAACTCCAAGAAGGAAGCCTTTTTGAAGATATTCAAAAGGCTTGATGCTCTGGTCAGCGAGTTACTAAGTGTTGAAAAGATTGCCTCTAAAGGCCCAGAAGATAAGCTAAACTGCTTAAACTTACTTGGTGTTGTTGAGGATGCCAAAAGCTTGTTGTTTTTAGATGATAAGAATATTGAGATTGTTGCATCTTATGATGTTTCAGTTAGGGTGGAAAAGGAGCTCTTTGTTATTGCCATTAAAAACCTTATGGATAATGGGATAAAATTCTCAGAGGATGGTTTGGTTAGGGTTGTTATAAAAAGTGACAGCGTTCTATTTTTAAATAAAGGGAATAAACCAAAAATTGATGAATCATTGATGTTTGAGCCATTTGTTAAGGAAACTTCTTATAAGAACAAAAACGGAATGGGTCTTGGGCTTTATATAACCCGATATATTCTGGATAGATACGGCGTGAGAGTAGATTACTCTTATAAAAGTGGATTCAATGTATTTAAGCTGGATATATCCAAAATTCTTTGCTGATAGCTCTTGAACTTTTCTGTGTTTTTATTAAACTATCGTAGTTTTGCAGCAAAGAAGGAGGTTTTAAATGAAAATTTCTGAGATTCTAAATAGAAAGGCGATGACAATATCGTTTGAGTTCTTTCCGCCAAAGAAGGTTGAGAATGAGCAAACCCTCTTCAATACTATAAACGTTTTAAAGGATTATAGTCCAGATTTTGTTTCAATTACATACGGGGCAGGTGGGAGCACCAAGGATAAAACGGTTGAGTGGACGCTCAGAATGAAGAATGAGTATTCTCTAAACCCTATGATGCATCTGACATGTGTGGCATCTACCAAAGAGAGTGTAGATAAAGTAGCCGAAATTTTAGAGCTTAACGGTATAGACAATATACTTGCCTTAAGAGGGGATTTACCTGAAGGGTTTGAGGTAAAGTCCATGGATTTCAAATATGCATATCAACTTGTTGGGTATTTAAAAGACAAGTGGAACTTCTCCATAGGCGTTGCTGGCTACCCAGAAGGGCATCCAGAGTCTTCTTCTTTGGATAAAGACATTGAATATCTAAAGATGAAAGTGGATGCAGGAGGCGAGTTTGTAATTACTCAGCTCTTTTTTGATAACGGTAAGTTTTTCAACTTTTTAGATAGAGTTGAGAAATTCCATATAGAGATTCCCGTCTTGGCAGGCGTTATGCCTATTTTAAGCCTTTCTCAGATGAGAAGATTTGTTGGTATGTGTGGTGCAACTATACCTTCAGAACTTATAAGCAGGCTTGAAGGAAAGACCAAAGAGGATATGTATAAGATAGGCGTTGAATATGCAATAAATCAATGCAGGGAGCTCATTGATAGTAAAGTTAGGGGTCTGCATTTCTATACTTTAAATAAATACAATGCAACCAAAGACATATTGGAAGGCTTGAATATATAAAAGTTTTTAAACTATAAATTGTTTTGGGTTACAATGACAGCAGCACCTAATTGGTAATTTTTGCATCCTTGATGACTATGCCATCTGGGCGCTTAATAGGTTTCATTTTTTGAAAGATTTGACTATTAAATCTGCCCTCCAATAAGCTTTTAGATTGGGTTAGAAAATACTGGATATAGTCTTGGATTTAAGGTGAAAATTATATAAAGTTAGTGATATGAAAAACGGTATTGGATTTATTATTCCCTTATCTGTATTTTTGGGCGGCATAGGTGGAGGTATAGTTTTCCCTATCCTACCTGTTCTGGGTCTGAAACTTTCCTTATCCGCTTTTTTTATAGGGGTAATAATTTCAGCCAATAAATTTACCCGCATCTTTTTTAATCAGTTTGTTGGGGCTACTATTGATGCTTTTGGTGGCAAAAAACCACTAATTATCGGACTTTTAATTGAAGCGTTTGGCAGCATTTTTTATATACTAGCGCTCCATTTACCTTTAGCAGGATATGTATTACTCATAGGCAGAATAGTATGGGGTGTAGGTTCTGCTCTTGTTTTTATCTCGGCCAATACGCTGGCATTGAATCTCTCGGTTCGTTCAAATCGAGGTAAATATACTGCTAAAGTCAGAATTGCTCTATCTTTGGGTGTGCCAGCCGGCCTGGTTCTGGGCGGTCTACTTTCAACACTCTTTAAGGATGCTATTGCTTTTTTATCAAGTATTTTGGCTTCAATATTGGGTGCCACCTTGGTATTTTTCTTTTTGAAAGATACCAGAATTGAGTTTAGAAATGCCTTAAAACTTAAGGAATCTTTGACGTTTATGTTTAAGAATCCTTATGTTAGTATAGTAGGATTGGGTAACTTTATAACATTTTTCTCTCTTCAAGGTATTGTTATGGCTACATTAGTCCTGTTTGTAAAACAAAGAGGGATGGAGTTTATATACTCTGATGCCAGGTTTGTAAGCGGTGTGGTTATGGCATTTATGATGTTTTCTGGTGGAGTTGCCGGCATAATTGCAGGTAGAATAGTGGATAAAATCAAATATCGTTCAACCATTGGTTTTCCTGCTGTTTTGGTTGTGTTTTTCGGATTTAGTTTGCTTGCTTTTTCTAATAGTACACTTGAAGTGGTAACTGCCCTTATTATGATGGGTAGTGCTATAGGTGTAAATAATGTTTCTTTACTCAGTATCTTGGGTGATATAACACAGCTAAAAAACAGGGGCAAGGCTGTTGGCGTTTATCAGATCCTTGGTGATGTAGGGGGCAGTCTGGGACCTATCTTTGGAATTCAGCTGGGTCTATCGATAGGTTTTGATAAGATGTATCTTCTAACAGGCATCTTATTTTTACTTAACCTTGCCGTGTTTTTTAAGCTAAATAGGCTTGAGAAAAGACTTAATTGCTAATGGTTCTGGGTTTTGCCTTTGAAACTATAGGCCTAAAGCCTCTTTTCTGGCTTTTGAAGGCATAAAGTATTTCCTCTGCTTCTTCGGCTGGCACACTTAGGAATGAAAATCTATCAAAAATCCTAATATCCCTTATAGTGTTTGATTCTATTTCTACCTTTTTGCTTATGAAATCTGCAAGCTTTTTGGCCGTATATCCATTTTGTGAGCCTAAAGCTACAAATAATTTTACCATAGAATTTCTATTTAATTTTGGCTCTTCTATCTCTTTGTAGTTATTTTTACTTAGTTGGCTTGAGAATTTTAGCTTTAGTAGTTTTGCTATAATAAGCTCTGCATCGTTTTGGCCTAAAAGCTCCTCAGCCATAGTCAAATAATCACCGTCGTTTTTATTCAACTCTACATCCTCGATAGCCTTTTTTACAGATAATTTTTTATATTCTATTGCCTGTTGAATTGATGGGAGTTTTTCTTTTTTGATTTCCGCTTTTGCGAGTTTTTGTATGAGTCTTAGTTTTCTGTACTCAGAGGGGCTTACAAATGTTATAGCTATTCCTTTTTTTTGGGCTCTCCCTGTTCTTCCTATCCTGTGTATGTAGCTTTCAGCATCCTGGGGCATTGAATAGTTTATTACATGAGTTAGACCATCTATATCTATTCCTCTTGCTGCAACATCTGTAGCAACGAGCATATTTATCTTTTTATCTCTAAATCGTTTTAATATTCTTTCTCGTTTATCCTGACTTAGATCTCCATGAATTGCATCAGCATAATAGCCTCTATCGATGAGCTTATTTGCCACATTTTGAGCATCTACTTTGGTTTTGCAAAATATCAAACCGTAGAAATCTTCAACCGCATCCCTAATCCTGCAGAGAGCTTCGAATTTATCTTGCTCTTTTACCTCGAAATATATCTGACTTGTCAACATTTTACTTTTTTCTATTCTGACGAATTCTGGCTTCTTCATGTATTGTTTTGCAAGCCTCTTTATTTCTTCTGGCATAGTTGCCGAAAACATAAACATGTTTTTCGTTGGGTTTGTGTGAGTTAATATTTCCTTTATGTCGTCAATAAAGCCCATGTTTAACATTTCATCTGCCTCATCCAGAATGAAGTAGTCTATTTTGCTTAAGTTTAGAGTCTTTCTGTTTATGTGATCTATTATTCTTCCGGCTGTACCTACTACTATATCAACGCCTTCCTTGAGCCTTCTTTTTTGCAATTCAATAGATTGACCGCCGTATATAGGGAATGCCTTTAATCTCTTTTTGCCTTTGAATGCATTAATCTCATCGCACACCTGTATAGCTAACTCCCTTGTTGGAGCCAGAATAACAGCCTGAACATAACCTGTCTTTTCCTTTAGTAGGTCAATCAAGGGAAGTCCAAAGGCAAGCGTTTTACCTGTGCCTGTTGGTGCTTCTGCTACTAAATCTTTGCTTGATTGAAGTATTAAAGGTATAACCTTTTCTTGAATGGGGGTAGGCTTTTCAAAGCCTTGCTTTTGCAGGGTTTTTAGGATTCCTTCGGATAGACCTAATCCTTTGAAGTTTTCTTCTGAACTCATAAAATACCACCTAAAATAATTTTGTTCAGCCGTTTGTTGCATTTGGTATTTTAAAGCCTATTTTTTGGCAGGAAAAGTTGAAATGCAAGAAACACGCCAAACTTAAGCTGAGTATACGCTATTTTTGGGAAAAAGCAAGCTTTATTAAAATAAAATCTCAATAGGCTATATTTATTTTTTCTTAAATAAAATTAGCTTCATAGTTAGATAAAAGAACATAGGTATAAAGAGTGTGCCGATTATTGTTTGCACGAGCATCCCACTAACGACGGTTATTCCTATGATTTTTCTTGAAATTGCTCCTGCTCCGCCCCAAAATATTAAGGGCAAGCTCGCTATTATAAACACAGCTGAGGTCATAACTATTGGTCTAAACCTTATTTTTGCAGCCTCTATTGTGGCTTCTGTAAGGCTGTATCCTTCATTTATTCTTTCGATTGCAAATCTTACCAATAATATAGCATTTTTTACCGATAAACCTATTAAAACGAGTATGCCTATATTGAAGTATATATCCCTTTCAAGATTACTCATGAATAACCCCAAAACTGCACCAAATACGGCAAATGGCACGATTATCATAATAGCTATAGGTATAGTAAAGCTTTCATATAAGGCAGCAAGGATTAAAAACACAAATACTACGGTATATAAAAACACCTTATTTCCTGATTCTTGAAGTTTCTTTTCCTGATAGGATGTGCCAGACCAAGCTATTGTATAGCCATTTGGCAAAATCTTTTTTGCTATTTGGCTTATTGCTTTCATGGCATCACCCGATGTATAACCAGGCCTTGGTTGGCCTATGACGGTGGCAGATGTAAACATGTTGAATCTCTGAATTACATCAGGGCCTACTACCCTTTTTATCTTTATTAGAGAACTCAGTGGTATAAGAACGCCGGTATTTGATCTTACGTAAATATACTCCAAATCCTGTGAACTACTCCTGAAATTTTCATCTGATTGAATGTTTACCCTAAATGTCCTATCATACATATTAAAATCATTTACATAATAGCTTCCAAGAGTTGCCTGTAGAACCTCAAATATGCTTGAAATAGCTACACCAAGAGACTTTGCTTTTTCTCTATTTACAATTATTTTGTATTGGGGAACATTTGTGCTTAAAGAAGACCTTACCATCATTAATCTTTTGTCTTTATTTGCTTCTTCTACAAGTTTTTTTACGATACTATCAAGTTGTTCTACGCTACCTCCTGTTCTATCCTGAAGATGTAAAGTAAATCCACCAGTTGAGCTCATACCCATGATAGGGGGCATATTGAAGGCCATAACAAGTGCATCTTTTATAGTTGAAAATTTCATCGAGAGTTCTTTTATGACATCCCATGAATTATCCTTTCTCTTTGACCAGTCTTTTAGGTGAGCCCATCCTATGCCGGCATCTGTCTTGAATGAAAATGTTATGAAGTCTAAACCTGCGACATAGCCTGCGCTGACTATGTTTGGATTGGACATTACAATGCTTTCTATGGTTTTTTGAACCTTTAGGGTTTTTTGGAGAGATGAAGCTGGCATAAGATAGTACATCACCATTATATCGCCCTTATCTTCCTCAGGCACCAATGCCGTTGGCAGCATTTTATATAATATTAGTGTTGCACCAATGGTTATTGCAAATATAACCACACCTACAACAGAAAATTTTATCATTGTTTTGGCTGTTTTTGTGAATCCTTCCGTTGCCTTGTTGAATAGTTTGTAAAATGCTTTTGAGAATGCCGTTTCTCTTATGCCTCCTCTTCTTAGAATTAAGGCGCAAAGGGTAGGTGTTAATGTTAGTGCTACAATGCCAGAGATGGTAACAGAGGTTGCAATGGTTAAGGCGAATTGTTGGTACATTTTACCTGAAAACCCACCGATAAATGAGGCTGGTATAAATACAGCATCCAAAACCAAAACAATGGCTATAAGCGGATTTGTGATTTCCTTCATAGATTTAATGGTAGCCTCTTTTGGATTTAGGTCCTCTATTTTCAGGATTCTATCAGCGTTTTCTATAACTATGATGGCATCGTCAACCACAAGGCCTATGGCCAAAACCAAACCAAATAAGGTTAAAAGATTTATTGAAAAGCCGGCAGCATAGAAACCCGCAAATGTACCTATTATGGATACAGGAATGGCAAATACAGGGATGGTTGTAGACCTCAATGTACCTAGGAAGATATAGATTACTGCGACTGTTAGGAGTATTGAAATTATTAATGTGTAGATAACCTCATGAATTGAAGCTTTTATAAATTTTGTAGTATTGTAAACATCTTTGTATTGCAAGTCCTTTGGAAAGCCTTTTGAAAGTTTATTCATTACACCATCTATTCTTTTGGAAACATCTAATGCGTTTGCGCCCGATGATAGCCATATACCCATAAGAACAGCTTTTTTACCGTTGTAATCACTGCTGACAGAGTAATTGTTTGCCCCTAATTCAACCCTTGCTATATCCTTTAATTTTAAACTTGAACCGTCTGGGTTTGCTCTGATTATAATGTTTTTAAACTCATTAACTGTTTTTAGCCTGCCTTTTGTTATGATATTGTATGTAAATGAATGCTTTTCTTTTAGCGGTTCCTGAGCTATTCTTCCTGCTGCATATTGATTGTTTTGGCTTCTTATTGCATTTATGACATCCATTGGTGTTAAGTTGTAAGCTGCAAGTTTATCAGGTTTTAACCACACTCTCATAGAGTATTCTTTGCCGCCAAATATCATAGCATATCCAACACCGCGTACTCTTTTGATTTCATCCAGAACGTTTACAAGCAGATAGTTTGTTATGTAGGTAGTGTTGTGGATGTTGTTTTTTGATGTAAAGGAGAATACGCGCAACAGATCAGGTGAGCGTTCCCTTACGGAAACCCCGATTCTTCTGACTTCTTCTGGTAGCTTGCTTAAAGCCAACTGAACCCTGTTGTTTACATCGACTTTGGCTATTTCTGGGTCTGTACCAATTTTGAAGGTTACCTGTATGGAAAGTGTACCATCAGGTGATGATGTTGATGACATATATATCATATTTTCAACGCCGTTTATTGCTTCTTCTAACGGTGCAGCCACTGTTTTTGCGAGTGTTTCTGCATCGGCACCGGGATAGTGTGCCTGAACGTTTATTGTTGGGGGCGTTATTGTTGGATATTCCTGAACCGGCAGTTTGTCTATTGCCGTTATGCCTGCTAAAATTATAACAATAGAGATTACCAGAGAAAATACCGGCTTTTCTATGAAAAATTTGGATATCATTGAGCCTTACTCTTTATAATTTTGTCTATTTTTACAGCCATACCAGGTCTAATCTTGAAAAAGTTATCAATCACAACCAAATCCTTGGGTTTTAGACCGTACTGAACGATAAAGGTGTTGTTTGTTGATTCTTTTGCCTTTATCATCCTTACACCTATCCTACCGTTTTTGACAATAAACACCATCTTGCCCATGGAGTTTTGCAAGACTGCTGTTGCGGGTATCCAGATGACATGTTTTTGTATAAAACCTGCAACCTTTATCCTTGCAAATTGGTTGGGCATAAGCTCGCCCTTTTTGTTTTCAAATATAGCCCTTGCCTTTACTGTCTGTGTTTTAGGGTCTATTTTTGAATCTATAAAGTCAACATATCCTTTGAATATATGCCCATTCTGTTTTATGTATGCTATAATTTTTGGCTTTTCTGTTAATCTACCTGAGAATAATTGCTGTTTTATCCTTAAAAAATCGTTGTCTGAAAATGAGAATTCGGCGTATATAGGATTGGTTTGGGTTATTCTCAGCAGTTTTGTACCTACATTTACATAATCACCCACATCAACTAATTTTAACGATGTAAATCCAGATATCGGAGCTTTAACATCTGTGTAATTTAAATTTATTTGTGCCAGTTTGAGTTTTGCTTTGGCAAGCTTCAGAGAGGCTAATGCGTTTTGGTAGGATGCATAGACATAGTCAAGCTTTTGTTGGCTTATGGCTTTTTCCTTAAATAGTTTTTTGTATCTTTTCCAATCTCGCTCTGCTTTGTACAGTTGAGCTTGAGCTATCTTTACATTTGCCAACGCTTCATTATATTGAGCCTGATAGGTGTCTGGCTCTATTTTATAAAGCAACTGGTTCTTTTTTACGAATTCACCCTCTTTGTAGTATTTTTTTATGAGAGTTCCACTGACCCTTGCTACAATATCCACATTTCTTTTTGCTTTTAACCTTGCCGGATATGTTAGTATTACCTGTTTATCGGCTGGTTTGGGTACTTCGTAAACATCTACACCAACTAAATAAGTGTGATTTTTTGGGGGTGTGGCAATTGCGTTTGTAGAAAAAATAACAGCAACCAAAATAAAAAAGGTTTTTTTTATCATAAACACCCCCTTTATTATTTTTCTCCGATGGTTCTTTGGAGCTTTGCCAGAGCTATAAAGTAGCCATAAAGTGCATTGTAGTAGTTAACCTCTGCCTGCGTTAGGTACGATCTTGCATCCAAAACCTCTGTCGATGTTGTTATTTGTTGTTGATATTGAAGGTTAGTAATTCTAAAGTTTTCTTTGGCCTGTTTTAGTGCCTCTTTTGCCGTTTTTATATTTTCTTTAGCTGTCTCTAAGTCCAAAAAAGCTCTTTTTACCTGAAGTTTTATGTTATCTGTTATGCGATTTATTTTCTCCTGCAAAGAAAATACCTTGTGTTTCTGTTGTTGGGTTTTGTAGTAATCCTTGCCAAATGAGAATATATTCCATTTTATCTGAACCCCAACCATAGCATTGTGCTGGTTTGTGTAATCATTGTCATTTGCCAAGACATCTTGGCCTTTTTGTTCATATTTTGCAAACGCTTCTACATGCGGGTAGTAGCTGCTTTGATTTAGCTTTATACCTAAGTTTGCCTGTTTTAATTCCAATGCAAGCTCCTTTAATAGTGGCCTTTTGTTTATTGCTGTATCTATAAGTTTGTTTAGATTGTAGGTTTTAGATTTAAATTGCATTATATCTGCAACATCCGTATCTGAGTTTATGTTTTTCCTCAATGCCAGATTAAAAGAGGAAATCGCAAGCTTTAAATCATTTCTGGCTTTTGTTCTTGTCTGGATTGCATTTGCCAGCGCTACTTTAGACTTTAATAAATCATTATAGGCTATAACGCCGTTTTTGTATAGCCTTTCTGCATCCCTTAGATGAGCTTTTAGACTTTTAACCTCTTCGTTTGCAACTAAAAGGTATTTTTTTGCAAGAAGAATATTAAAATAAGCTATTTTTACATTTTCTGCTACATCAAGTATAGCTTTTTGTTTTTCTATTTTGCTTATGTCAACTCCAAGTTGAGCTATTTCCTTTTGTGTTATTAGGGCAAAACCCTCAAAAATAGGCTGGGTTATACTAACACTCCATTTTGTTTGGTCGTTATCACCAGCCCGCATTTTTGTGCCACTGTTTATGGAGTATGGATAATCCTTTAGGTGAGTGTAATTATACGAAAAGTCAACTGATGGTAACATACTTGAAATGCTACTTTTGTAATTACTCTTTGCGGCTTTTTGATTTTCTATTGCCTCTTTTATTATGTAGCTGTTTGTTATAGCTTCATTTACGGCTCTGTTTAGGGTGTAGACCTCTTTTGCAAAAGAAGGTAGAGAAAAAAACAGAAAGAATGCGATAAGATAGACTTTTCTCATTGAGTTAACCTCCAAGCCATTTTTGGCTTTATATCAAAATTTAGTTTCAATTGCAACTAAATATAGTCAGTAAATAAAACCATGCTAAAGCAGCAATTTAGATGGCTTTTGGTTTGAGAGATACTACTTTAGCATGGACAGTTAGGTGGATTTAAGTAGGTTAGGTGTCTTTCTCCATGTATTCTTTAACCCATTCTATCTCTGCCCCTTGCGGAAGCTTTGATTTTAGTATATTTTCTGCCTCCTCTTCCGTGACGCAGTATTCTGCTATGCCGAATGCTTCACACCTTAAAAACAACTTATCCATCTCTTTTTTTAGTTCAACTTTTATTTTCTCTGCCATAACACCACCTCCTATCTTTACACCTTTAATAAATAACTTAGCTTAAAACTCAATGTTTTCAAGAGGTGGCCTTTGTGCTTTTGTCTGTTTTGCTTTTTGAGTCAAACATATAGGCAAACATAGGCACATACACGAGCGTTAGGAATGTCCCGATTAGCAGTCCACCTACAGCAACATCTGCTAAAGGAGACAACCTTTCAAGACCCACAGCACGCTCCAATGCTATAGGGATCATGCCGGCTATTGTTCCAAATGCTGTCATCATAACAGGCCTGAACCTTACCCTTACGCTTTCTAAAGCGCTTTCAAACGGTGATTCCTTTTCTCTGTAATGTTGATAGAAGTCTATAAGAAGGACTGAGTTTTTTATGATTATGCCAAAAAGCAGCAATATTCCCATCATGCTGGGCATGCATGATGGTTTATGGAATATTAACATAGCCCAGGATGCGCCTATCATAGAAAGTGGTAAAACCACGATCATTACAAGCCCCATTCTTACAGATCTATACACGGCGATAAGCGTCATAGTCAGCAGTATTACACCTATAAGTATGGCCTTTAACATCCTTTTAAAGCTGTCGTTTAGCTGAACAATACTGCCTGCCTGCTCTACCTTGAACCCTTTCGTGTTTATGTGTTTTAGTATCTTTTCGCTATCTGCTGTTATCATTGTTATGGGCTTTTTATTTCTGTATCCGCTGACATCCAGGCTATAAAGCAGTTGATCCCTTTCTATTTTAGCAGGTGTAAAGTGCTTTTTAAATTTTGCCACGGCTTGTAGAGGTATGTAGTAGCCAAAAGGCGTCTTTATGGGAAGGAGTTTGATACTGTTTAGGTTTTCGTTAAACTTACCTTTTAGATATACTCTAACAAACTGACTATTCATAGAAGCAAAATCGCCATTTACCGCTGCTATCCTGCCGTTTATAGGAATTTGAGCTATTATTTGTGCCGGGGTTAGTCCATAACTTAGGGACTTGTTTGTATCAATATTTACTGTGATTTCCTCAAAGTTGCTGTCCCAGCTTGTATCTATGCTGGTTAGACCCTTTATTTTTTTTATGTTTTTTGCTATGTAATTTGCTTCTTTTGGTAAGTTGTAATAGCTCCCGCTTAAAATTCTTATATCTAAGGGGGCTTTTATTGTGGAAAGTGGAGTCGCGCCAAAATCATATACATTCACACTTTTAATACCGGGTAGTTTATTTAATTTATTTCTGAAGATCGATTCCATTTGCCAGATTGTTAATTTTCTGTGGAATCTGTCAACACAGTTTATTGTGATGGATGCCTCAGATGGTAGGTTACCACTGCCTAAAGATAAAACCCCAGCCTCAGAACCAAAAGCCACAGAGCTTTTAACCACATAGGGTTGTTTATGCAGCCAATTCAAAAAACTTTGCAACTTTTTCATGGACGCATCCGCTGTGCTGTTTGAGCTGAATTTTACTTTTGCGATGACTATACCCGTATCCATAGGTGGCATAATATCCCTGCCAAGTATTGGCATGATATTTTTTATACTCAATACAAAAACCGCAATGACACCCAAGATTAACAGGCTTCTTCTTAGGGCAACCTTACCGCTATTTGAAAACCTCAAAATGCCTAAATATGGATCTATGAGCTTTCCTATGGTGTTATAGTAAAGTTTTTCGAACATCTTTTCTATCTTTGTCTTATTTGTGCCGTTTTTATAGAGATAGATGGACAATTTGGGGACAAATGTTATTGATAAAAAGTAAGAAACAATCAGGGCTATTATGAGTGTTGAGATAAGCGGCTGAAATATCTTTTGAGGAAAATCACCTACAAACATCAAGGGGAATAGGATTACAATGGTTGAGAGTGTGCCTGCAAATACCGGCCCTAAAACCTCTTTTGTTCCCTTATAAATTGCGGTATTTAAATCTTCTTTAAGTTCGTTTAGGTGTCTTTCTATGTTTTCAAGCACGACCACAGCATCATCTGTGAGCATACCCAAGGAAAGTATAATGGCTGTATATACAACGATGTTTAGCTCACCACCCATAAGCCAAATAACAGCTATAGTTGTGAAAAATACCATAGGTATAGAAAGACCGGCAGCTATGATAGCCCTGAAATTACCCAAAAACAAAAGAAGAACAAGGAGGGTATAGATGATTGCATCCCTCAGCGCCTCAAGCATATTGCTATTGGATGTCTGTATTAGGTTTCTTTGTGTATCTGATATCTCAAATTTTATATTGGGGTATTGCTTTTGCAATTGCTTAATTGCGTTTCTTGCTGCATTGGAGACATCTAAAACACTGCCGCCTGGGGCTCTCTGGATGGCTAAAGCTATAGCGGGATGGCCGTTTCCCATATATCCGCTGAATCGTTTCTCATAATCCCATTTTACTTCTGCGACACTTTTTAGAGGTAAATTAGGAGCAACTTGAAGCTGTTTGAGTTTCTCTATTCGGTCTTTTTCACCGTAGTATGTAAGTGTGAGAAAGTTGTTTTTGCTTTTCATAAATCCTATAGGCATGTCTCTGTCAAGACTGAACAATGCTTTGATAACCCTGTCTGCGGATATGTTGTATTTGGCAAGTTTGTATGGATCTATATTTATTGTTATGGCGCTTTTGTATCCCCCAAACACCTCAACATTGCCTATGTCTTTTATGCTTAACAGGTATGGTTTTATAAAGCTGTCTGCGATCTTCCTTATATCGCCTAAGGTTATAGAGCTGTTTTTTGGACTCAGGGCAATAACATCCACAGGAAGGGTGAAACTTCCGACTGTATATATGGATGGATTTGCGTTTGGTGGCAGTTTGGATTTAACGATTGACAGAGCGTTTGCCACATCAACGGCTGCATTTTCCAATCCCTTTTTATACTCAAACTCAACCTTGACTATGGAGAAGTTAGCGACATTTACACTGTTTATATCCCTAACATAGCTTAATCTTGCAATCTCTTCTTCTATCGGTTTTGATACGCTGCTTGAAGCAACCTGAGCTGTCGCACCGGGAATCTTAGTGATAATTACAACCTGTGGCCTGTCTGTATCAGGAAACAGGTTTTTGGGCAGTTCTTTTAGGCCTATAATTCCCATTATGAAAAACAGAATGATTATGCTAAAGAGCGTATAAGGTCTTTTGTAAAAATAGTCAAACATCGCTTACTCCTTTACTATCGGCACGCCACCGCGGAGTTTTATAAAGATGTCAGGTTTTGCTAAAATCAACTTTTTACCCAAAAGACCCTTATCCAAAACAGCTAAACCCTCCTCACCCGAGGCTATTATTTTTATCTGCTTGGGGATAGACTTGTTGCCTTTAGCAATAAAAACGTAATTCTTTCCATCATCCGATAAAACTGCATCAAACGGTAATTTTATGGCTTTGCCTTTGAAAATAACAACGCCCACTTTAACCCTGGCATTGGTGTTTAGAGTCGTGTCAATATCTGCTTTGTATTCATCTAAACCGTTGAATGTGCTGTGAAGGGGTATAACCTTGTGATACTTGCCCTCAAAGATGACACCCTGCGGCTTTATATCCTCAGGCAATCTCAACAGCAGATATTTACCGCCGGTTGAGCTGATAGAACAGATCGGCTTACCCGGCATTACAACATCACCTGTATTTAGAAACTTTTTGCTTACTACACCATCTACAGGTGATTTTATGATGCCATAGCTTAAAAGTATCCTTAGGTGTTTGATATTGCTTTTTGTTGCCTTTATTTGGGATTTTAGAGATGAGATTTGAGAACTAACCGAAGCCAGCTGATCTTCCTCTTTTTGAAATTGTTCTATTGATGCACCTTTGACCTTTAGAAGCTCTGCGGTTCTTTTGTGTGTTAATTCTAAGTTTTTCAATGTGAGCGTGGCGGCTGATAGCTTTGCTTTTAAGGATTTTTGCTGCGAGATGGCCTGAGATATTGCAGCTTTTGTTGCAGATACATCTAACCTTGCTATCACCTCTCCCTTTTTTACCTTATCACCTATGTTTTTGACATACATGAGCCTGCCTGATAGCTTTGATGTGATAATCATATCGATCGAGCTTTTTATAAGCCCAAGCCCGCTTAAACTTAGATAGAAGTTCTCAAGCTTTGGTTTTATCGTCTTTACAACGACGGGATAAACCTTTGCAGTTGGTAGTTTTGCAAGCTCGCTTTTTCTCTTTTTAACCAAAGCTACAATTCCAATGGCTATTAAAACAACAAGAACAATAGAAACAAGCTTCTTTGTCATCTCACTATCTCCTTTAAATCATTTCCATAAATTATTGCCAATTTAGATATATCTTGCCATTTTCTTAATTTAAGCTCAAGCAACTCTGCTTTGGCAGAAAGAAGGTTATCTTCATACCTTAGATACTCCTCCTCTGTCATTCTTTGCAATCTAAATGCCACCTTTGCATATTTAAGTAGCTCCTCTGAATTTTTTATATTCTTTTTTGCTAAAATTATAGATTTACTAAGTATTTTTAGTTCATCCTTGGTGCTCTTTGATTGAGCAATCAGTTGCCTTTTGTATTCCTGTAGCTTGTATCGGTTTTTTATATAATCGGACTTGGCTTTTTCTATGTCGGAGTAAACAACCTTATCAAATATGGGAATTTGCAAATACAAACCTATACTGCCATAGTTTCTTAGCACATGCTTGTTGGTGTTATAGCTTTTTCCAAACTTCCTTGCTATGAAACCTTGCATATAAATTGAAGGTAAAAGCTCGCCCTCTTTTGCTTTAAGTTCATACTTAGAAGCTTGTAGATTGTATTCTAGCGGTTTTAATTGGAATAACTCTTTTTCCTTAACTGGTCTTGCAAGTTCCATTCCTGCAGGTTTGTTGAGCTTTATCCCCGTTAGAGTGTAGATTGACATAATGACATTGTATTCAGAAGAATTGAGTTTATTAAGCTGTATATTTAATCTGTTTAGGCTATCCTCTATTTTTAATGCTTCAATAGGTGCTGCCCTTCCAAGCTTTACAGCCCTTTTTATTGTGTTTAGCTGTGTATTTAAAGAGTTTATGCGTCCTTCTATAGCCTTCTTTAGGTTTTTTATGTATTCAAGTTGGGCGTTTAGGGAAACAATGGCTGCCTCATTTCTGATAAAGTTTAGTTTCTTTTTTATTTTGGCTGCTTTGGTTAAGGCCTGTGCTTTCTTTGTTAGGCTAAAAAGAGGATAAACGAACACGGGCATGCTAACATTTACTCCGATTTGATATATGTTTTTAGAAAATGGTAGGTTGCCGTTTGTTTGCATTAGTTGGGAGCTTTTTGTTGGTGTTAGTGGTCTTAGGTTTGTGGGTGAGTTATAGTGGGTGTATGAATATGTGGCATAAATTTTTGGCCAGAATAGGGATGTGGTTTTTGAGTATCCGGCCTTTGCACTTTTTAAGAAGAACTCATCTACCTTTGTTTGAGGTTGATTTTTCAGAGCATCAAATAACTGCCTTATTGTAGTTGAGTAGGCGTTCAGAGATATAAAACTTGCCAATATTAGAAGTGATAAGATCTTTTTCATCTTTCAAGCCCCTTTACAATTATATTGAAAATTTCATCACACAAGCTTTTTGCCTCTTTTGTTAAAAATTCCGGCAAAATGCCTGTTTTTGATTTTGTATTCCTTATATTTCTACTGCATACAGTAAAACTTACAGTTCCAACTATAAGAAAATGAACGGTTAGTGTATTTACGTTTTTAAAAACTCCCCTATTTATTCCCTCTTTTAATATCTCGTCAAGAAAGCTTGTGGCCTTTGATAGTAATTCCAATGCAAGATCTGGCAGGTGTTTACCTGAGGATGATATCTCATACATTAAGATCTTAAAAAATGCCTCATCCTCTTTTGCATATTCACAGAAAGCTTTTACATACTCAAATAGTGCTTCTCTTGGTTCGTATGTTTTTATGGAGTACAGCTTATCCAGGATTCCTTTTAAGATTATTTTGAATATTTCCTCGTAGAGGCTTTCTTTGTCTTTGAAATAGTAATAGATTAGAGCTTTGTTTACCTCAGCTTCCCTTGCTATTTCATCCATTGTTGTTGCATCAAAACCTTTTTGGGCAAATAATGTTTTAGCTTTTGTAAGAATTAAATCAAGTTTTTTCATCTTAGCCGCCTTCTCCTTTAACTAACCATCCAGTTAAATTATATACATCTTTAGTAAGAAGTCAACTTATTATGTTATTTAATTTTCCTTGAAAAAATACCTTTTAAATATTATTGTTTTGAGTATGAATGAAATAGTTAAATGGATGCCTGATTGGTTTTTCTTGCTTATTTTGAGTATATTAATTGGTGGTATTGTAGGGCTTGAGCAAGAGTCGTACCACAGGAAAATAGAAGAGAAACATTTTGGTGGTATCAGAACATTTCCTTTGATTTCATTGCTTGGTTTTTCTTCTGAATACTTTCTAAGATCTCCAGTAATTGTGGCCATAATTTTTACCTGTTTTTCACTTATGATAGTTGGTGAATACTTATATGAGGCATTTTATTTCAATAGAAAGGGTATAACAACAGAGATCGCTGGACTTTTTACATTTGTTATTGGTGTTATTTTAGCAAAAGGTTATGTGATAGAAGCCGTTTCCTTAAGTATAATAATAACACTTATTCTCTCTCTGAGGGAGTTTCTGCACGGCTTTGTTGAAAAATATATCTATAAAAAGGATATCTCGGCTATATTAAAGTTCCTTGTTGTTTCTGCCGTTTTGTATCCTATACTCCCCGATAAGAGTTTTACTTTTTTGAAGCTCAATCCACGATCTATCTGGTTAATGGTGGTTTTAATTTCTTCTATTTCTTTTGCCGCTTATTTTGCTACAAAACTTCTGGGGTCAAAAAAAGGTATTCTTATAACGGCATTATTTGGCGGCCTTATGAGTTCAACAGCTGTTACACTTGCTTTTTCTAAACGCTCCAAAGAGGCACCCGAGCTTTCATGTGAGCTTGCCTTAGGGGTGATACTTGCAAGTTCTATTATGTTTATAAGGCAACTTATAGTTATGTTTATAATATACCCATCTATATCATATAAGTTTGCTTTCTTTAGTATTATAGCTTTTCTTGTTGGTTTGGCTTTTGCTCTAAAGAGGCATAAGTCAGGTAATGAGGTTGTAGAGGTTGAGTTTTCAAATCCGTATGATTTAACTCATGCTCTTTTTTTTGGTGCTTTTTATACTGTGGTTCTTATTTTGTCCAGACTTGCTCATACCTATCTGGGTTCAAAGGGTATTTATTTGCTTGGTTTTGTCTCTGGTTTTGCTGATGTTGACCCATTGACAATATCTATGAGCCAGCTATCAAAAACGGGTATTATTAATATAAACGT
Organism: Hippea maritima DSM 10411; assembly: GCF_000194135.1. Lineage (GTDB taxonomy): Bacteria > Campylobacterota_A > Desulfurellia > Desulfurellales > Hippeaceae > Hippea > Hippea maritima. The sequence goes on along the minus strand of NC_015318.1, from coordinate 1,401,864 downwards.
TGCCTTGGTGAGTATAATAATATCAAGTATAACCAATACGCTTATCAAAGGTGTGTATGCCACCATGTTTGGACATAAAAATATGAGGGGTTTAATCTGGAAGGCATTTATTGCCATGAGCATAATTAGTGTTGGCATAGTTTTGGGTGTAAAATTTATGTGAGGTGGTTGAGAATGGATAAAAAGCTTAAGGAAGTTTGTCTTGATGTCGATACTGAATGTGTGTTGAGTCATATCTGTTATAGGTATGCAGCTATGGTGATGTCAGGTCTTGTTGAGGCCTTAGAATACTTTGGCGGCAAGCAGGGAACAAAGGTTTTAAGGAGAATCTTGGCAAAAAGGATTCCTATGGAAATGATGGAGGCTATGGAGGTTGATCCTTCACTGCTTAAAAAGTTTACAAAAGAAGACATTTCAAAACTATTGCCTGAGATGATAAAGTCTAAAGGTGGACCCGATTTATCAATAGATATGCTGAGTGATGGCCAAATAAAATTTACATTAAATGAGTGTCACTTTTTGCCCTATTCAAAATCTAAAGGATTTTGCAACATAACTGCAGGCTTAATGCTTGGGTTTGCTCAAATGCTTTCTGGCAAACCTATGGATATAGAAGAGATCCAAACTATAGCAAAAGGTGGAGAGAATTGTGTGTTTATAGCCAAACCAAAATTTTAGTAGGAGGCGTTTTATGATTATTGGGGTTCCAAAGGAGATAAAACCCAACGAAAATAGAGTGGGGCTTACCCCATCTGCAGTGGCTGAGTTTGTGCATCACGGACACGAGGTTTTGGTTCAGAAAAGGGCAGGAGAGGGTAGTGGTATATCTGATAAGGAATTTGTTAGAGCTGGAGCAAAAATTGTTGATACGGCTAGAGATATTTTTGATAACTCCCAGATGGTAGTGAAGGTTAAAGAGCCTCAGCCTCAAGAAATAGATATGCTGAAGGAAGGACAAATCATATATACATATTTACATCTCGCCCCTGATAGACCTCAGACGCTTGGTTTAATGGAGAAAAAGGTTGTAGCTATAGCCTATGAGACGATAGAGGTAGATGGAAAGTTGCCTTTGCTTGAACCAATGAGCGAAGTAGCAGGCAAGATGGCTTCTATTATGGCTGCCTATTATTTAGCAAAGCCCTACGGAGGCAGAGGTGTTTTGGCTGGCGGTGTTACAGGTGTCCATTCTGCTAAGTTTGTGATACTTGGAGGCGGAACGGCCGGACTGAACGCAGCAAAAGTTGCAGCTGGTATGGGTGCTAGTGTTTATGTTTTAGATATAAATACTGAAAGATTGAGATACCTTGAAGATGTATTACCCAAGAATTGTCGGATGATAATGTCCAGCAGAATGAATATAGAAGAAGAGATAAAGGATGCTGATGCTGTTATTGGTACGGTTTTAATACCTGGTGCAAAGACGCCTAAGCTCATTAGGCGCGATATGCTTAAGACAATGAAAAAGGGTTCTGTTATAGTCGATGTATCGATAGATCAGGGTGGATGTGTAGAGACATCAAAACCCACAACTCATCAAGACCCGGTTTTTGAGGTTGATGGCGTCTTGCATTATTGTGTTGCGAATATGCCCGGTGCATATGCACGAACTTCAACGTTTGCTCTGGTTAATGCTACTTTGCCGTTTGGTTTGTTGATAGCTGACCTTGGATGGATTGAAGCAGCCAAGCGCTATCGTTCTATAGCAAAAGGACTTAATGTGGTTTATGGAAAAATAACATGTAAGCCTGTAGCAGAGGCTCACGGATTGGAGCATGCGCCTGTAGAAACAGTTCTTCAATGAAACCTATTATAATAGCCGGTCAAACCGCTACGGGCAAAACAGATGCCGCTATAGCTGTTGCCAAAGAGATAAATGGTGAGATAATATCTGCGGATGCCGTGCAGATATACCGATTTATGGATATAGGCAGTGCAAAACCATCAAGAGAGGAACTAAGAAAAATCAAACACTATTTTATAGATATAAAAAACCCAGATGAGAACTTTAGTGCCGGTGAGTTTGCAGAAGAAGCAAGAAAAATTATGGATAGCTTGAAAAAAAAGGGTAAAAATAGTGTTATTGTAGGTGGTACTGCATTTTACTTGGAGGCTTTGGTTTTTGGTATAGACCAAATTGATGCACCTGATAAAAAAATTAAGAGATTCTTCGATGATGTATGTGATGAATTAGGTAGCTTCTATCTGTATGAATGGTTGAAATTAGTGGATGAAAAGTGGTCATCCAAAGTAAATCCTAATGACTGTCAGCGTATAAAAAGAGGTTTGAGTGTATATGTTGATAAATTAAGACCAATAAGTAGTTATTTTTCCAAAACATCAAATGTAGATGACTTTTGTATATTTGTTTTGCATGCACCAAGGGAGTTTCTAAAAAAAAGAATAGCTCTAAGGGTTGATAAGATGATAGAATCTGGCTTGATTGAAGAAGTTAAAAGACTACTTGCTATGGGTTATGGCTCTGCTGTTGGTCTAAAGGCTATAGGATATAAGGAAACGGTGGATTTTATAAGGGGTAGAATAGCTACTATTGATGAATTAAAGGAAAGAATTACATTCAATACGCTATCTTTTGCGAAAAGACAGCTCACTTTCTTAAGAAGTAGATTTAAAGATGCCGTCTGGATAGACATAGAAAAAGAAGATGCAGCTAAAGTTATCCTAAACTCCAGCTGCTGCCATCTCCCTTAGCCTTCTTATTCTTTCCTCTATCGGTGGATGGGTCGATAACAGATTCATTATGCCCTTGGCTGAAAATGGGTTAACTATAAAGAGATTTTCCGTTGCAGGGTTTCCTTTAAATGGCATGGTCCTTGCATAATTTTCAAGTTTCTCTAAGGCGCTTGCAAGATACAATGGATTGCCGCTGTAGACAGCACCGGCTTTGTCTGCTTCGTATTCTCTTGCCCTTGATATGGCAAGTTGAATAAGGACGGCGGCAAACGGTGCTATTAGTGCAACTATAAGCAGAACTATTGGATGGTCTTCATCGTCTCCGCTTAAGCCACCAAATATTGCAGCCCATCTTATCATATCCGCAATCATCATGATAGCTGATGCTATTGTGGCTGTTATGGTAGAGATCAATATATCTCTGTGTTTTATGTGCCCAAGCTCATGCCCCAATACTCCCATAAGTTCCTCTCTTGTCAGAAGTTCAATAGCTCCCTGAGTTACCGCTACAGCTGCATGGTTTGGGTTTCTGCCTGTGGCAAATGCATTTGGTGCCGCCTGGGGTATGATATAGAGTTTTGGCATGGGAAGATTTGCCCTTTCGCATAGTTTTCTTACTATGGCGTATAACTCTGGCGCTTCTTGTTCGCTTACCGGTTTTGCCCTATACATAGTTAGGGCTATTTTATCTGAAAAAAAGTAGCTAAAAAAGTTCATAAGGATTGACAGGATAAAAGCTATTATTAATCCTGTTTTTCCGCCTAATAGTCCACCAATGAACATAAAAATGCCTGCAAGTAGCGTTAATAGAAAAACTGTTTTAACGGTATTCATTACTTCCCTCCGTCAAATTTTTTCCGTATAAATGATATGTCAAAATTTTGTTGAGTCAATATTTATAGAGTTGTTTTATGGAGTTTAGATAGATTAGAGATCAAGCGGATGGGGTACATCCGCTTGAGATGTTAGTTGTAGAATGTATAGGTTATGCATGGTATATGACCGAACACACCTCTTAATTTGCCATTACTATAGTATCTGAATCTTAAATGGTACCCAGAATATTCTATACCTCTAATTCTTCCATTTGTGTAATAGTAAAATCGTATTAATCTACCTCTGTAGGCTATGGAACTTAATTTGCCTGAGGTGAAATAACTGAATGTCAAACTCCTTCCTTTATTATAAATACCCCTGGCTCTTCCGTTTGAGAAGTAGTATGTTCTCACGGTAGGCGGACCAGAAACGGATAAACCATAGCCTTTGCCGTTGACAGATGCCGTTATACCGCTGAATTTCAATATCACCTGTTTTATAGGCCCTTCGTTTCCATTTGGTTGTCCTGCATCTACATGTACGGAAAATTGAGAGCAGCTTAGTGGAGCAGAGGAAACCGTAGATACAGGGATAAAGATCAGAAAAAATAATGCCGTTAGAAAGGAAAAAATACTTTTTTTCATGCTCGCCTCCTTTAATAGATATTTTCTAATCATATAATATTAAACTATAAGGGTCAATAAGTTTTGTTTAATAAGATGATATGAAGTTTGCCAAAATTGAAAATTTTAGTAAAATATTTCTGTTATGAAGCTTGCCGATGTTCAATCTTTAAGGGATAACAGAAACCTACCTATAGATAAGGTGGGTGTTAAGAACCTGCGCTACCCTATAACGCTACTGGATAGAACAAAAAAAAGGCAACATACGATAGCCACAGTTAATATGTATGTACTTCTACCGAGTGATTTTAAAGGTACTCACATGAGTAGGTTTATAGAGGTTTTAAACGAGAACAGGGAGTGTATAGACATAAGAAAAATAGGAAAAATTCTAAAGCAGATGAGAGAAAAGCTAAATGCGAGAAAGTCTTACATAGAGTTTGACTTTCCTTATTTTATAGAGAAAGAGGCTCCTGTTACTAAAATAAAATCTCTTATGAGTTATGATTGCAAGGTTGAGGCTTTTGGTGATAGCCATACAGAAGAGTTGTTTTTGAATGTTGAGGTGCCCATAACGAGCTTGTGTCCTTGTTCGAAAGAGATAAGCAGCTATGGTGCCCACAATCAAAGGGGTGTAGCAAGAATAAGGGCGCAACTTGCCGAATTTGTCTGGATAGAAGAGCTTGTAGAGGTAGCCGAATCTTCAGCAAGTTGCGAGATTTATTCCCTTCTGAAAAGACCTGATGAAAAGTTTGTAACAGAAAAAGCTTACAATAATCCAATGTTTGTAGAAGATATAGCAAGGAATATAACCTTAGAGCTCTCCAAAGATAAACGTATCCCCCACTTTAGTGTTGAGGTTGAAAACTTCGAAAGCATCCACAATCACAACGCTTATGCTTTTATAAACAGATGATTCTAATTTATATTACCATTACCTCATAGTTCAACTGTTTTTGTATACGGGTTTTCTCTTTTCCAAAAACGCCGTAAGACCTTCTTTGGCATCTTCAGTAGCAAATGCTAAGCCGAACAGGCTAGCCTCGTATTTAAGGCCTTCGTCTCTTGTTTGATCGAAGCCGTCTACGATGGCGCGCTTTGCTAGGCCCACGGCTATAGGCCCGTTTTTCATGATTTGTCTTGCGGTTTCCTCTGCGTAGTTAAGCATCTCTTCCTTTGTTTTGAAAACCCTTGAGACTATGCCTAACTCTTTTGCTTCTTTTGCCGTAATTCTCCTTGCCGTGAAGATTAGCTCTTTTGCTATGTTTTTACCTACGAGTCGGGAAAGGTTTTGTGTACCGCCAAATCCTGGGATGATTGCTAAACTTGTCTCGGGTAGACCAAATATTGCGTTTTCTGTTGCATATATAAAATCGCATGCTAATGCCAGCTCAAATCCTCCACCAAGTGCGTATCCATTAACACAAGCGATAAACGGTTTTTCTGATTGTTCCATTTTGGAGAAAATCTCTTGACTTGTACGTGCAAAGTCAACGGCTTGTTTTGGGGATAATTTTTTCAACAGGCCTATGTCACCGCCCGCCACAAATGATTTCTCTCCGCTTCCCGCAATGAGAACACAGCGTATATCTTTGTTTGAGTTTACCTCATCGATACTTTGATTTAGCTCCCTTTGTGCCTCATCGTCCAGAGCGTTCATTTTCTCTGGTCTGTTTATTGTGATATAAGCGATACCTTCTTTTACTTCCAAGATTATTTTGTTCATGCTTAGCCCCCTTTAGGTATTTTCAAAGATAGCTGCAACAGCCTCACCACCACCGATGCATAGTGTAGCGAGTCCGTATTTTGCGTTTTGTCTTTTCATCTGTTTTATAAGTGTAGCAACCAACCTGCCACCACTTGCGCCTATCGGGTGTCCAATAGAAACAGCACCACCATTTACATTGACCTTTTCTATGTCTAATCCCAACTGCTTAATGGCAACCAGCACAACGACTGCAAATGCCTCGTTTATCTCAAAAAGGTCTATGTCGGCTAACTTTAGTCCAGCCCTGTTAACACATTTTTCTATGGCTCCTATTGGTGCTTCTGGGAATAGTTCGGGTGCTAGGCTGTTTGTTGAATAAGCCACAAGTTTTGCCAACGGTTTTAGGTTGTATTTTTTCAACGCGTCTTCACTTGCCAGCATGCAGAATGCAGCACCGTCGGAAATAGTTGATGAGTTTACAGCAGTTACAGTTCCATCTTTTACAAATGCAGGTCTTAGTCTGGGGATTTTGTCCCAAACAACTTTGTAAGGGTCTTCATCTTTATCAACAGTAATTTCACCTATTTTTGTTTTGATTGTTATAGGAACGATCTCTTCCCTTAGTATACCATTTTCTGTTGCTTTCTGGGCTAATTTATAGGACCTTATAGCATACTCGTCTTGTTCTTCTCTTGATATGTTGTGTTTTTTTGCAATGTTTTCGGCGATTACACCCATGTGAATATTGCTGTAAGGATCCCATAAACCATCGTTCACCATGCCATCTATAACTTCGCCATTGCCCATTCTGTAGCCAAATCTAGCGTTTTTAAGATAATACGGACCTTTTGACATATTTTCTGCACCACCAGCTATAACCAGATCTGAATCACCCACCATTATAGATTGGGCAGCTAACATAACAGATTTTAGGCCGCTGCCACAAACCTTGTTTATCGTCAAAGCATGAACTTTGTATGGTAGACCTGCATATATGGCTGCTTGTCTTGCTGGTGCCTGTCCCACGCCAGCGCTTAATACCTCTCCCATGATTATCTCGTCGATACTATCGCCGTCCAACCTTGTACGCTTCATTAGTTCTTTTATAACTTCACTTGCCAATGCAGGCGCTTCTATATCTTTTAGCTTTCCCCCAAAACCACCAAATGGAGTTCTTAAGGCTTCCACTATAAATACATCACTCATAATCCACCTCCTTGTTTTTTAACTTTGCACATTATTCTTTTTGTTTCAAGTATTTTATTGACAAAAAAAGGTTTTTTGTTGACTTTGAATTGTTTAGGTGCTATTTTTAGAGGAGGTTATAAATTAACTTGTAGTTTATTTTTTACTGGAGGTTGTTGGATGAAACTTCACGAGTACCAAGCCAAAGAGGTTTTGGCAGGATACGGCGTACCTGTGCCGGAGGGTAGAGTAACTTATTTCCCTGATGATGCTTGGATGGTCTCTATGGAATTGGGCCTTCCTGTGGTGTTGAAAGCTCAGGTATTAACGGGCGGAAGAGGAAAGGCTGGCGGCGTAAAAATAGCCAGAACATCGGATGAAGTTAGGCAGATAGCTCAGGAGTTGTTTGGTAAGAAGTTGGTAACCAAACAGACAGGGCCTGAGGGTGTTAAGATAAGGAAATTGCTTGTTGAAAAGGCTGCAGACATAGAAAGGGAGCTTTATTTTTCGATAGTTATTGACAGAACAACATCCAGGCCCACAGTTATTGCCTCCAAAAGAGGTGGTATGAGTATTGAGGAGGTGGCCGAGAAGTATCCAGAGGATATTATTAAAATCCCTATTGATCCAGCTGTTGGATTTTTGCCCTATCAGATAAGAAGGCTTAAATACGATTTGGATTTGATGGCTCAGGAAAAGGAGGCTGCAAAGATATTTAGTGCCCTTTATAAGGTCTTTGTTGAGAAGGACTGCTCTCTACTTGAGCTTAATCCGCTTGTTGTGCTTAAATCTGGACATATGTTGGCTGTTGATGCCAAGATGGATATTGATGATAATGCTCTCTATAGAAGAAAAGAGATATCTAAGATGAGAGATCTGACAGAGGTCGATCCTGATGAGCTTGAAGCAAGATTTTCGGGGTTAAACTTTATTAAGCTTACGGGCAACATAGGATGTATGGTTAATGGTGCTGGACTTGCAATGACAACAATGGACGTTATTAAGCTTGCAGGCGGCGATCCTGCAAACTTCTTGGATGTTGGAGGTGAGGCAACTCCTGAAACAATAGCTAAAGGTTTTGAGATAATTACAAGAAATCCAAGCGTTAAGGCCATATTTATTAATATTTTCGGCGGTATAGTAAGATGCGATAAAGTGGCGAACGGTATAATTCAGGCACTTAAGAAGGTTGAAGTTAAGATACCTGTTGTTATTAGACTTACGGGTATGAATAAAGAAGAGGGTATGGAAATATTGAAGAAAAGCCCGCTTAAGTTCTACATAGCAAATGATTTAAGAGAAGCCGCCAAAATGGTTTCTGAGCTGGCAAATAGCAAAGCTGCTACTGTAGAAAAAACAACCACAAAAGAAGAAAAGAAGGAGAAGTAATAAATGGCTGTATGTGTATATAGAACAAGTAGGGTTTTGGTGCAGGGTATAACAGGAAAAGAGGGAAGCTATCATGCACTTGCCTGCAAAGATTATGGCACCAAAATTGTTGCTGGTGTAACACCCGGTAAGGGCGGTCAGAAGGTTGGAGATATTCCTGTTTTTAATACAGTAGAGGAGGCGGTTAAGGAGACTCATCCAAATGTTAGCTTGATATTCGTTCCACCTCCATTTGCAGCCGATGCAATTTTAGAAGCCGTTGGAAGCGGTATAAAAACCATTGTTTGTATAACAGAAGGTATACCTGTTCTTGATATGGTTAAAGTTAAAAGGGTTATAGAAAAAGAAGGCGTAACCCTTATTGGACCAAACTGCCCTGGTATCATAACACCCGGTGCCACAAAGATAGGCATTATGCCAGGACATATCTTTACAAGGGGAAGCGTAGGCATTATCTCAAGGAGTGGAACACTGCTTTATGAAACAGCGGATCAGATAACAAGGGCTGGATTGGGTCAATCCACCTGTGTTGGAATTGGTGGTGATCCAATAGTGGGAACCGATTATATATTCTGGCTTAAGAAATTCGAAGAAGACCCAGAAACTGAAGCTGTTATGATGGTGGGTGAGATCGGTGGTAATGCAGAAGAGAAGGCGGCTGAGTTTATAGCCAAAGGAGGCATTAAAAAGCCTGTATTCGCCTTTATTGCAGGAAGAACCGCACCTCCAGGAAGAAGAATGGGGCATGCTGGTGCTATTATTATGGGCAAGAGTGGTACGGCAGAATCCAAATATGAGGCTCTGAGAAAGGCTGGCGTTCATACTATAGAGAACCCCGGATATATTGGAGAAATGATAGCCAAAGTCCTTAAAGAAAAGGCTATAATTTAAAGGGGTGGTTTCTAGCCCCCCCTTTTTCTTTCTATTCCTAATTTAGCGGCCTTTTTAGCCAAACTGTCGGCTATCTCGTTGCCCTTTATTCCACGATGAGATTTTACTGTGTGCCAATTGATTTTAAACATAGCTGCATAGTGGGCAAGGAGCATTAAAGTCTTTCTATTCCTAAAGGAAGTTTTGCTTCTAAATGAGATCTTATCTTTGCTTTTGAGTTCTTTCATTAGTTTAGCTGTATAGTCGCAGTCTATATAAAACTCAATCTCTTCTATCTCATCTGAGTATTGGTGTAGATATTCTAAGGCTTTTAAGGCAGCTATAAGCTCCATTGAGGTTGAACTTGAGCATTCTGCAAAACCCGAAAATTTTATCTCTTTTTTATTAAAGATGATATAAACACCCCAACCACCTATGGAGTGTTTTTCAAAACAACTTCCGTCTGTATATACCTCAACAATCATATTACTATTTTAGCTAAAAAGGCCAGGAATGAAGCGATAATAAAACTTAAAAGGGTAATGGCGAGTGATTGTTTTGTGCCTACTTCTTTCTTGATAGCCGCTATGGTTGCAAGACAGGGTATGTAAAAGATAACGAATACGGTAAATACAAGCATCTGCTTGTGTGTCATAACTTGTGGTAGTTGTGATATACTTGCAAGACCCAGGGCTTGATATAGCATGAGAAGGGTTAACTCCTTCTTTAATATGCCGAATATCAAAACAACGCCTATGGCTGCGGGAAGTCCTAAGATTCTTTCAAGAAATGGAGCGAATATGCCGTTTATATATTGGCTAAGCTTGTAGTAGTCTATTAGTGTTAAGACCACGCTTCCACCAATGAGCATAGGAACAGCCAGATATATAAAGTCCTTTACTTTGTGCCAGGTTTTTAAAAGTAGGGTTTTTGCTGTTGGGAGTCTATAAGGTGGTATATCTATTATCATTTCAGGACTTATACCAGGTAAGAGTCGCTTCAAGATCATTCCGGTTATAAAAATAACAACTATGTTAAGTCCGTATAAAAGAATAGCATATTTATAACCCAGAAAGTAACCTACAAGACCCATTATAACGGTTGTTCTTGCAGAGCAGGGTACCATAGAGGCCAAAAATGCCGAGATGAATTTCTCTTTTTTGCTTTTTAGTATTCTTGTAGCCATAACTGCAGGTACGCTACATCCATATCCTGAGACAAATGGTATAACGCTTGTTCCGTGAACACCCATTTTGTGCATAGCTGAATCCATCAGAAAACCTATGCGGGGCAGATAACCTACATCTTCAAGTAGAGAAATTAGGAATAAAAACGGTAACAGATAAGGAAAAGCTATACCAAATGCTGCACCCACACCATCAACTACTCCCTTTGTAATGGACATGAGTAATTTGTTTGATGAAAGAGCCACCTCTATATACGCATCTATCTTTTCAAATACTCCGATTATAAAGTTTTCTATAGGTACTCCGCCATTAAATACAATGTGAAATATAGCATAAAAAATAAGTATCATAGATACATAGCCGAGTATTGGGTGTAAAAGAATGCTGTCAAGCATAGTTTCTAAGTTTTTCTTTGGCGGTTTTTTAACTTTTGAGCTTTTTTCGAAAATATCCATACACAATGCGTGTCTTTCCTGTATAATTACAAGCCCATCCTGAAGGGCTGTTTTTGCAATTTCAAGTTCTCTTGAGCAATTGGCTGTTTCCTTTATTAACTTCTGACACGGTTCAAATCCCTCAATTGCCTTTATGGCCAGCATTTTTGTAGGCCAATTGCTTTTTATTTTCTCTTTTTCTATGCAATCTGAGAGTAGATTTATATATTTCTCCACATTCTTTGAATAAACACATCGTTTTGTTGGTTTTTTTGCCTCTTTTATAGCCTTTAGAAGTTTGTTTATGCCTTTGCCTTTTTTGGCAATTATGGGTATAACTTCAACACCTAATATGTTTTTTAACTTTTTTACATCTATGTATATGCCCTTGCGCAGGGCCTCATCCATCATATTCAATGCAACAACCATAGGTTTTTCTAACGACATAAGCTCTATAGTCAATTCAATACTTCTTACCAATGTTGATGCATCTATTATATTTACAATTACATCTATATTTTCAGAAAATAGCGCTTTAACTGTTTCTTTTTCAGCATCATCATACCAGCTTAAAGAATAAGTGCCAGGAAGGTCGAATATATCAACAACTTCGTTATCTATGTATGTTTTTCCTTTTGTGTACTCTACAGTAGCCCCCGGAAAATTAGCTGATAGACTCTTGTAACCTGCAAGTTGATTAAAGAGGGTGCTTTTACCGCAGTTGGGTTGTCCAATTAGCGCTACTTTCATTTAATCTCCACAATAGCTATTTTTGATGCAATACCTCGACCCAAAACAACGTCGCTACCATTTACTTCAACCATAAAAGGACCTCTTAGAGGTGCCTTTCTCTTTATGGTTATTGTGCTACCAGGGATTATGCCTAATTTTAAGATTCGGTCCTTTGCTATGCAGCCACCATCAATCGAGGCTACTATGTAGCTTTTGCCCACTTCGCCATTTGTCAGCTTCATACTTGCGATTATACGCAACTTTTTTTGTTAGTCAAGACTAATATTTTTAAGTTCCTCTAAAAGTTGCCTTATTCTCACAAGTTCTTTTTTTATTGACAAAACGGCGAATGGTAAATAAAGCCAAACAATAAGGCCAACTACTAAAAATATTGTAAATATAATGATTGATATTGTGGTTATAGTGTTTTCAAAAGCTTTTTGTATAACCCATTCCATTATTTCTTTGCCACCACAGCAACAAATCCACCTTCGCCGTATCCTTCTTTAAAAGATTGAGGTGAATTTATTTCTTTTATGCTTTTGCCAAACAGCGTTTGATATGTGTTTTCCGCCTCAAAACCTGTTTCTTTGAGTATATCCTGCAACTCCTCGGCAGAGAAGAATGTTACATATTTGTAAAATCTCCCCTTTTCCTTTTTGTTTAAATACTCCTTGCCTATCTCGCTTGCTCTATCAACTATTGCCACGACGATCTTGCCACCCTTCTTTAAAACCCTATAGGCTTCCTTGAGTGTTTTCTTTGGGTCTTTTACAAAACATATAGTTACAGCTATAAGTATGAAATCATACTCCTCGTCCATGAATGGCAGATTTTCTGCAAACCCTGGATATACCTTTATACCTCTTTGCTTTGCTATCTGTGCCATCTTCTCAGATGGTTCAATGCCCTCTTTAATTCCTAAAGGTGCAGCAAACCTTCCACTACCCACACCTATCTCCAATGCCCTTTCGAATTTTGGTATTATGGCTTTAAGCATTTTTAGCTCGCTTTCATAAATTGCAGAGTATTTGTCAAACCACTCCTCATATTTTTCAGTACATTCCTCAAATACATCGATGTTCTTTCTCGCCTGAAGAAAATAATCTCTTGCGCTGTATATATCCTCTGCATCCACAAGCAGGGATTTTATGCCTAACTCTTTTGTTAGCTTTTCCCTTGATTTTTTCCCCATATTGTAAGCAATAAACAGATATACATTGTCTAAGAGATTTACTATCAGGTTTGGGTCATCATGGTGCTTATTTCCTTTTGCGTATGGGTTTTCTTTCTGTTCAATTAGATTGCCGTCGTTGTCAAATATGCTATAAAACGGAGACATACCAAAATGCCCTTTCCATATAGATTTTCTGTCCTTATCTGTAGCCACGGCTATAAGATTTCTCATTGTATCCTCCCTCTTTTTAAGATGTTATTCTAATAAAATGTTTGCCTAAAGGCAAGAACGATAATAAAGTTTGAGTTATCCTGAAAAATTGAATAGAATCTAAAATGTGAGGGGGTAAAATGTATAAATTTTTTGTTGCTATATTTTTGCTTTTTTCTGTTAATGCTTTTGGGTTTAGCTCTTTTGAGGCTAAGTATAAATTTGATTTTAGTGGTCTTACAGCAGGATACGGCACTCTCTCTGTAGAAAAGGATAACTCTACATATAAACTCAATTTCAATGGAAAAACAACAGCTATAGTTAGATTTTTTTACAGACTTGATGTTAATATAGAAGATATTTTTAATTATAGGCAAAAAAGAAGTGTTATGTATAAAAGCTATCAAAAGACATCAAGAAGTTTTAAGAAAGTTTCTGTAAAATTTGACAATGCAACTTACGCTGATGTTTTATATGAAAAAAACAACAATGCAAAAAAATATAAAATAACCTCAAAAAATGGTGTTTACTCCCCTTTGTACGTCTACCTTTTCTTTTTAAATAGAAAGTTTGAATTTAATAAAATCTACTACAAAGATGTTGTTGTATCAAAGCATTTGTATAGGGTAACTATAACGCCACTACAAATAGAAACAATAAACTTGGATTTGTTAGGTAGAAAAAAGGGAAAAAGAAAGGCGTTAAAGGTTTCTTTGGCTTTTTACAAGTTAACCAGAGAGGGAGCGCTTAAGAAGAAAAAAGAGGTTAAAAAACTCTTTGCCTGGATTTCTATGGATGATCCAAAGGTTCCTTTACTTATAGAGATGTGGCATATTATAGGTAAATTCAGGGCGCGTTTGGTTTCTTTAGAGGTTTACTGATGCCTTTTTGTTTTTTCTGTTTTGGCTATAATGGTATTATGGAGTTAGTATTTTTGGAGGTGCTAGATGGCTTTTGTGCATTTGCATAACCATTCAGAATATAGTCTGCTTGATGGTGCAAGCAGAATAAAACATATGGTGGAGAAGGCCAAAAATAGCGGCATGCCTGCGGTAGCCCTCACAGACCACGGCAACATGTTTGGGGCTTTGGAGTTCTACAAAACCGCAAAATCAAATGGCATAAAGCCCATACTTGGCTTTGAGGGATACATATCACCTACGACATTGGATGATAAACAAACAAAGGGTAATTATCACATAACACTTCTTGCCAAAAACAAGAAAGGCTATGAGAACATAATGTACCTATGTAGTATGGCTTTCTTGAAAGGCTTCTATTACAAGCCACGCATAGACAAAAATCTACTAAGAGAGCACTCAGAGGGCATCATAGCAGGTAGTGCTTGCCTTCATGGGGAAGTTCAATTGAGACTTTTAGACAACGACTTTGAAGGTGCAAAAAAGGTTGTTCAAGAATACAAGGAGATCTTCGGCAAGGAGAACTTCTTCCTTGAGATCATGAGGCATGGATTGGAAGACCAGCAAAGGATAGACAAGGAAATAATAAGATTGGGTTTAGAAACAGACACACCCATAGTTGCTACAAACGATTGCCACTACTTAAACAAAGAGGATGCTATAGCCCAAGATGCTCTCCTTTGCGTTCAGACAAATAAGCACTTAGACGACCAAGACAGGATGAAGATGGGTTCTCAGGAGTTTTATTTCAAAACCGAAGAGGAGATGCTGGAAGTTTTCAAAGACAATCCAGAGTTTGTCCATAACTCTAAAGTAATAGCAGACATGTGTAATGTGGAGTTAGAGTTAGGCAAACTTGCACCGCCCCATTATCGTACACCCGATGGTTCAGATGAAAAAGAATATCTGCGCAGGCTTGCTTATAAAGGCTTGGAAGAAAAAACCGCGGGTTTTGATAATGGTAAAAAGGAATTGTACAAAAAGAGACTTGAACATGAGCTTGCTATAATAGAACAGATGGGCTTTTCAGGCTACTTCCTTATCGTTTGGGACTTTGTTAATTATGCTAAGAGAAATGGTATTCCTGTTGGTCCTGGAAGGGGTTCTGCAGCTGGTAGCCTTGTTTCATACTCAATTGGTATAACAGACATAGACCCGATAAAATACAACCTCCTATTTGAGCGCTTCCTTAATCCGGAAAGGGTAACAATGCCAGACATAGATGTGGACTTCTGCGCAGAAAGGCGTGATGAGGTCATACACTATGTGAGGGAGAAGTATGGGGAGTATAATGTAGCCCAGGTCATCACCTTTGGAACGATGGGCGCAAAGGCTGTTGTTAGGGATGTTGCTCGTGTTATGGGTTTCCCCTACAAAGAAGCAGATAGAATAGCCAAGATGATACCAAACGGTGAAGATTTAGATGGTGCAATAAAATCCAATACCCAACTAAAACAAGAAATAGAAAAAGACGATAATGTTAAGAAACTCTTTGAGATATCAAAAACACTTGAGGGGGTTAAACGCCATGCCTCCATTCATGCAGCAGGCGTTGTAATTTCTACAGAGCCCATCTATAAAAGCTGTCCCCTGTACAAAGCGCCGGGTGAAGATACTATAGCCGTTCAATTCTCAAAAGATTTTCTGGAAGACATAGGGCTTATTAAGTTTGACTTTTTGGGGCTTAAAAACCTGACCGTTATAGATACTACGGTAAAGCTTATTGGCAATGGGTTTGATATATCTAAGATTCCGCTTGATGATAAAGAAACATACAAACTTTTACAAAAAGGCGATACACTTGGCGTTTTTCAGCTTGAGTCATCCGGAATGCAAAGGCTTATTATGGATTTGAAGCCCACTGTATTTGAAGATCTAATAGCCCTTGTGGCACTATATAGACCGGGCCCGTTAGGTAGCGGCATGGTTCAAGACTTCATAGATAGAAAACACGGCAAAAAACCCATTGAATACCCGTTGCCTGAACTTGAGGGTATTCTAAAAGATACATACGGAATAATACTGTACCAAGAGCAGGTTATGCAGATAGCAAGTAAACTTGCAGGCTACTCTTTAGGTGAAGCAGATATCCTAAGAAGAGCAATGGGTAAGAAGAAGAAAGAAGTTATGGATCAGCAGAGGGGCATCTTTGTTAAAAGGGCTGTCGAGCGCGGGGTGTCCAAGGAAAAGGCAGAGGAGATTTTTGATTTGATGGCAAAATTTGCAGAGTATGGTTTTAATAAATCTCACTCTGCTGCCTATGCCTACATTGCCTATCAGACGGCGTATCTGAAGGCACATTATCCAGCATACTTCATGAGTGCATTACTAACAAGCGAAAAAAACAATACGGATAACATAGCCAAATATATAGAAGAGTGTAATCGTATGAAGATAACCGTGTTGCCACCGGATATTAACGACAGCTTTCACGACTTTGCCGTTGCAGAGAAAGACGGTAAAAAGGTTATCAGATTTGGTTTTTCTGCCATAAAGAACGTAGGAGATGCTGCAATAGAAAACATCATTGAGATTAGAAAAGAATCTAAGTTTGAAAGCATATTCGACTTTTTGAAGAGGACTGATACAAGAAAGGTTAATAAGAAAGTATTGGAAAGTCTTATAAAGAGCGGGTGTTTTGATTCCCTGCATCAGAATAGGGCTACTCTTTTGGCTTCTGTAGATGTTTTACTTGATTGGGTTTCAACCAATGCAAAAAAGGCCAATAAAAAGATGGTGGCTCTTTTTGGGTCTACTAAACAAGAAGAGGCTTATCCTGAACTTATTGATGTTGAAGAGCTTACCCAGGAAAAGATCTTGGAATATGAAAGAGAGCTCCTGGGTTTCTTTGTAAGCTCAAATCCGCTGAGCAAGTACGAAAACATGGTAAATGCAGTTATTACAGCAGACAGCGAAACAGCCTCAACTGTTTTTGATAAAGAGGTTGTAATGGCGGGGATACCTGTGGCTATAAGGAAGATGAAAACAAAAAGAAAAGAGTCTATGGCCATTGTTAAGTTTATGGATCTTAAGGGAACATTTGAAGCTACAGTATTTCCCAAACTCTATGAGAAATATGGGAAGCTTTTTGATGAAAGTAAGCTTCTTATTATTATAGGCAATATAGATCCAACTACAGAAAAGGTTAACCTTATTGTCAAAGATATAATTGAGTATAGTAAACTATCCAACTATATTGATGGTGTGGAGGTCTTTTTGAGCGAGAAAGATATAGGCTCTATTGAGAAAATAAAGACAATACTCCAAAGGAATAAGGGCGATAAGCCACTATTTATAAGGTTTAAAGATAAAAATGCGCTTTATACAGTACATACCTATATGAAAATAGCTGCAACTGCTACATTACTTGAGACTTTAAAGAAACATAACATAAGAGTCAGACTTGCTTTTAAGAAGGAGGGATATTGATGAAAATATTAATAACAGGCACAGCTGGTTTTATAGGGTTTCACTTAGCGAACAAACTTGCAAAAGATGGTTTTGAAATCGTGGGTATTGATAATATAAACGATTATTACGATGTAGGGCTGAAATACGCAAGGCTAAAAGAGTCTGGCATTGAGGAAGCCAAGATAGAATACTCCAGACCCGTTAGGTCTTCAAAGTACAATAATTACACATTTGTTAGGCTTGATTTGAAGGATAAGGAGGGTGTAGATGCTCTCTTTAAGGATTTTGGATTTGATGCTGTATGTAATTTAGCAGCTCAGGCGGGTGTTAGGTATTCTTTGAAAAATCCGTATTCTTACATAGATAGCAATATATATGGTTTTTTGAATATACTTGAGGCCTGCAGACATTTTGGTGTTGAGAATTTAAGCTTTGCCTCATCCTCCAGCGTATATGGCTTAAACAAAAAACAGCCCTTTTCAGAAAAACACAATGTTGACCACCCCATTAGTCTATATGCTGCAACAAAGAAATCTAATGAGCTGATGGCCCACACCTATAGCTATTTATACGGCTTAAGGATTACTGGGTTGAGGTTTTTTACTGTCTATGGTCCTTGGGGTAGACCCGATATGGCTCTTTTTAGATTTGTTAAAAATATATTAGAGGATAAACCTATAGATGTTTACAATTATGGCAAGATGGAGAGGGATTTTACCTATATCGACGATATAGTGGAGGGTATTGTTAGGGTTATAAAGAACCCTGCAAAACCCAATGAAGAATGGAATGCTTTAAACCCCGACCCTTCAAGTTCTAAGGTTGCTTATAGGATTTACAATATAGGGAATAATTCGCCGGTAAGTCTTGATATGTTCATTAAGATAATAGAAAAAGAGCTAGGCAGAAGAGCAAAGAAAAACCTTTTGCCCATGCAGCCTGGTGATGTTGAATCAACCTACGCGGATGTATCTGCATTAATAGAAGAATTGAATTACAAGCCGCATACGCCACCTGAGATAGGTATAAAGAACTTTATTGAGTGGTATAGAAGTTTCTATGGGGTATAAGTATGCCGAAAAAGGAAAAACTACCATCTACTCAGGCATTGAGGTTTTTAAGGTCGAATGAGGTTAAATTTAAACCCTATTTTTATAAATATATTGACCACGGTGGGACTTTAGAATCTTCAAAGCAGCTTAACGTAGAAGAGCACAGAATAGTTAAAACGCTTATTTTTGAGGATAACTCATCAAAGCCTTTTGTAGTCTTAATGAATGGAGATTATGAAGTCTCATCTAAGAAGCTTGCCCGAGTTTTGGGTGTAAAAAACGTTAAAATAGCTCCTTCTGAGAAGGCTGAGAAGTATTCTGGTTATAAGGTTGGTGGTACATCGCCTTTTGGCTTAAAAACAAAGATGAATATTTTTGCTCAAAAGGATATATTTGAATTTGATACAATTCTGATAAATGGTGGCCAACGTGGTTTTTTAGTTGAAATAAGCACTGAAGATTTAAAAAAAGTATTGAATTTAATAGTTGTGGATGTAGCGATTACTAAAAAATAAATAATATCAGACAAAAATTTCACTTTTTAAAAAATTAAACAAAAATTAATCTATAGATAAATTTTTTCATTGACAATGGTAGGGTTTTGTTATATTTTAAGGGTTAGGGGTAGTTCGTTAATTTTTAATTGGAATTTAATTTTTAGGAGGTGTGTATGAGGAAGCTCGTTTACGGATTGTTGGCATTTGTGTTTATGCTAACGCTTGGTTTTAGTGCCAATGCAAAGGTTACTTTTGTCACCATAGGAACAGGTGGTGTTACAGGAGTTTACTATCCTGCTGGTGGCGCTATTTCCAAAATGGTTAATGCCAAATTTAAACAGTATCACATCAAAATGACTGTAGAATCCACTGGTGGTTCTGTTTACAACATTAATGCAGTATTGAGTGGTGATCTTGATTTTGGAATCTGTCAGTCTGATAGGCAGTATGAGGCTTGGTATGGATTGGCAGAGTGGAAGAAGAAGGGTCCTCAGAAGAATTTAAGAAGTGTATTTACCCTTCATCCTGAGTCTATTACACTTGTTGCATCTGTAAATAGTGGAATAAAGAGTGTTTATGATCTTAAGGGTAAAAGGGTTAATTTAGGCAACCCGGGTTCTGGTCAGCTTCAGAACTCAAAAGATATTTTGAAGGCCTTTGGTATTTCTTTAAAGGATATTAAGCCAGAGTATGTAAAGGCTGTTGAGGCGCCCGGTTTACTTCAAGATGGTAGGATCGATGCATTTTTCTATACAGTAGGGCATCCAAATGGAAACATAAAAGAGGCAACAAGTGGCAGAATTAAGGTTAGGATTGTTCCTATTACCGGCAAGCCTGTTGAAAAACTCCTTAAAGAACATCCATACTATGCAAAGGCTGAGATACCTGTAAAGAAATTCTACCCGATGGCTGCAAATGAAAAGCCTGTTATCTGGACTGTTGGTGTTAAAGCTACTGTTGTTACAAGTAAGAACGAACCGGATAATGTAGTTTATGCTATAACTAAAGAGGTCTTTGATCATTTAGATACATTCAAGAAGTTGCATCCGGCATTTTCCATTCTCACAAAGAAAAATATGCTTGAGGGTCTAACGGCTCCTATACATCCCGGGGCTTTGAAATACTATAAAGAAAGTGGTCTTATAAAATACATACCAAAGAATCTTATTAAATAACAAGCTCTAACTGATTTGAATTTCTCGGGTGGCTTTTGCCACCCATTTTTTTTGCCAAAAACCTTTTGGAAGGGGTTTTTTATGGATGAGAAAAAAAGAAAACTTGTAGAGGAACTGATAAAGGAAGATACAGGCGATGTAAGGATACTCAATAAGTATGAACATGCCCTTGTTATGTTTGTTGGTGTTAGCTGGGCAATATTTCAACTTTTAATAGCAAGCGTATGGACGCTTGATTCCACTTTCGCACGTTCCATACACCTTGCATTTGCTATGGCGATGATATTTTTGTCTGTCCCATTTTTTAAAAAGAAAAAAATAAAGGCCTTACCGTTTCTGTCTCAAAGAGAAGGGATTCCAATAATGGATTATGTATTTGCAGCTATAGGTGTTGCTACAGCTCTTTATATAACTGTTGAATGGAATGGTATATCCATGCGCATGGGCTCGCCCAGTTTAACTGACGTTGTTTTCGGGGTGGCTTTAGTTGTAATGGTGTTTGAGGCAACAAGGAGAGCTGTAGGACCTGCTTTGCCTGCTGTAGGAATACTTTTTACGATCTACGGTTTTTTAGGACCCTATCTTCCAGATTTGCTGGCTTATAAAGGCGTTACACTTGATAAATATGTCAGTCAATTATCTTTATCCACTGAGGGCATTTTTGGTATTCCTTTGAGGGTTTCTACAAATATTGTCTATCTGTTTGTTTTACTCGGTGCTATGCTTGATAAGGCTGGTGCAGGTAAATTTTTTATCGATCTTGCCTTTGCTGGGCTTGGGAGATATAAAGGAGGACCTGCGAAATCCGCTGTTGTGGCAAGCGGCTTAACCGGTCTTGTATCGGGTTCATCGGTTGCAAATGTTGTTACAACAGGAACATTTACTATTCCTCTGATGAAAAAAACAGGTTATCCTGCAACTAAGGCAGGAGCTACAGAGGTGGCGGCAAGCATTAATGGTCAGCTAATGCCACCAATTATGGGTGCTGCTGCATTTATTATAGCTGAATATGTCAATGTTCCTTATATTGCCGTTGTAAAAGCCGCATTTATTCCGGCTCTGGTTGCATATATCACACTGTTCTATGTTTCCCATTTGGAGGCAAGTAAACTTGGGCTTAAGGGTTTGCCTAAAGAAGAGTTGCCCAACGCTAAAGAGGTTTTGAAAAATGGATTCCATTATTTGATTCCTATTACTTGGCTTGTTGTTGAATTGATGGTTTTAAGGCACTCCCCTGCTATGTCTGCTTTTAGAACAATTATTATACTTATTTTTGTTATATTGTATCAGGAGATTATGAAGGTTAAAAAAGAAGGAGCGACCTTTGCTGATGCTATCAAAAATTCCCTTAAACTCACGGCTGAAGCATTTGTTTCCGGCTCAAGAAATATGGTTATAGTGGCTTTAGCTTGTGCTTCTGCTGGTGTTGTGGTGGGTCTTGTTGCCACAGGTATAGGAAGTATGATAACAGAGCTTGTAGATGCTATGTCCCATGGAAACATATATTTGTTGTTGATCATTACGGCTATGGCAAGCTTACTTTTGGGTATGGGTCTTCCTACAACGGCAAATTACATCGTTATGGCATCTTTAACGGCTCCTGTTATTGTTACAATTGCTCAAAATTACGGATTTTTTGTTCCATTAATGGCAGCTCATCTATTCTGTTTCTATTTTGGAATCATAGCTGACGATACACCGCCTGTGGGATTGGCTGCATACGCTGCTGCGGCATTGGCCGATGCCGATCCTATACCAACAGCAGTCCAGGGGTTTATTTACGATATGAGAACAGCTATCTTGCCCTTTATGTTTGTATTTAATCCGGATTTAATACTCCATCATATAACAAGTTGGCCTAAGATAATAATGATATTTGCAATGGCTGTGTTAGGTTCTTTTGCTTTTGCCAGTGCACTTCAAGGATGGTTCTTAACAAAGAATAAGTGGTATGAGATACCGTTCTTCTTGTTTACATCATGGGTGTTATTTAATCCAGCTGGTATTTTGCATTGGCTTCACTTGCCAACCAATATGAAATATTATATGTATTTTATCGGTTTGGGTGTATTTGCGCTACTCTACCTTGAGCAAAAAATGAGGATAAAATCAAAGCCAGCAATGGCTGCTTAAAGGGGTGAGGTATGTCTTGTGTTAACATGAATGTTGTAGATTTGCCTTTATCTGCCACGCTTGAGATAAATGAAAAAAGCAATCTTATGATTGCCCAAGGAAAAAAGGTTTATAAACTTGGTCTTGGGCAATCACCTTTTCCTGTTCCTGTGCCTGTTGTAGAATCTTTAAAAAAATACGCTTATATTAAAGACTATTTACCTGTGAAGGGGCTTTATGAGTTAAGGGAGGCTGTAAGAAAATATTATTTAAAATCCCAAGGAATTGAAATTGAGACTGATAACATCTTGATAGGTCCGGGATCCAAAGAGTTGATGTTTATAGCACAGCTTGTTATGTATTCTGAGTTGCTTTTACCTTCCCCAAGCTGGGTTTCGTATGCCCCTCAGGCAAAGATCCTGGGCAGGAAGGTGTCCTGGCTTAACACAACAAAAGCAAATGATTGGCTACTTAAAGCTGGCACGCTTGAGGAGTACTGCAAGAATAATCCCAATACATCAAAGGTTATGATTCTTAACTATCCCAACAACCCAACCGGCAAGACATATAACGAGGGTCAGCTTAAAGAGATTGCTGAGGTTGCACGAAGGTTTGGTGTAATTATTATCTCGGATGAGATATACGGCGAATTGCATCATGAGGGTAAACATATATCCATAGCTAAATTTTATCCAGAAGGAACAATAATTAGTAGCGGCTTGAGTAAGTGGTGTGGTGCTGGAGGTTGGAGGCTTGGGACATTTGCCATACCAAAAGAGTTGTCTTGGTTGGCTGATAAGATGGCATCGGTTGCCAGCGAAACATTTACATCAGTCAGTGCACCTATTCAGTATGCTTCCATAAGGGCTTTTGAATTTGATGATGAGATTGTTGATTATCTAAATCGCAGCAGAAGGATCCTTAAAGGTTTGGCGTTGTATATCTATGATAGCTTTAACAAGGTTGGAATAGATACGCCGCTTGCTGATGGGGCATTTTACTATTTACCCGATTTTTCTAAGCTGAAGGATAAACTGAACAGAAAGGGTATATACACAAGCAGGCAGCTCTGCAGCACTGTTTTGGATGAAACCTCCGTTGCATTTTTGCCGGGTGATGATTTTGGAAGGCCTTCTGATGAGTTTACAGCAAGAATAGCATATGTTGATTTTGATGGTGAGGTTGCTTTAGAGGCTGCAAAGAAAGAGGAAGTTGATGAAAAATTCTTGCGCAAATATTGTGCAAATACTATTGAGGCTATAGATAGAGTATGCGATTGGGTTTCAGGGCTATAGGGAGCCGTTAAGGGTAAAAATGTGTAAAAGTGTAAAAGTTATTTTTTTGTTTAAAATACATAATTATTTTGGAAAAAGTTTGGTTTTTTGGTTAAAAAAGCAGGTGGGCTTTTTAGGGAATGCTTATTTGAATAGGCTTTTTACAAATTTTAATTTTCTAAAAAATTACCCTTGACTTTTCCCCCAAAGTGTATTATATTCTCATTCCGTCGCTTGGAAGCGACACGGTCTTTTAAAAGCCAAGATGGAAAGATAGCCCTGGTTGATATAGAGTTTTAGCCAGATAAGATAATCTTTCTTTTCATGTTTTAACATGAGAGTTTGATCCTGGCTCAGAACGAACGCTGGCGGCGTGCCTAACACATGCAAGTCGTGGGAGAAAGTCTCCTTCGGGAGACGAGTAAACCGGCGCACGGGTGAGTAACACGTGGGTAACCTGCCCTGAAGTCCGGGATAACCCACCGAAAGGTGGGCTAATACCGGATAGTTCCCCTGCACTTATCTTAGAATACAAGAGGATGGTAGAAGAGGTTATGTGTTTTGTCCTTTACCTCTTTTACTCTTTTAATTCTCTGTGTTTTAAGATAAGTGCAGGGGGGAAAGGTGGCCTCTGCTTGCAAGCTATCGCTTCAGGATGGGCCCGCGGCCTATCAGGTAGTTGGTGGGGTAACGGCCTACCAAGCCTACGACGGGTAGCTGGTCTGAGAGGATGGTCAGCCACACTGGAACTGAGACACGGTCCAGACTCCTACGGGAGGCAGCAGTGGGGAATATTGGGCAATGGGGGAAACCCTGACCCAGCGACGCCGCGTGGAGGATGAAGGCCTTCGGGTCGTAAACTCCTGTCAGAGGGGAAGAAGGTGCGAGGGCTAATACCCCTTTGCACTTGACGGTACCCTCAGAGGAAGCACCGGCTAACTACGTGCCAGCAGCCGCGGTAATACGTAGGGTGCGAGCGTTGTTCGGAATCACTGGGCGTAAAGCGTGCGTAGGCGGGCCTGTAAGTCCAACGTGAAAGCCTTGGGCTCAACCCAAGAACTGCGTTGGATACTGCAGGTCTTAGAGTGCGGGAGAGGTGAGCGGAATTCCCGGTGTAGGGGTGAAATCCGTAGATATCGGGAAGAACACCGGTGGCGAAGGCGGCTCACTGGAACGCAACTGACGCTGAGGCACGAAAGCGTGGGGAGCAAACAGGATTAGATACCCTGGTAGTCCACGCCCTAAACGATGGACGCTGGGTGTCGGGAGGTACTCTTCCCGGTGCCGTAAGCTAACGCGTTAAGCGTCCCGCCTGGGGAGTACGGCCGCAAGGCTAAAACTCAAAGGAATTGACGGGGGCCCGCACAAGCGGTGGAGCATGTGGTTTAATTCGATGATACGCGAAGAACCTTACCTGGGCTTGACATGCTGGTGGTAGTGAACCGAAAGGGGAACGACCCTTACCTTCGGGTGAGGGAGCCAGCACAGGTGCTGCATGGCTGTCGTCAGCTCGTGTCGTGAGATGTTGGGTTAAGTCCCGCAACGAGCGCAACCCTCGCCCTTAGTTGCTAACGGTTCGGCCGAGCACTCTAAGGGGACCGCCAGGGATAACCTGGAGGAAGGTGGGGATGACGTCAAGTCATCACGGCCCTTATGCCCAGGGCTACACACGTGCTACAATGGGGTGGACAAAGGGTTGCAAACCCGCGAGGGTGAGCTAATCCCAAAAACCATCCCCCAGTTCGGATTGCAGTCTGCAACTCGACTGCATGAAGCCGGAATCGCTAGTAATCGCAGGTCAGCTACACTGCGGTGAATACGTTCCCGGGCCTTGTACACACCGCCCGTCACACCATGGGAGTCGATTCTACCGGAAGACGGTGGGCTAACCCCTTTTGGGGAGGCAGCCGTCCATGGTAGGGTCGGCGACTGGGGTGAAGTCGTAACAAGGTAGCCGTAGGAGAACCTGCGGCTGGATCACCTCCTTTCTAAGGTGTGCATTATTAAAACTTTATTGCCAGCGCTGTCTTCCATCTTGGCTATTACTGTGTATAGGTCACAGAGCCAAGGGATTGAGGGCCTGTAGCTCAGCCGGTTAGAGCACTGTGCTGATAACGCAGGGGTCAGTGGTTCGAGCCCACTCAGGCCCACCAGTGGGGGCTTAGCTCAGCTGGGAGAGCGTCTGCCTTGCACGCAGAAGGTCAGCGGTTCGATCCCGCTAGCCTCCACCAGTAAAAAATCCTTTAGCCCTGTGGCCAACACGGGTGATCTTTTAAAAAGCAATGAAGAGGAGAAAACAAGCCGCAAATAAATAGGGGAAATTTAAGTACCTAAGCATTAAAGAACATGGTATGAGCCTAAGCTACTAAGGGCATGCGGTGGATGCCTTGGCGATGGCAGGCGATGAAGGACGTGGTAGGCTGCGATAAGCCTCGGGGAGCTGCCAAACAAGCTTTGATCCGGGGATTTCCGAATGGGGCAACCCGGTGAGGTAAACCCTCACCGTCCACCTTGTGTGGACGCTAACCCGGTGAACTGAAACATCTCAGTAGCCGGAGGAAAAGAAATCAACCGAGATTCCGCGAGTAGCGGCGAGCGAAAGCGGAACAGCCCAAACCCTATACGTGTTAAAGGGCGCACCCGTTGCGTATAGGGGGTAGCGGGACAGATGGTAGGCCTGGTGCGCACAGGCCGGAGCCTGAGTTATTCTTAGTCGAAGTGGTTGGGATACCACGCCATAGAGGGTGAAAGCCCCGTAGGCGAAAAGAATAACTTTAGACTCTCCCGTCTGTTCCCAAGTAGGTCGGGACACGTGGAACCCTGACCGAATCTGGGGGGACCACCCTCCAAGGCTAAATACTCGCCATCGACCGATAGTGAACCAGTACCGTGAGGGAAAGGTGAAAAGAACCCCGGTCGAGGGGAGTGAAATAGAACCTGAAACCGCATGCCTACAATCAGTTCGAGGGCTATGTGCTTTGCACAGCCTGAGAGCATGCCTTTTGCATAATGAGCCGGCGAGTTGCTCTACAAGGCGAGGATAAGAGGTATTAAGCCTCGCATCCGTAGCGAAAGCGAGTCCGAATAGGGCGTTTAGTCTTGTGGAGCAGACCCGAAACTGAGTGATCTATCCATGGCCAGGGTGAAGGTGGGATAAAACCCACTGGAGGCCCGAACCGGTGTAGGTTGAAAACTGCTCGGATGAGCTGTGGATAGGGGTGAAAGGCCAATCAAACTCAGAGATAGCTGGTTCTCCCCGAAATATATTGAGGTATAGCCTCCCGGTAAGGACGGCGGGGGTAGAGCACTGATTGGGCTAGGGGGCCCACCAGCCTACCAAACCCAGTCAAACTCCGAATACCGCCTGTACCATCCGGGGGAGTCAGGCTACGGGCGAC